>JALEIR010000079.1 GCA_022769665.1 Lachnospiraceae bacterium | reverse complement strand
GCACCGGTTTCTCTTCTGATTCATATGTATGACAGACAGCCGGAGAGAGAAGAAGAGGTGCTTTATAAAATCAGAAAACATTTTGAACACTTTGCAAAGGTGTATGCAGAGGAGGGAGCCACTTGCTGACAGGGACGGTTCTTCTGCCACGAAGAGAGCCCTTTGGCATCATACAGTAATATCGGAAGGGGTGCAGCATTTTCAGAAGAAAATGGCAAGTAGAGAAGGAATCCATAGTAAGATATTTCAAAAGAGAAAAGGAGAAGTGCATGTATACAGAGAGAAAAACGGAGATAATAAATCGCCAGTGTTACTTATTTTTAATCTTCCTGATCGGTTGTCTGGCGGGATGGATTTACGAGGAAATCTTCTATTGGTTCACAGAAGGTATGTTGCGGAATAGGGGAATTCTGTATGGTCCCTGGCTACCTATTTACGGGATTGGCGCCTTAGGAATTTATGCCATAAAACCAATGAAGAAGCATCCGGCTTTGCTGTTTTTCCTTTGTGCTGTGGTCACCGGTGTTGTTGAATACGTCATTGGCGTTATCTCCATCCGGTTTTTCGGAATGCGTCTTTGGGATTACCGAGGATTGCTGTGGAACATTGATGGAATCATCTGCTTGCGCAGTGTGATGAGTTTTGCCGTTATGGGGCTTGTGTTCCACTATCTGCTGGAACCGAAAGCGGAGAGCATGGTTAGAAGGATAAATACCAAAATCGTTCGCATTGTCTGTCTGGTGCTTTTCGTTGTGTTCGTGGCGGATTGTATATTGAGTGCACTGTTTAGGACACCGATTACATATTAGGCGTGAAAGAAAGGTTTGCAGGTAGCTGCTATCAATATGGATATGGGAAGTGAAAGAATTTTTCCTGCCAAAGGACTTAAATCATTTTTGCACAGGGTGTTACGGCTGTCTTGAAAGTAGAGAAAAGTGTCCGTTTTGGGAAGATAAAAAACCAATTGATGACGCAATAAAAGCAGCCGACCTTCTGATATTGACAACACCTAATTACTGCATGATGCCAAGTGCACCTATGAAGGCATTTCTGGATTTGTTTTTTACAAATTGGTTAACACATAAGCCATATGAGGAAATGTTCAAAAAACGTGCGGTTGTAATCTCAACTGCAGCAGGAGCAGGTGCCGGTAAGGCAAATAAGCTGGTTGCAAATAATCTGTTGAATTGGGGAATTCCGGAAGTAACCAGATATGGAATCAGTGTCAATGCAATGAACTGGAATATGGTGCCTGATAAGAAGAAAGAAAAAATCGAAAAGGATATGGACCGGTTGGCTTCAAAATTGTCCGGGGAAAAAACAGTGAAAGTTGGTATCAAATCCCTTATTCTTTTCTGGTTTTATGGAGGAATGCAAAAGGCTGACTGGGGAGCATCACCTTCCGAGAAAGAATATTGGAAAAGCAGGGGATGGCTGGATGGAGTGAAACCGTGGAGGTAAATTTGGACTGGTACTTCATGTGAATGGTGAATTTGCAAAAATATAATTTTGTATCGTTCTTAGAATGGGAGGTTATTGCAAAGATGAGTAATATTACTACAAAACAATTTCAGATTTTAACAGATATAAATCTTGTTTGGGATTTTTTTGTGGAAATATATGACAAGGACAGAGGTGGCGGAGTAGCAGCTCCATTTTTTGAGTACGCGATACAATCATCGTGGATGGATACTTCTTATCAGTATTTAAATCGATTTTGGTTTGATGGCGACAGGATTGTAGCTTTCGTATTTAATGAAGCACCGGTGACGGATATTTATTTCAAGGTTCGTCCGGGTTACGAATATCTTGCGGACGAAATGATTGATTATGCAATTCATAATATGCCGAACTTCGATAATAAGCAGCAATTCATTTTATTTAACGGACAGGAATTTCTGATGGAAGCTGCGGCAAAACGAGGATTCAGAAATGTGTTTGATTATGAAGACAGAGAGTTTGACTTTAAGAACGAACTGAATTTTGAAATTCCGGATGGCTTTCATTTTGTAGAACCGGCAAAAACTGATCCGGTTAAGTTGGCAAAATGTTTCTGGTATGGTTTTAACCATGGAGAAAAGGGCCCTTTTGAAAATTGGGAAATTCAGGATAACAGTTTTGAATGGACTCCTGAAAAATCATTCAAGGGGGTGATAGGTTCTATTCTTGCGCCATCACCTCATTCCACACATCAGTATGACATAATTATTGCAGATGAGAATGAGGAATATGCATGTTTTTCCGGAATGTGGTGGGTACCGGAAAACAAACTTGCGTATATGGAGCCGCTTTGTACAATTCCAAAATATCGAAAGATAGGGCTTGCATCTGCTGCACTTTCAAAACACTATCATACCATGAAAGCGCTGGGCGCAACACATATGACCGGCGGAGGAGATCCTTTCTATGAAAAGATCGGTTATGGGAAGGGGATACATTGGAATTATTGGAAAAGAGGCAATTAGTCGGAAAGTCACTGGGACATTATATCAATTGAAGGAGGATGAATGATGGAAAACATACTTGAGTTTATTCGGGCGGCTTTGCCGTGGATTGCAATGGGACTTTTATTGGCCATATTTGTTGCCAGAAGTGCTGCAAGGAAAAGGAAGAATGAAAGTAAGAGCGACGATTACGGAGCAGAGGGGATGTGTCTTGGAATGTGCCTGGGTACCGCGATTGGGACCTCTTTTGATAATAACACCGGCATAGGTCTATGATTCATATTCAGTGTGTGCAGCAGAACCAATAGTTTTGATAGAAATGGATTTTGGGGAGGAGTTTATGTGTACGAGTTTTGTGATAAATAAAGGAAAAACATTGGTAGGATGGAATTTGGATATTCTTGATATGATACATAGGGTCAGAGCTACCGATGACGGTGTTTATATTGAAATATATGATAAAAAGGAAGGATGGCTACCTTTATTTGGTGCAAATTCAAGAGGAGATTTTGTGGGAATGCCTACGTGTCATCCATATGATGAAAGAAGTAATCCAAAAGCAGATGCCCCCATTTCGATGATGCTTGATATCGACTTATTACTACAGAAGAAAACTTTTGAAGAGATAAAATCGATTGCTGAAAGTAGCATGGTTTATAGCATACCGGGAGTAACATTTATGTCGGCACTCTCTAATGCAAAAGGAAATGTGCTACATATTATTCCGGGCCAGGGCTATAAGTATTATGAGAAACCAGAGTTTGTGGTACTTACGAATTTCTCACCATTCAAAGGGGAGAGTGAAAAGCACCCATGGATGGGAGTGGATCGATATCGAACAGCGGAAGAGATGCTTTCAAAGGCTACGGAAACTTTTAATGTACGAGATTGCTTCGACATACTAAAAGCTTGTTCGCAAATAGTTTGTCCCACAGTTGTGTCGATGGTTTTTGATGCAACTGAGAGGAAAGTGTATTGGTGTGAGAATCGTCAATGGGATAGAATAGAAATGAAGGAGTTTTCCGGATAGATAAGAGATGACTCAATATGAACCCGAAAGGAGCCACGGGACCTGTCCCCATAATCTCGGAAGGGAAAAGAGTATATGAACAAAATAAAAGAGGAAAAGTATCGATGGTTCGGTCCGGCAGCCTTCTATAAATCAGCACTGGCAATCGGACTGCCTATAATGGCGCAGAGTCTGATACAGAATCTGGTGTCTTTGATTGATAATTTTATGGTGTCCGGACTGGGCGATGTGAAAATGTCCGGTGTTAATATTGCCGGACAGATTTTATTTGTCTTCATGGTATTGACAAATGCCATTTGTGCCGCGGGAGGAATCTTCCTTACCCAGTATTTTGGTGCAAAAGAAAAGCATGGGATGCAGCAGGCGCTCTGTTTTAAAATCATTGTAACCGGAGCCGCCTTTATTATCTATATTATTGTAAGCATGATTATACCGCGTACAGTGTTAAGCCTGATGGTTATGGGTAATACACAGGCTGACCTGATACTTGATCAGGGAGAACAATATATGTTCCTCATGGGATTTGTCGGTTTGCCGATGGTAATCTCATCCATATTGGCATCTTCCCTAAGAGAAATCGGGCGGGTGAAAGCTCCGTTGTTGATATCTGTAGCGGCAACTCTGATTAATACCTTTTTCAACTGGGTGTTTATCTACGGCAATCTGGGAGCACCCAGACTTGAGGTAAGAGGAGCAGCTGTTGCAACGATTATTGCGCGTGTAATTGAGATGTTGATTTACTTGATTTATGTGGCAAAGACGAAGCCGCCTTTCCTGATTACCCTTAAGACATTTGGAAGCATTGACTGGAAATTGTTCCGGGATATTCTGAAAAAGGGCGGAATGATTATTTTTTCGGAGTTAATCTGGGTGGCGTCCGAAACAGTAACGACAGCGCTTTATAACGGCCGCGGTGGGGCGGATGTTGTATCCGGAATGAGCTCCAGCTTTGCCATCGCAAATTTGTATTTCGTGGCATTCAGCGGAGTGTACACAGCTACGGGAGTAATCATCGGAAAGCTTCTGGGCGAAGGCAGGTTGGATGAGGCAAGAAAGCAGAAAACGTGGTTATTCTCCGGCTCCATCCTGTTCGGCATCGGTGTATGCTTCTTTGGCCTTGCGACAACACTGTTGATTCCTGTTGTATTTGGCTCCCTCAGTGCCGCATCCCAGGCAATCTGCAGAGATATGGTAACTTTTATGGCTCTGTTTATGCCGTTGTGGGTATTCAACAATACAGAGTTTGCCGTCTCCCGGGCAGGAGGAGATACGGAAATGGGGATGTGGATTGACGGAATCGGAACTTTGATTATCATCCCGTCGACATTCCTGATTGCACTTTTAACACCAATAGGTCCTGTCGCAATGTATATATTTGTAAAGTCTGTGGACATTTTGAAGGTAATAGCAGCCTACATCTGGCTGAAGAAAGAGCGCTGGGTGAAAAATCTGACGGTAGCATGATTGGGGACGCTCTGCGTGACGATAAATCTTTAGTGAGGGACGTTATACAGGGCTGTTTTTTCTCATTAATTTGACAGTTGCATATCTTCCCGTGAAGAATCCATATTAGGGGCAAGTAATCATGTGATTATAGTGGAAAAGAAAAGGTAAGAGTTTTGTGAAAGATGTTGAAGGTGAACAGAGAGTTAAAGGGGAGAGTCAAGGGACCTGTCCCCATGACTCGTGACTCGATGTCCCCATGACTCGTAATTGACAGAATGGCGAATTTGTATGTTTTAGGGGAAGTGAGGAAATATGCAGTTGGTTTTGGCTAGCGATCTTGCCGTGGTAAGAGAGAAATATATAGAAGTAATTACGCATACAAAAGACATGAATATTCATGCCAGATGGATTTATGGACAGCATCCTACAGATGCAATGATACAAGTGTTGTGGGTGAATGAAAAACGGAATGGGGGTTACTATGTTATGAGTAATTTGCTTGGATACAAAGATTTACCATTTGAGATATTGAATCAGATTAACAATGTCGTGGATATCTGGAGAAGGCATTTAGGTGATAATTTGATTGGTGTATATTTACATGGCTCAATTGCACTTAATGCATTTCATCCGAATTCAGGAGATATTGATATACTTGTGGTTGTCAGGGACTCCCTTGAAGTGGTAACGAAACTTGAAATCGCCGGGGATATCATAGAAATTGATAGAAGTCCGCGTCCTCTTGAGATGTCCGCAGTGAAACAGATTGATGCAAAAAATTGGAAGACACCGGGGAACTGTGTATTTCATTACAGTGATTTCTGGACTGAGAAATATCTTGAAAGGTTTCGAAATCCGGATACTGAGGTGTATGTGGCAGACCATGAATTTCCTGATGCAGATGTAACCGGCTATATCAAGTTACTTAAGCAATGTGGCATAGTGCTGTATGGAGAGGAAATACAGGAAGTATTTGCGGATGTTTCGGATGAAGATTTCTGGTCGGCAATCAGTGCTGATATCGAGGATTATGATTTTCATGATTATGATGCCAGATACCTTACAAGCAATGTTTTGATACTGGGTAGAATTTTATCCTTTAAAAAGGAGAAAAGAATATTGTCAAAATATGAGGGCGGTCTTTGGATGATCAATACTGTTCCGGAGGACTTGAAGTATCTGCCGGAACTTGCAATGAAAGTGTGGTTTGAAGGTGAGGAACACATGCTTCCTGAGGCTGACCTAAAAAGATTACGGGATTATCTTGTAGGAGAGATAAAATCCTAGAGCACATCTTATTTATGCACTTTCATTGAGAGACAGTTCGTGGATTACAGATTTGAAGAAACCCTTCGATTTATCTTGCAATCGGGGACTGATGTTGATACAATATGTCTTAATTCGGGTATTTAAGAACCGGGGTGAGACTTAAAAATGAGAAAAATGGAGTTTAAGATGGAGCGGCCCGGACTGCTGGAGGCAGGACAGAAGATTACGGTTACGGAGGGCGTATTGCCCAGTAATTATTATTATGTAATCGACCCTTCCCTTGCCATGTCCGCAAATATTCCTTTCCGGTATCGGCTGATTAGCCGGGAAGGCGTTGTGACAGATGTAATAGAAAATTCCAGAGGCTTTTATGTGACAGCGGAGTTTGACGAGCCGGAAGTGGATATGACGAAGTAAGTATCACAAAGTAACCGTGACAATTCATGTACTGTCAGCGATGTGCAGACAGCCGAAAAAGGAGGCAGACATATGTTAAGAAAAATTTCAACAGACAAGGCACCTGCGGCAATCGGACCCTATTCTCAGGGCATCATTGTAAACGGCATGCTTTTTGCATCCGGACAGATTCCCATCAATCCGGACACAGGCGAAATAGAAGGCAGAGATATTTCGGCACAGGCTGAACAGGTATGCAAAAATATTGGTGCATTGCTGGCTGAGGCGGGTACCGACTATACAAGAGTTGTAAAGACAACCTGCTTTTTGGCGGATATGGGAGATTTTGCGGCTTTCAACGAAGTCTATGCAAAATACTTTACCGAGAAGCCTGCCAGAAGCTGTGTGGCTGTAAAGACATTACCCAAGAATGTACTTTGCGAGGTTGAAGTGATTGCGGAAGTGTAGGTAATCATAGCGAAGAGGATTTTTTGAGAGTAGGCAGCGCCGCTTGAAAGAGCGGCGTTTGTTATGTCGATTTGCGAAGCTGAAGATGTTTCGTCTATAATGAGATGAAGACTGTGATACACATAATGGAGGATATATAGAATATGAAGGATAACATTGTACTAATCGGCATGCCCGGTGCGGGAAAGAGTACGGTGGGGGTGGTTCTGGCAAAAAGACTGGGCTACAGTTTTGTGGATTCCGATTTGGTGATTCAGGAGAGATATGGAAAGCTGCTCCATGAGTTGATTGAAGAAAAAGGAGTAGAGGGCTTTTGGAAGCTTGAAAATGATGTGAATGCTTCGTTGACACTTCATAAAAGCGTCATCGCAACAGGCGGAAGTGCCGTTTACGGAGCGGGAGCCATGGAACATCTGCGGGAGATTGGCACTGTGGTATACCTAAAACTGCCCTATGAAGAAATAGAAGCCCGTCTGGGAGATTTAAATGCCAGAGGTGTTACCCTGCAACCGGGCCAAACCTTGAGAGATTTATACGCGGAGAGGATTCCGCTCTATGAACAATATGCCCATGTGGTGATTTCGTGTGAGGGAAAGATGCTGCGGGAAATCGTGGCGGAGATTGCCAAACAGATATTGAATGAAGAATAAAAAGACTACTGTCTGCTTTCGGCAGATAAGCGACAGTGGGAAAGGACAGATATTTACAATGAAAGAAAATAAAAAGCTCGGACACAGTCTTCTTTTACTGTTGGCAGCATTTATCTGGGGTATGGCGTTTGTGTCCCAAAGTAAGGGTATGGATTATATGGGACCGCTTACCTTCAACGGTGTCCGTTCTCTGATTGGAGCCGTTGTATTGCTGAGTTATATCCTGATTCGGGACAGAATCCGGGGGACGAAGAATAAGAAAATTGATTGGAATATTACGGTAAAGGCGGGGTTTTTCTGTGGACTTGCACTTACTGTGGCCAGTACCCTTCAACAGTATGGGTTACAATATACAACCGTGGGAAAAGCGGGATTTATCACTACCCTTTATATTATCTTTGTGCCTATCGCCGGTGTTTTCTTCCGTAGAAAGGTTCCGGGTATTGTCTGGATCGGAGCGGTAATGGCGGCTGCCGGAATGTATCTGCTGTGTATGACGGAGAGCCTGGTGCTGGGAACAGGTGATCTTCTGGTATTTTTCTGTGCCATTGTGTTTACGGCACATATTTTGCTTGTGGACTATTTTTCGCCGAAGACAGATGGGGTAATTATCTCTTGTATTCAGTTTGCGGTCTGTGGATTCCTTTGCACCGGAGGTGCATTTGTGCTGGAAAATCCAACATGGCAACAGTTGCAGGGCGGTGCAGGGGCGCTTGCGTACGCAGGAGTTTTAAGCTGTGGTGTGGCCTATACGCTGCAGATTGTGGGGCAGAACGGTGTGAATCCTACGGTGGCAGCACTTTTGCTCAGTCTGGAATCTGTGTTCGCCACGATTTCCGGGTGGATTGCATATAAGATAGGTTTTTTAAAGACCGATCAGACGATGACGGAGAGACAGATTGCGGGCTGCATTCTCGTTTTTGGGGCAGTCATATTGGTACAGCTTCCGGCAAAATGGTTTCATTTAAAAAAGAAAGAGACGGAAAATACATAAAAAAGCAAAAGCAGCAGAAACTAAGAAAAACTTCACTACAGCGGTTATGACCCCAAACGGGAGACAGGCTGTGGAGAAGATGTAAAGGAGTATGCCGTATGGATTATGTAAATGCGTTTTGGGTAGGCGGATTGATATGCGCTCTTGTGCAGATTCTGATGGAGAAAACAAAGATGATGCCGGGGCGCATTATGGTGCTCCTGGTGGTGACCGGAGCAGTCATCAGCGTATTCGGGTGGTATGAGTCCTTTCAGGAGTTCGCGGGAGCAGGAGCAAGCGTACCGCTTCTGGGTTTTGGAAATGTGCTGATGAAAGGTGTAAAGGAAGCGGTGAAGGAGCAGGGATTTTTGGGACTTTTTGCCGGCGGTTTTAAAGCCGGAGCGGTGGGAACCGCAGCGGCTTTGATTTTTGGCTATATTGCCAGTTTTTTCTTTAAATCAAAAATGAAATAGCGATCTGCTTACTGTGCTTCCCGAATCAGGCAATACTGTTTGAGTTTAAAGTGTTTTTCCATTACACCGAACACCTTAAATCCGAATTGCTGATAAAAAGCTACATTCTTGGGATTATGGGTTTCCAGAGAAATCATCATTTTATGCCCGTCGGCATAGCGGATGGCTTCTTCCACCAGCGCAGCCGCAATTCCGTGGTGTTGCATTTCAGGATCTACCGCAAGATAGATGATATGCATTCTGTTTTTCTGATGCAGCTGGTCGGTCCATGCAGAGTTCAGATAATCCCGTCCCAGTATGAAATTGAAAAGAGTTTTCAGGGAATGATCCTCTTTAATCAAATATCCGTCCGTGCGCAGAGAGGCCAGCACATCATTAAGGTAGTATTTCAGCAAGTGATACGGTTCTGTTTCGTCCGAGACAACCAATATACCGTTGAGCTCTTTACTGTCTGCAAATATTTCACAGGATTCGTAGAATTCCGTCATATCACAGGTAAACAGCTCCGGCATGAGACGCTTTCGCACATTTTCGTCCGGAATCAATTCTTCATAGAGAGGGTCAAGAGAAAAACATTTGGTTAAAAGTTCTTCCAGTTTCGGCAAATCTTCCGGCTGTACCTGATAAAGTTGTTTGCTAGTCATAAAAATCCTTTCCGGCTTCCGTAAATAGCCGCTGTATTTCCTTTGTTGCTTCTGTCATTTTAATGATTTCATTCCGGTACAGAACCGTTTGTCTGTCGTAAGCATTTTCCAGAAAAGTAATTTCGGCAGAACAGTCGAAAGTATTGCTTTTTTCTTTGTCCAGAAGGCCGGATACCACGTCAAATAAATCTTCGTGGCCGATAACCCGTCCATATCCCCATTTCAAGCGGTCCTTTGGCTGGTTCAGGCTATTTTCCGTAAAATGTTCGTAGACATCTTTCTCAAAGGAAAAGGCATAAGAATTATTGTCTATCTGATAAAGTTTGCGCAAGGCAACAGAAATTTTGTTTTCCTTTAAGTCTTTAACAGCTCCGGAGAGCAACTGAAGATGATCCTGCAGAATACGGTGGGGAAACAAAACATTGCCATGCCAATCTATACGGACAAAGGTATCCTGTTCCTTTTGAAAAGCGGCGAGGAGCGCCTGCTCCATGGTGCGGTACCTGAAAAACAGATCTTCGGCTTCCGACAAATGGTTTTCTTCTTTGAGTTTCAGATATGCCCGGTTTATTTCCTCTATCTTTTGATATGCGATTTGACCTGCCTCGGCTGCAACCTGTAAAGTGTCCAGAAAAATTTGACCGTCTGCATTGCACATTTCGCAGCAGGCGATATCCAACTGTCTGCCGGCTTCGGTCAAAACATCCGAAAAAGACAATGGTGCTACCGCTGTCTTGTCGAAAGCCAGCAAGAGAAGTCCGAACAGCTCGTGATGCATCCGATAGACGTCTCCATCGTAATAATCATCATTGTCGAATTGGGAATGATAATTGGTTTCCATAAAACTGCCACCGGTAAAATCGTTGACCATGGACGGAATTCCTGCGATCGCAATGGAAAAATCATCAGACCAGGTCTCTATGGGGGCTGTTATCCGTGTCTCCTCCGGATAAGCAGGGGTCAGTGTCGGCAGTTCCTCCAAAAAGCTTTCCAGAAAGGGAACATATTCTCTGGTACTGCGGATCCTGGCGCGGGTTCCGTGAGCCAGAGCCGGCAGTTCAAAGTTCAAATCCGCAATGACGCTTCCGCGCCATTCGGGATGCACGGTAAATACCTGTTCGTAGGCACCTGTGGACCAGTCGAACTGTGAATCTATGACACCCCATTCCTCAGCAGCCATAGCGCAGAAAATCAGAGTGTTTTCCGGTTGATAGCCGATTTCCAACAAGGTCTTTCCGATGCAGAGCATCATGGCAATAGCAGTATTATCATCCTGAAATCCATCAAAATAGGAATCATAATGAGCCGAAAGCATAATCCGGCGTTCGGCGTGTCTGCCGGGTATTTCTCCTACGATATTGTAGGTGGTTTGATTCTTTTGCACTTGTGACACGGCATCAAAGAATACCTCTGTTTCTCCTGCTTCGTTCAATACTTTTTTTAAAGCGGCCGCATCCCGGCGGGAAATGGAAAAAGCAGGAGCCTCGCAGGGTCCGGCAATATCCTGTGCATTTAAAGCCGCATCATCTACTTCGCCATAGCCGCCGGACTGTACAGCAATTACGGCAGCCGCACCTTTTAAGTATGCCTGATAAACCGGATAGTTAATCCACCATTCGTCACGCTGGTTGATATCGGTCAACACCAGCTTGCCCTTAACATCAACGTTTTCATAGTCAAATTTTGTACCTTTTCCAAGATAGATGAGCGCGTATTTTTGCGGGCCGTCTGTCACAAATTGCGTCTGATAAGCACCCAGCTGTACTGTTCTTCCGGTTCCGTTACAGTCGCGGAAGGTCAGCTCAGCTTTTTGAAATTCCCAGGAATCTACAGTTATGGCATCCTTATAAATTTTCGGAAAGCCGATATCTCTCATTGTATCAGCCAGCATGTCCCCGGTAGCGAGCTCGGCGACAGAGCCTGCGGTTCGATAGCCGAGCTTGGGGTTAGAGCAGATAAGCTCCATTTTTTTTGCCAGCCTGTAGGACCAGGAAACATCCAGTTGTTTCAGATACTTCTGCTGTGTTTGCAATTTCCGTCATCTCCTGTCAGACAAATAAAATTTAAGCCGAAATCATCATAGCACCGACAGATTCATTTTTCAATTTGAATATTCAATTCCGTTACCATCCAGATATTTTAACAATGCTTTGTCCCAGATGATATCGGGTTCCTTTGACATGACAAAGGTATGGAAGGAGATACCTGTGGTCAACACGGCTTTTGTTCCGTCGTAACGGATATTCAAAACAAGAGCTTTAATCTGGGAAGAATCCACATCACAGTTCTCCCTCTCCAAAAGAGCGGCAGCTTTTTCCGGCATCAGTTGTAATACAAAGCGGAAAAATAGGGGAGTACGTTTTCCCTTTATCAGGTCAAAGCACAAGCCTTTTATTTCGCTCCAGGGACGAAAGTCCCTGCCGGAGGTTGGAGGTTCCTTGTTGTCGGAAGCTTTGGCGGAGGATGAAATTTCTGTATTTTCACCTGAAAAAAACTCTTTGTTGATATGTCCGTCTATGGTGAAGGTATTGGCAGTGCCTACGACCGCTTCCTCCAGCAGAAAACAGTCGAAAGTATCCGATAGTAAAAGCTTATTCATAAAGTCTTTCATGGAAGTTATTTGAACTGCTGTCATATATTTCCTCTATTCTGAAAGTATGTTGATTCCTTTTTTAGTATAGTATAAAAAAGACAAATTGTATACAAGGAAGTGTTGCACCGGAAAGAAAAATGGTGGATGAATACTTTACAAACCGGTAATGGTATGCTAGTATTGATGTGGTAATGAAAACCATGTGTAAAAGTTTTCGATACTCTAAAATAAAACTGGCGGATGTGGAGGACATTATGAGTTATAGTTATAAGATTGTGGTAGACAGTTGTTGTGAACTGCCTGAAGAATTGTTGAAGGATGAAAGATTGCAGAGGGTACCGCTGGAGCTGTTTGTGGGAGACTATCATATGATGGATGATGAAAATTTTGACCAGGCGGATTTCTTGAGCAAGGTGGCGGCGTCTCCCGTATGTCCCAGGTCTGCCTGCCCGTCACCGGAACGCTATATGGATTCTTTCAAAACGGATGCTGACCGTGTCTATGTTGTGACTCTTTCCTCCCAACTCAGCGGAAGTTATAACAGTGCCATGTTGGGAGTGAAGCTATATCAGGAGGAGTACGGTGAAAAGGAAATCCATGTGTTTGATTCGGAATCCGCAAGCTGTGGTGAGACTCAGATTGTATTGAAAATCATGGAACTGGAAGAAGCCGGACTTCCTTTTGAAGAAATTGTGGAGAAGACGGAGCAGTTCCGTAACCATGTCTTTACTTATTTTGTGTTAGACAATCTGGAAACATTACGTAAGAACGGAAGACTTTCGACGGTGAAGGCGTTGGTGGCTTCTACGCTCAATATAAAGCCCATTATGGCGGGATGTAAGGGAAAGATTGTACAGAAATCCCAGTGTATCGGCATGAAAAAGGCGCTGGCAAGGTTGGGAGATCTGTTGGTGGAAGATTTGCGGAATGTAGGAGAAAGGTGCCTGATTATCAGTCATTGTAATGCGCCTGAAAAAGCGGAGTTGATGAAAAAACTGCTTTTGGCAAAAACTCGGTTTACGAAAGTCATTATCTTAAATACCAGGGGAATCAGCAGTATGTATGCTAACGATGGCGGAATCATTGTGACTGCGTAATGAAAGAGCTTGTTTTTTCAATCATTGAGTTGTATTTTCGGGAAAATGTGCTATATTGGTGTTAGATTTCCAAGAGAGTATTTGGAACAGCATAACAAAAATGAACGGGAACAGTCGGGAGTAGAAATGAGTGGAAAAAATGTCTTTTACCACAGGACTTTATGCCTGCTCATAACATTATTATTGTTTGCTATGGGGATGCATGTGGATGAAATCCACATGGATTCCCCTTTGGAATGTGTAACAATCAGTAGTGTAAGCTTTCAGAAAGTAAGTTCCGGACAGGAAACGGTTTTATATCGTGAGCACAGCGTATTCAGTCAGCTGGAGGATTTGATTGTGCTTCGCGCTTCCACACGTTTTTCGACCGGAACCAGACCGGTTTGGTGGCTGTTTCTTTGCCTGATACCCTCAGTACTTCTTTTTAGATTTTATATTCGGGAAAAGTCTGTTTTTCTTTATTCGGCCTGTGACAATCAATACAGGCACAGAACTCTTAAGTATATTCACCACAAGGACGGGAAAAAAGCATAATTGCCATATGATTGCCTGAGGAAACGCTTGAAAGAAAGCGTCTATTTTGCGTGCAAAAAATGATAAATGTAATTTTGAGCGAAGGGGAGGACCATGCATCAATGCATGGCAGAAAAGATATGGTAGAAAAAATAGTCTTTGCAGTCATGATGATTATCGCAATCGGCGGTGGAATCTTAGGCTGTATATACGAGCTGGGCGGTAAAAAGAGAAACCCGGAAGAAAAAGAGGAGACAGGGGAAAAGGAGTGTGAAGAAGCATGAATATCGGATTATGGATTATTATCATCATTGGAGGAGTTGCCGGATTTGTCTCCACAATGTACATTGTTATTTCTCTTATTGCGGTTATCTTCTATAAGGTGTTTCGCAAAATAAGACACGGAATTTCCATATTTAACTGATAATCAAAAAAGCCGCAGCACCACCCTTACATGAGTGTGATGTTGCGGCTTTTGAATGTACGTTTACGACGCGAATTTCAGCAGGGATGAAATTCATTGAACATTTTTTTTGCGTATGCCATGCATCCGTGAGAAACATGAAAAGTTCTTCCACCACGCATGGTAACCTTATAAAAACCAATTTGTTCTATGTATCTGCCGTTTAAAACAACCTTCATACCGGGAGAAAAAAATACAGGAAATCCTTCCAATTGGGAAAAGAGATTCTGAGCATTGTCGAGAATGGAAATCATACTTCCGTCCTGCAAAAAGATGTCCAGCATTCTTCCGCGTTCCACGGCATACATTATGTCCGACTCTGTCATATATCGGGTTTCCTTTTCTACCCGGATTTCAATCAGCGGAACAGCTTGTTCCATAATTTTCAGGGCATGATCAATGCTTGCACTGAGTTCGTCAGCTTTAATGGGTTTATCCAGAAAGATAACATTCTCCGGAAAGTCCTGTTCTCTGTAATTGATATTGGAGCAGCACATGACAATGGGGGCATTTACTCCCTTGTCCTTTAGGGATTTTACCACATCGGCACCTGTGATATTCGGAGTTTTGCACATGTCAATGTAGAATACATCATACTGCATGGGATTCGTCAGAAGAGAGTCGGCATTTCCGAAAGAATCCACAAACAAGGTTCCATCTGTTGCGGCCCGCCGGTCAGATTCCCGCTTTACCAAACGTTCAAATTGTTTTCGGTCGGCTACATTGTCATCACAAAGCGCAATATGCATAGTGTTTCATCCTTTCGTCCGATAATACATCAATCATTCGGCGCCACTTGGTTTTCTGCTCACAAAAATTATACCATATTTATTGTTTAAAAAAAAGAAAAAGCAGAAGAATTTGTACCAGGGTAATGGCAGGTAACCCAAAGCGGAAATACCAATGCTTTGTCTTATGACGGAATTGGTGCATGCCCAGGGTGCAGCCAAGAGCTCCACCCAGAAAAGCCGTCAGAAACAAAGAAGCCTCCGAGATGCGCCAGGCACCCCGGATGGCTCTTTGTTTATCAATTCCCATCAAGACAAAACCTATAATATTAATGATAAGTAAATATATGATGAGTATTTTATACAGCATATTCTACCGCCTTAGAACAACTCTTCACCTTGTTCCTGCATCTTCATTGCGCGAACTTTGCAGGAGAGTCCGAACAGATTGATGAAACCTTCCGCATCGTGATGGTTGTAAAGTTCACCTGTGGTGAAGGATGCAATGCTCTCATTGTACAGAGAGTAGGGAGATGTGGTACCGGCCTTGATGATATTGCCCTTGTAGAGCTTGAATTTAACTTCGCCGGTTACATATTTCTGTGTCTCTTCGATGAAAGCCTGCTCTGCCTGACGGAGAGGAGTAAACCATTTCCCTTCGTAAACCAGACTTGCAAAACGGCTGCCCATTTCCTTTTTCATAGCGTAAGTATCGCGATCCAGAATCAGTTCCTCCAGCTGCTGATGAGCCTCCATGAGAATGGTTCCGCCGGGTGTTTCATACACGCCACGGGACTTCATGCCGACAACACGGTTTTCTACAATGTCTACAATTCCGATACCGTGCTTTCCGCCCAATTCGTTGAGAACGGTGATAATTTCGGAAACCTTCATCTTCTTGCCGTTGACGGAAGTGGGAACGCCTTTTTCAAAGGTCATGGTCACATATTCGGCTTCGTCGGGCGCTTTCTCGGGTGTAGTTCCCAGAACGAGGAGATGATCATAGTTCGGTTCATTTGCAGGGTCTTCCAGTTCCAGACCTTCATGGCTGATGTGCCAGATATTACGGTCACGGCTGTAGGAAGAATCTGCGGAGAAGGGAAGGTGAATACCGTGAGCCTTGCAGTATTCAATCTCGGATTCACGGGAATCCATGGTCCACTTGTCATTTCTCCATGCTGCGATAATTTTGATATCGGGAGCCAGCGCCTTGATGCCCAGCTCAAAACGAATCTGGTCATTGCCTTTTCCGGTAGCGCCGTGGCAGATGGCGGTGGCACCTTCCTTGCGGGCAATCTCAACCAGTTTCTTGGCAATCAGAGGTCTTGCCATAGAGGTGCCCAGCAGATATTTGTTCTCGTAGATTGCGTTTGCCTGTACGCAGGGAACAATGTAATCGTCACAGAACTCGTCAATAACATTCTCAATGTAGAGCTTGGAAGCACCGCAGGACTTCGCTCTTTCTTCCAAACCGTCCAATTCCTCTGCCTGACCGCAGTCAACGCAGACACAGATAACTTCGTAGTCAAAGTTCTCCTTCAGCCAGGGAATGATAGCGGTTGTATCAAGGCCGCCGGAATAAGCAAGAATTACTTTTTCTTTCATAATGAAATAACCTCCGTAAAATATGTTGAGTACACTATACAACAGAAAAAATGTAAATGCAAGCTGTTTTTATAAATATGCATTAAAAACATGATTATTCAATATTAAATGCATAAATAAACATACAATATTTATAAAGGTGCATAAAAATGAAAAAAGTAGTGGACATTTATACAAAAAGTGGTATGATAACATAAAGATGGCAAAATAACCCGGTACGAATCGGAGAGATAGACCGGCATAAGGCCACAAATTATCAGAAAACATGTACCTGTGTGGGGCGCTTTAGAAAGCCTGCGGGTACGGAAAGGCATGGTTACTATCATGATAAAGGTAGGAATTATCGGAGCGACAGGTTATGCCGGTGGTGAATTGGTGAGAATTCTGATGAACCACCAAGATGCAAAGATTGTCTGGTATGGCTCCAGAAGCTACATAGACAAGAAATATTACGAAGTGTATCAGAATATGTTTCAAATTGTAGAGGATGTCTGCAAAGACGACAATCTTGCTGAGCTGGCGGAGCAGGTGGATGTGATTTTTACCGCGACGCCCCAAGGCTTTCTGGCAGGGCTTCTCACCGAGGAGATTCTGTCAAAGGTAAAAATCGTAGACCTGTCTGCAGACTACCGCATCAAGGATGTGGCGGTGTATGAGAAGTGGTACGGCATTGAGCATAAGTCTCCGCAGTTTATTAAGGAGGCAATATACGGACTTTGTGAAATCAACCGTGACAAAATTACAGACAAGACGAGACTGGTTGCCAACCCCGGCTGTTATACCACGTGCTCTATATTGACGGCTTATCCTCTGGTAAAGGAAGGGTTGATTGATGTGGACACCCTGATTGTGGATGCAAAATCCGGTACGTCGGGAGCAGGAAGGGGAGCAAAAGTAGCGAACCTGTTCTGTGAGGTCAATGAAAATATGAAGGCGTACGGAGTGGCAAATCACAGGCATACTCCCGAAATTGAGGAGCAGCTGGGCTTTGCGGGAAATTGTAAAGTTACCATCAATTTTACGCCGCATCTTGTGCCCATGAACAGAGGAATTCTTGCTACAGAGTACGCGAAATTGAAGAAAAAAGAGGACGGCAGTCTGCCAGCTTACGAGGAAATCAAAGCGGTATATGACAAGTATTATGAAAAGGAAAAATTTGTCCGTGTTCTGGAGAAGGGGGTATGCCCTGAGACAAAATGGGTGGAGGGCAGCAACTATGTTGACATCAATTTTGTAATCGATGAGCGTACCGGACGGGTTATCATGATGGGTGCGTTGGATAATCTGGTAAAGGGGGCAGCCGGGCAGGCGGTTCAGAACATGAACCTACTGTTCGGACTTCCGGAGAGCGAGGGCCTGGAAATGGTCCCCTGTTTCCCATAGTATTGAAGCAACATCAGATATCATGAGTGAGAGGAAGGAAATATGAGCACGAAAACATATACCATCAGGACGATGACAGCGGAGGACTATGACGGATTGAAGGCTCTTTGGATGACCATTCACGGATTTGGCATCCGCAGCATTGACGATTCCAGGGAGGGTGTGGAACGCTTCTTAAAGAGAAATCCTTATACCAGCGTTGTGGCAGTGGCGGAGAACGGTGATATCGTGGGTGGCATTCTCTGCGGACATGACGGTAGAAGAGGCTGTCTTTACCATGTATGTGTGAGAGAGGATTACAGACGCATGGGCATCGGAAAAGCCATGGTGGTACAC
Source organism: Lachnospiraceae bacterium (assembly GCA_022769665.1). Classification (GTDB taxonomy): domain Bacteria; phylum Bacillota; class Clostridia; order Lachnospirales; family Lachnospiraceae; genus Acetatifactor. The sequence continues at coordinate 93,554 of JALEIR010000079.1, read as the reverse complement.
TGTATGAACGCACTGAAAGCAGAAGAAATTAACAAGGTAAGTCTGATTGCTTTTACGAAAAATGATGTAGGAAATGCTTTCTGGAGGACCATCGGCTGGACAAAGCGGGAAGATTTGAATTATTATGATTTTACGTTGAACGAGGCGAACATAACGGCATTTAACCAATAGATGAAATATGGTGTACCGTGCCGGAAAACCTGAAATCGGAACAAACACCGGAGCAGACAGGATAGATAAAAACAACGGGAAAATGATTGTGGCAGAAAGGAATGGAGTAAAATGAAGATAATCGATGGCGGTGTAACCGCGGCAAAGGGCTTTGAGGCAGCAGGTGTGGAAGCTGCGATAAAGTATCAGAACAGAAAGGATATGGCACTGGTCTACAGCCGGATTCCCTGCAAAGTGGCCGGAACCTTTACCTCAAATATTGTAAAAGCTGCACCCGTACTTTGGGATAAAAAAGTTGTGGATGAGTCACCGTATGCACAGGCTGTTGTTGTGAATTCCGGTATTGCAAACGCATGTACCGGCAAACAGGGGCTGGATTATTGTAAAGCGGAGGCAAAGTGTGCGGGAGAACTTTTGGGAATTCCCACAGATTCCGTTCTGGTAGCGTCCACCGGTGTCATCGGTATGCAGCTTCCCATAGATCGAATCAGTGCGGGAATTCAGAAGCTTGCAATTGCCAAATCCGCGTCGCCTGAGTCCGGGCTGGATGCCGCAAAGGCTATCATGACGACAGACACTGTACATAAGCAGATTGCAGTGGAAATCGAAATCGGCGGTAAGACCGTGACACTGGGTGCCATGTGCAAGGGCTCCGGAATGATTCACCCCAATATGTGCACCATGCTGGCATTCGTGACCACTGATATCAATATCTCCAAGACCATGCTTCAAAAAGCTGTCAGTGCCGCTGTGGTGGATTCCTTCAATATGATTTCCGTGGACGGAGATACCTCTACCAACGATACGCTGTTAGTGCTGGCAAACGGTCAGGCAGGAAATGATGAAATTACGGCAGAGGGTGAGGATTACAAGACTTTTTGTGAGGCATTGGATTATATTACCGTTTTCCTTGCAAGAAAGATGGCGGGGGACGGAGAAGGTGCAACCTGTCTGTTTGAGGCGAAGGTTGTGAGGGCTGCGAGCAAGGAAGATGCAAGAACCCTGGCAAAATCCGTCGTATGCTCATCCCTTTCCAAGGCGGCAATTTTCGGACATGATGCCAATTTCGGACGTTTCCTTTGTGCATTGGGCTATTCCGGCGCAAAGTTTGACCCGGAAAATGTGGATTTGTATTTCGAGAGTAAAAGCGGAAAAATCCATATTTTCGGCAACGGTACAGCGCTTGACTACAGCGAGGAGGAGGCAACGAAGATTCTCTCCGATCCGGAGGTGACCGTGCTGGCAGATATGCACATGGGAGAAGCAGAGGCTACTGCGTGGGGCTGTGACTTAAGCTATGACTATGTAAAAATCAATGCGGACTACCGGAGCTGACGGGACAAGGGTGAGTCAGCAATAAACCGACATAAGAAAGGAATCTTTATCATGGAAAAGGACATGGAAAAAGTATTGCAGAAAGCTGAAGTTCTCATCGAAGCACTTCCCTACATACAACGTTTTAACCGTAAAATTATTGTTGTGAAGTACGGCGGCAGCGCCATGAGCAATGAAGAACTGCAAAAGAATGTCATCAAGGATGTGACGCTTTTGAAGCTGGTGGGCTTTAAGCCAATTATTGTTCACGGCGGCGGCAAGGAAATCAGCCGCTGGGTGGGCAAGGTCGGCAAGGAGGCAAAGTTTGTAAACGGTCTTCGTGTCACCGATGAGGAAACCATGGAAATTGCGGAGATGGTATTGAACAAGGTGAATAAAAGCCTGGTATCCATGGTGCAGGAGCTTGGAGTCAAGGCTGTAGGTATCAGCGGTAAGGACGGCGGCCTTTTGAAAGTGGAGAAAAAGTACTCCGACGGACAGGACATCGGCTATGTGGGAGAAATTACGGAGGTCAATCCCAAGGTGCTCTATGATTTGTTGGAGAAGGATTTCCTTCCCATTGTTGCACCTATCGGAATGGACGAGAATTTTGCTACCTACAACATCAACGCGGATGATGCAGCCTGTGCCATAGCGAAAGCTGTCAATGCCGAAAAGCTGGCATTCTTAACGGATATTGAGGGGCTTTACAAGGATATCAATGACAAGTCTACCTTCATTTCCAGGCTGACAGCCAGCGAAGCCGAGGAATTGATATCCGGAGGTTTTATCGGCGGAGGTATGCTTCCTAAGCTGAATAATTGTACTTCTGCCATTAAAAACGGTGTCAGAAGAGTACATATTCTGGATGGCAGAGTACCGCATTGTCTGTTGTTGGAAATCTTCACTAAGCAGGGTATCGGAACAGCAATTATCGCAGATGATGATAATCTGGCAACGGGAGAAAAGAGAGACCGGTTCTGCACGGAAAACGATTAGAGAGCAGAGAACGGCTCAATCGCTCACATAAACTATGTTCTCGGAAATGAGGAAACGACATGAGTATGCAGGAATATATTGAAGAGGCGGAAAGCGCCCTGCTTCACACCTATAATCGTTATCAACTGGTATTGGACAGGGGAGACGGCGTTTACCTTTATGATATAGAGGGAAAGAGATATCTGGATTTCTGTGCGGGTATTGCCGTGTTCGCACTGGGATATAATAACAGGGAATACAATGATGCACTGAAGAACCAGATTGACAAGGTGATTCATACCTCCAATTATTACTATAATGTGCCTGCCATTGAAGCGGCAAAGAAGATAAAGAAAGCCTCCGGAATGGACAGGATATTTTTTACCAATTCCGGTGCGGAGGCAGTGGAGGGCGCTTTAAAGGCTGCCCGCAAATATGCATACCTTAAGGATGGAAGTACGGATCACGAAATCATTGCCATGAATCATTCTTTTCACGGCAGAACCATGGGAGCCTTGGCTGTCACGGGAAATGCAAAGTACCGTGAACCCTTTGAACCGTTAATCGGAAACATCAAATTTGCGGATTATAATGACATTGAGAGCGTAAAGGCGCAGCTGACCGACAAAACTTGTGCCATTATCCTGGAGACAGTGCAGGGTGAGGGTGGCCTGGTACCTGCAAAAGAGGAGTTCTTAAAGGAAATCCGCTCCATCTGTGATGAACGGGATATTCTGTTGATTTTGGACGAAATTCAATGCGGTATGGGAAGAACGGGTTATATGTTTGCCTGGCTGAAATTTGGTGTGAAGCCGGATATTATGTCTACGGCAAAGGCTGTGGGCTGCGGTGTCCCTGTGGGAGCATTTCTCATGACGGAGAAGGTCGGACAGCATTCTCTGGAAGCCGGAGACCACGGTACAACCTATGGCGGAAACCCGCTTGCCTGCGCTGCGGTGGAAAAAGTGCTTGATTTATTCGAACGGAACCATATAATAGAGAATGTGAGAGAGGTAGCTCCCTATCTGGAAAAACGTCTGGATGAACTTGCTTCAAAGCATAGTTGCATTGTGGAAAGACGAGGTGCCGGATTGATGCAGGGGCTGGTATTTGACCGCCCCGTGAGAGATATCATCAACAGCGCCATGGATAAGGGATTGATTCTGATTAATGCCGGAGCAAATATTATCCGCTTCGTGCCGCCTCTCGTGATAACGAAGGAAAATGTGGATGAAATGATTTCTATTTTGGACACATGCATTGTTTAAGAGGTATCACGCAGGAGTAAAGGTATGCATTTAAAAAAAAGACTGATAGCAGTGGCAGCCGTACTGGCTATGGCTGTCGCTGTTTTTTACGGAAGTACGTTGGAGATGAGAACTGCAGAGGAGGACGGCAGGCATCTGTCCTGGTTTGACAGACAGGATACCATTTATTTTTGGTATTCCGATGAATCTATGACGAATTTTGTAAACAGCGCTGCGGTTTCATTCGGAGAAAGAGAGGGAGTACATGTGATTCCCGTGTTGACCTCTGACAGTGAGTACCTTGAGGCACTGAACAAGGCTTCCGTGCGGGAAGAGCAGCTTCCGGACGTTTATATTATCAGCCATGATTCTCTGGAAAAGGCATATTTATCCGGACTTGCGGTGGAGATAAATGATGTGGAAGGTGTTTGCAATGAAGAACATTTTCCGGCTGCTGCATTGGATTCCGTATCCTATCACGGAAAACAGGTGGCATATCCTCTTTCCTTTGAGACCAGTGCATTGTTATATAATGAAACCTATCTGGCGCAATGGGCATCCCAGGCAGCCCAAAAGGAGCTGCTGGGAGACGGAAGCGAGGATGAGGAGCCTTCGGAGAGCTCTGACGGAATCCGGGTGGATGAGGAACTGTTGGCGGAAAAGACAGAGGAATATTTTCAGGAAGCCATTCCGAAGACCGTGGATGATATTCTGAATATAGCCGATACCTTTGATGTCCCGGAAGGCGTGGAAGGTATTATGAAATGGGATGTATCGGACATCTTTTACAATTACTGGATTGTGGGAAATTATATGATTGTGGGTGGAGATGCAGGGGATGATAAGAGCAATATCAGTATTGACAACCCCGAAACCATCAACTGCCTTGAAGTTTACAAGGCGTTGAATCAATTTTTCTTTATTGAATCCGATACGGTGAATTATGACTCGGTGATTCAGGATTTCATGGACGGTAAAACCGTGTTTACCATTGCTACAACTGATGTGGTAAACAAGTTGGAGACAGCAAGGCAGGAGGGAACTCTGAATTTTGACTATGGTATTGCGATGATGCCTGATGTGAGCGGTGAGCTTCAAAGCCGTTCCATGTCTGTGACATATACGGTGGCAGTCAACGGCTATTCGCAGCATAAGGAGCTGGCAAACAAATTTGCCGCATATCTGGTGGATGAGTGTGCAGATTCACTATATGAGAAGACCGGAAAAGTGTCAGCAAATCTTTCTGCCGATACAGACAACGGAGCACTGCAGATTTTCAAGATGGAGTATGCGGAAAGTGTACCGCTGCCTAAGATGATGGAAACCGGAAATTACTGGCTGTTGTTGGAGAGACTGTTTGCAAAGGTTTGGGACGGAGGAGATGTAACGGCGCTGACGCAGGAACTTAAGCTTCTGTTATCCTTCCAGTCGGATTCCATACAGTAATCAAATTCGCATAAAATAACCAATCACAGGATACACTGATAAGAAAAGGAAAGGAAGAGTGTATCTCATGATTGGTTTTTTTATTGCATTGATTTCGGGAGCATTAATGAGCATACAGGGTGTTTTCAACACGCAGGTTACCAAAGCATCAACCATCTGGGTTGCAAGCGCTTTTGTGCAGTTCACTGCTCTGCTGGTATGCCTTGGCGCGTGGTTATGTACGGACAGGAGTAACCTTATGGGTGTATTACGGGTACAACCCAAGTATATGCTTCTTGGCGGTGCCATCGGTGCTTTCATCACTTATACCGTTATCAAGAGCATGGATATGCTGGGGCCTGCCCGAGCTGTAATGCTGATTGTCGTTGCACAACTTTTGGTGGCATATATGATTGAACTTCTGGGGTGGTTTGGTGTGGAAAAACAGGCCTGGGAATGGAGAAAAGCAATCGGTATGGCAGTGGCAATCATTGGGATAATTATTTTCAAGTGGAAGTAATGAATTTTTGGAAAAGTTACTTGTAAAAATATTCTGATTCCATTACAATAAGGTCAATCAGCATAGAGAGGCAATCCCTGAAAGTGAGGGACTATGGTGATAAAAAGAATAATGCGGGTTGCATGTTGCAGCCTTATTTTGTGTTGTCTGATGTGCGGATGCGATTCCGGGAAGGAAGATGTGCTGCTGATCGGAAAAGAGGAGTTTCCGGTTTCCGGTATTGAGACAGAAGGGTTGGAGACCGATGTACAGGAAGCTTTTACCGAAATCTGTGTTTATGTGTGTGGAGCCGTGAAAAATCCCGGGGTGGTATATCTGCCGGAAGGAAGCCGTGCGGCAGATGCATTGGAAGCAGCAGGAGGTTTTGATGTAAATGCTGCCATTGACTATGTAAATCTGGCTGCAAAGGTATCCGATGGAGAAAAACTGTATTTCCCTAATGTTGAGGAATCTATAACAGATTTGCAGTCGGAAGGCAGCTGTGAGAAATTAATCAACATCAATACGGCCGATGCAGAAATACTCTGTACTCTGCCGGGAATCGGAGAAACACGGGCAGCAGATATCATTCGTTACAGGGAAACTTCCGGACTTTTTGAGAACTGCGAGGATATTATGAAGGTATCCGGCATCAAGACAAGCGTATACAATAAAATCCGTGATCTGATAACGGTAAAATGACAGAATGTGAGGTAAAGAATATGGTGGGAAAGAGAGCGTTGGTGGTAGATGATGAAAAGCTGATTGTTAAGGGAATCCGCTTCAGCCTGGAACAGGATAACATGCAGGTAGATTGTGCTTATGACGGTGAGGAAGCGCTGGAATATGCCCGAAACAATCAGTATGATATTATTCTTTTGGATATCATGCTGCCAAAGCTCACAGGCTTTGAGGTCTGTCAACAGATTCGTGAGTTTTCCAATGTACCCATAATCATGCTTACTGCAAAGGGTGACGACATGGATAAGATTTTGGGATTGGAATACGGTGCCGATGACTATATAACGAAGCCTTTCAACATTCTGGAGGTGAAAGCGCGCATCAAGGCCATCATGAGGAGAACGGAGCCCAGACGAGTTATGGGAGAACCTGCAGAAAATCCAAAGGTGGTGGAAAGCGGAGATATGAAGCTGGACTGCGAAGGCAGGAGAGCCTATATTGCCGGAAAGGAAATCGGCCTTACTGCCAAGGAATTTGAGGTCCTGGAACTTCTGATGCTGAATCCCAACAAGGTTTACAGCCGCGAAAGCCTGCTGCAGCTGGTTTGGGGCGCAGATTATCCCGGGGACGTACGGACGGTGGATGTGCATATCAGAAGACTGCGTGAAAAGATTGAACAGAATCCCAGTGAGCCGAAATATGTACATACCAAGTGGGGTGTGGGCTATTATTTTTTGAATGAATAAAAGGAAATCATAAAATGTTGGCAAAAATTTGGGGAGAACTGAAGAATTTTATCTCTCTGCGCAGCCTGCAGGCGCGCATTTTTATCATTATACTGGCAGTGGGCGTTATCCCCGGTGTGCTGATGCGATACGGTATTCTCACGAACTATGAGGAGCGGAGTGTGGAACAGCGTGTGGCAACGGTTCAGAACCAGCTCCTGATTGTGGGCAATCATCTGGTCAGCAATAATTACTTTAATACGGATAAAGCAGATGAGCAGTCCAGGGCGGTTATCAACGCGGAGCTTGAGATGATTTCCAATCTCTACGAAGGCAGGGTTATGGTGATTAATTCTGCGCTAAAGGTGGTCAAGGATACTTACGGAATCAGTGAGGGGAAGACAATTATATCCGAGGAAGTGATTCGATGTCTGCGGGGAGAGAGCATGTCCCATTATGACAAGGATCATGGCTACATAGAGATGACTACTCCCATTGTAAACAACAATGGCTCTGAGGACGGTTCCAGCACGATTGTAGGTGTAATGCTGACCAGTATTTCCAATGATGCCATTGTCAGTACCATGGAGGTGCTGAGTCGTAAGGCAATGATTCTGGAATATCTGATGCTGGTTGGCATTGTTGCGCTGGCAATCATTCTTTCCCGCGTACTGATTCGCCCGTTTAACAGAGTTACGGAGGCAATCAATGAAGTGAAAGCGGGCTACAGTGATGAGGCGATTTCCGTACCGGACTATGTGGAGACAGTGCATATTGTGGATGCCTTTAATCAGGTGTTGCGTCGAATGAAAGCATTAGATGATTCCAGACAGGAGTTTGTGGCAAATGTGTCCCATGAGCTGAAAACTCCCATGACTTCCATCAAGGTACTGGCTGATTCACTGCTGGCGCAGGATAACGCTCCGGCGGAGCTGTATAGGGAATTCATGGAAGATATTGTGTCGGAAATTGATCGTGAAAATCAGATTATTACAGATTTGCTGGCACTTGTGAAGATGGACAAGAAGGTTCAGGAGCTGAACATTGTATCCTTGAATATTAATGACCTGACAGAGCTTATCTTAAAGAGACTGCGGCCCATTGCCCGAAAGAAGGATGTGGAGGTAGTCTTTGAGAGCATGCGTCCCGTGGTTGCTGAGGTGGATGAAGTAAAGATGACACTGATTATGACCAATCTGGTGGAAAATGCTATTAAATATAACAAGGAACACGGGTGGGTTAAGGTGGAACTGGACGCGGACCATCAGTATTTTACCTTTTGTGTCAGTGACTCAGGCATGGGTATTCCGGAGGAATCTCTGCCCCATATTTATGAGAGATTTTTCCGTGTGGACAAGTCTCATTCCAGAGAAATCGGCGGAACAGGGCTCGGACTGGCTATTACGAAAAATGCCGTGTTGATGCACCGTGGCTCTATAACCGTGACCAGCGTGGAGGGTGAAGGCACCAGTTTTACGGTGAGAATTCCCCTGACTTATATTGCCGGTAATAACGGTCAATCAGTTCAGAAGCGGGAGGAATTGCAATGAGAAAAACAGTTGGATTCCTGTTGGCGATTCTCTTTGGATTGATGCTTGCGGCTTGCGGGGAACAAAAGGATGACGAAGAGAATATTTTACAGGTTTATTATGTCAGTAATTCGGAAACGAAGGTGGAAGTACATTCCCATGCCATGGAGTGTACGGAACCGGCGGAGCAGTTGGACGAACTGATTCAGTGCCTTTCCACCAATCCCGAAAAACTGGAATACAAGGCTCCTCTTACCATGGGGTTTCAGCTTTTGGGTGTGCGATGTGAGGAAGGAAAGGTACAGCTGGATGTGGATGCAGCTTATCTGGAACTCCCTGACATAACGGAGATTCTGGTGCGCGCAGCAATCGTGCGTACGTTGACCCAGCTGGACAATGTGACCTATGTTGGAATTACGGTAGAGGGAAATCAGCTGTATGACAGTATGGGAAGCCTCGTAGGCTGGATGAATGCCGAGCAGTTTATCAATAACGACGGCAATGAAATTAATACCTATGAACAAGTTAGGGTAAAGCTGTATTTTGCCAGCGAAGACGGAACCAATCTGATTGCGGCATACAGGGAGAAGCATTATTCCACAAATACTCCGCTGGAGCGGTTTGTGGTGGAGGAGTTGATTGCAGGACCAACGATAGAGGGCTTGTATCCCAGTATCAACCCTGCAACAAAGATTATAAGTGTTATGACGAAGGACGGCATCTGCTATGTGAACCTGGATGAAAATTTCCTAACGGTTCAGGGAAATGTTTCTACGGATGTTTCTATTTATTCCATTGTCAATTCATTGGTAGAATTGAGCAGTATCAACAAGGTTCAGATTCTGATCAACGGTGAAGTACCGTCTTCGTTTACATCGACGACTTTTGAGAGAAATCTGGATATTGTGACGACGAGGGATATGTAAAGATAAGTTTTTGCATGATTGGTGCTATGACATTAAATATGGTTTGACAAGCATTTCGGCCCTTTGGGTATGACATGATCTTTTGTTATTCAAAGGAATGTAATGATGAATGTTTATATGGATTGGAGGTATATATGAGAAGACCGCTGTTTGCGGTGACTCTGCTCCTGGTAGTGATAGCCTGGATGAAGCTGGCAGCAGGCGGGTGGGACAGTTCCCCTGCTGCAGACTTTTCAGCACAACAGCCAAATCCGGGTATGATATTGTATGCTACAGGGCAGGTATGCTTTAAGGACGAACAAGAAATCCGGTTACAATCAGTAACCTTTTATTTTTCGGAAAATCTATTTCAAAATTCAGGTAATTCGGAACAAATTATTCCATTTGAACAAAGTAATTCAATTGAACAAAGCATTCGGTTTCAACAAAAACTGATTTGTGAACTTTCGGAGGATGTCGACACGATCACGCTGGGAAGCAATGTTGTCGTAAGGGGGACCTTTGCGCCTTTTTCTTCTGCGGGAAATCCCGGTGAATTTGACTCAGCCGTCTATTACCGCTCTCTTGGTGTGGGAGGAAGACTGCGAAAGGCGGAGATATTAGCAAAGGACGGTAAGCGTTGGTATGTGCGGGAGGCGGCTTACCGGCTGAAGCAGTACCTTCGTGCAAGACTGAATCGCATTTTACCGGCAGAACAGGCGGGGGTAATGTGCGCTTTGCTTTTAGGAGACAAGTCAGAGCTCGAAGCAGATATAAAGAATTTGTATAAGAGAAACGGAATCCTGCATATTTTGAGTATTTCTTCGCTTCATATTACGATTATCGGCATGGGTTTATACAAGCTGTTAAGAAAAATAGGATTACCCATTATTCCTGCAGCAATAGGAGGAAGTGCTATCTTGCTGTTTTACGGTATGCTGGCAGGTTTTTCGGTTTCAGCGTGCCGGGCAATCGGTATGTATCTGCTGAGGATGGGAGCGGAAATCCTGGGGCGGAGTTATGATATGCTGACAGCACTGGGAATCCTGGCTGCGGCTATGGTAATAAAAAATCCTTATTATCTTCAAAACGCCGGCTTCTTGTTGTCTTTTTCTTCTGTGCTGGGAATCGGTTCGGTTTATCCGGCACTGGCCGGCAGGGAGAGGAAGAAGGTTGGAGCGCGGTATTATGGGGAAAAACAATGGAAAATCTGGATGAGAAAATTTGCGGGGGAACTGCAGGAATCATACATGGCAAGTCTGTCCATCACACTCGTCACACTACCGATACAGCTTTGGAATTATTATGAGATTCCGGTGTATTCTGTTTTCTTAAATCTTTTGATACTTCCGTTGATGAAGCCTCTTTTGGCAGCAGGGTTCTTAAGCCTGATTCCGGGAATGGGTTTTGCTTCCAAGGTTGACAGTTTTATTCTGCAAGGCTATGAATTCCTGTGCACGTTTTTTGACAAATTACCCTTCCATACATGGAATCCGGGGCGGCCTCATGTGTGGCAGGTGGTATTGTACTACGGAATATTGACCGGGATAGTATTGTGTGAGGAGAGAAGAAGGGAACTGGAGAAACGAAAAGAAGCAGAAAAAAGAAGGGCAAGAAGAAACGGAGTGAGATGAAAACAAGAAGAGAAAGGCGAAAGGAAGAAGGGTGAAAGGAAGAAGGGCGAAAGGAAACAGGACCAAAAGAAACAGGGCGAAAAAGAGAAGTGGGTTGAAGCGGAGACTCCCGAAGGAGTGGAGAAAGGTTGAAAATGAACAAAGGGGAGAGGGAGGGAAAAATGTGGAAAGATCTCATAATAAAAGAAAACACAATTAATGCAGTCAATGGAGGTGAACAGAGAAGGAGAAGACAGATTGTTCACAAGTTAATCTTCGCCCGATTAAAAAGGAATATAAAGTACATAGCTCTTATTACTGCAATATTGATTCTGGCGGTTCGACCTGCATCCCGGGACAGGGTCATATTTTTGGATGTGGGACAGGGAGACTGTTGCCTTGTGCAGGCAGCGTCCGGTGACACATATCTTTTTGACTGCGGGAGCAGCAGCCGAAGCAGCGTGGGCAAATATGTTCTTCTGCCCTGCCTGAAATACTACGGGATTTCCGAGCTGGACGCTGTTTTTGTCTCTCATCCGGATACGGATCATATGAACGGAATTTTGGAATTGCTGGAGTTTGCAGAGAAAAATTACATAGAAGTGAAACAACTGGTTTTACCTGCGGTAGAAAACGGAGCAAAACTTGAACAGTTTGGGGAACTGATAACTGCGGCAAGTGACAATAAAACTGAATCAACAGACGGAAGAGATGATAATAAATCAGAAGAAAAGGCAGGCGAGAACAGAAGAAGTACAATAGATGGAGTAGCAGACAATGTGGATGCCGGCACATATAAACAAATCCGGTTGGCATACCTTGCTGCCGGAGAGAGCTGGGAAAGCGGCAATGCGAAGTTTCTCTGTCTTCATCCCGAAAGAGACTATTCGTCCGATAACGCGAATGCTTATTCGCTGTGCGTTTTTACAGACTTTGGTTCCTTTCGTCTGTTACTCACCGGAGATGTGGAAGGGGAGGGGGAGAAAGCCTTGACGGAGGCTTTGGCGGAGAGAGACATTTCCGATGTGACAATTCTGAAGGTGGCACACCATGGTTCCAGAAATTCTACTTCTTCGGAGTTTCTGGAACAAATTCAGCCCAAGGTAGCGATAATTTCCTGCGGTGAAAATAATACATACGGACATCCACATGAGGAGACACTGGAAAGGTTGGAAGCAGTTGGAACGAGTGCTTATCGGACTGATCAATGTGGCGCAGTTATAGTTGAGACAAAGAATGACGATGTGAGACTTAGGGGGTATGTATGGTCCAAATAGAACTGCCATACCCCGCCCCTAAGCAAACCATACCCCGTGGGAGAGAAGAGGCGGGGTATGGGAGGGCAAGAAGAGCGAGCGATACCCCGCCGTGGAAGGCGAGCGGGGTATGAGAGGGCAAGAAGAGCGAGCGATACCCTGCATAAAGTAAAAGAAGGGAGTAGTAAGGATATGTTTCAGAATTATGATATTGTGAAAGCTAGAATTAACAGGATTAAGGAAGAATTGATGGAACTCGAATCACTTCAGAGGCAACTTCCGGAAGGAGATTTAATTTGTGCCAAAAATGAGACTCGCTACAAATGGTATTTAAGCAATCAAGGTAAATCTCAATATCTTGCGCGGAAAGAGCTGGAGCTTGCTGAAAAATTGGCACTGAAAAAGTACTATGAATCAAAACATAAGGATTTACAATGCGAGTTGGAGGCTTGTGAAGCATATGTTTGTGTTGCCGCATCGACAGAAGCGGACCGAGCAGAACAAATATTGTTACATCCGGAATATGAGCGATTGCTTGCGGGTGAATTCGCTTCAAGAAGTAAAGAACTGGAGGAGTGGAGGAATGCCGATTATGAACGATGCCAAAATTATCCCGAAAAATTGTTGATAAAAGGAACCCAGGGGAAAATGCTTCGGTCCAAATCAGAAGCAATGATTGATCGCGTCCTGTTTGCAGAAGGTATACCGTTTCGATATGAGGAAAAAATTGTACTGGAAGGTACTATTCTGTATCCCGATTTCACTATAAGACATCCTAAGACGGGAGAATTCTTTTACTGGGAACATTTTGGTATGATGGATAATGCTGAATATATCAACCATGCTTGTAAAAAATTCAAAATCTATTGTGAGAATGGGATTATTCCGTCCGTTAGTCTAATTTTGTCTTATGAGACACAGGAGCATCCTTTCAGTATTAATGAAGCTGAACGAATAGTAACACAGTATTTTCTATAGAAACTGTCTACATAACCGACTTGCCTGTTACATATATTTCTTAACATTATCAAGAAGGATATGTTATAATCAAAAAAGACTTTCATCCGGTACTTAAGATATTTGCCCTGATATATGAGTTGTCAGGAAGGAGAATTTGATGAAATGATTACAATAAGAGAAACAACGATAAATGATTTATCCAATGTGAAAGAATTGTGGGCAGACGGAGATGTTATGAAGTTTGTGGGATTTCCGGATGGATTACACAAGACAGATGAGGAGATGAATCATTGGTTCCGGTGGATATCGTCAGCAAGGCCAATGGTGAATCATTATTCTATCTTTGAAGAAGACCTTTATTGTGGCGAAACATTTTATGAAATCGATTGCCAGCATGGAAACAGTGCAGCGATGGATATCAAGTTGTTCTCATTTGCGAGAGGAAAAGGCATTGCAACCAAGGCTCTTTCCTATGCAATGGAGGAGGCTTTTCGGAACGGCGCGGAAAAGGTATGGGTAGACCCCAATCCGGATAACGGGAAGGCAATCGCTTTGTATGAGAGATTGGGATTTGAGCGTAAGCCGATGCCTGAGTATCTGACGGATGATGCAGGACTAACGTCTGTTTACATGGAAAGGAACCGAAAAATGAAGAGCCTTTTGATCAAGGATACAACCAAAGAAGAACGAGAAGAGATTGTAAGGAAAGCTTTGGATTGCGGCGGTGGGGGATGCGAGAATTGTTCTTCCTGCTGGTTGGGTGGAGGAACTCCATGGGATATCTACCAGAATTATATTGATGGTAAGAAAGAGATTAAAGAAATCAATGAGGAATACAATGCACGATATGTGCATTGAAAAGAAACAGATGAGCAAAAAAGAAATATTTCGATACGCGTTTGTAAAATCTGTCCCCATTATGTGCAGTTATCTGTTTGTGGGAATGGCATACGGCTTTTGATGAATGAGGCGGGGTTTCCGTGGTATGATTCCCTGCTGATTAGTGTGACAGTCTATACAGGAGCATTTCAGTTCGTACTGACAACCTTGATGTCAGCCGGAGCATCGATACTGACCATTGCGTTGACTGCATTCTTTATGAACAGCAGACAGACCTTTTACAGCCTGACATTTGTGGATGAGTTCAGTAAAATGGGACGGCGCAAGCTTTATATGATGCATACCATGACAGATGAGACCTATGCGGTCAATTGTACGTTGGAGCTTCCGGAGAAAGAGAAGCAACAGGTTATGTTTCGTGTTGCGATTCTTTCCAAGAGCTATTGGGTGATTGGCGCCGTAGCAGGCAGTGTCCTGGGGCAGTTGATTCCGGTTTCCATGGACGGCATCGATTTTTGTATGACAGCCCTGTTTGTCATTATTTTTATAGAACAGTGGGAAAAGGCGGATACCCATTTCCCTGCTTTGGCGGGAATTGTCATGGGACTTATTTGTCTGTTCGTTTTTGGGGAGAGCCGATTCATGCTGCCGGCCCTGATTGGAGTTTCAGCGCTTCTGGTCCTTTACAACAGTGAAAAAATACGGAAGGCGGCAAAAGAGAAATGACAGTATATATTTTGTTTGCAGTTTTTGTATCTGCACTGATAACCTTCGGACTTCGCGCATTGCCCTTTTTACTTTTTCACGGGAAACGAAAAATGCCGGAATGGTTGAGCCGTCTCGGGGCAATACTGCCCTCCGCGATTATGGCGGTCCTGATTGTGTATTGTCTGCGGAGTGTTAAGAATGATTTTGTGGGAAACGGTATTCCGGGATTGATTGCGGTACTGGTGGTAGCTGCCAGCTATAAGTGGAAGCACAGTACATTTATCAGTATTGTTGCCGGAACAGCTGTATACATGGTATTGATTCGAATCATCTGAAGAAGGCGTTGTCTCTGACATTGTTAACGACACCTTGCCTATTCTATCTGCTAACGAAGTAGTTACCCTAAAAATAACGTGTGAGCAATATGTAACTTCGTATCCTGAGTTATTTATACCGGACGCCTATTACATATTGATATGTAAAAGGGCCACATAAGCGGCCCTTTTTGCGCAATGAAATGAAAGTGATTTACGGTGGAAAGTGTGCTTACCGCTCTTCTCTGAAATATGCCAGTCCGAGGCTTGCCGGGGGCTGATTCTCCCGCTTGCTGCGTATGCTGGTAGCTACAAGAACGACCAGGGTAACCACATAGGGAATCATTTTGTACAATTCCTGGAACTCCATATGGTCCATACCGGTAGGAATATAGAGATACAAAATATAAAGTCCGCCGAACAGGAAGGATGCCAGAACACCAATATTGGGTCTCCAGATGGTGAAAATAACCAAGGCAATCGCAAGCCATCCTCTGTCACCGAAAGCATCGTTGGACCATACACCGCAGGCATAATCCATTACATAATACAGGCCGCCCAAACCGGCAATCATACATCCAACGCAGGTGGCGGTATACTTATATTTCGTCACATTGATTCCGGCTGCGTCAGCGGTGCTGGGGCCTTCCCCCACAGCCCTTAAATGTAAGCCTGCACGGGTATGATTCAGAACATAGGAAACCACCAGGGCAATGATAACACCCAGGTATGCCAAAAAACCGTAGGATAAAAACAACTTTCCAAACCAGCCCAGCTTTCCCGCGAAAGG
This sequence comes from Lachnospiraceae bacterium, assembly GCA_022769665.1. Taxonomy (GTDB): domain Bacteria; phylum Bacillota; class Clostridia; order Lachnospirales; family Lachnospiraceae; genus Acetatifactor. The sequence continues at coordinate 77,599 of JALEIR010000079.1, read as the reverse complement.
GAGCGCTTTGCTGAAATAACTGCTGGTTGAGGTTAGTGCAATGGAAGGTACATCGCTGGCAACCAGTTTAATCAAAGAACCGCCAAAGAAGTTACCAAAGCCTACGCCGAAGGTAGTCATGGCAAGACCGGTTACATTCTGATTTGCCCGCAGAGTAACTGTCAGAAAACAATACAGCAGTCCCATCAAAAGGGATCCCAACAAACAGCATACCATGGGAATCAGTACGGCCAGAAACGGATTCATGGCCGAAGTACCGGATACAGATTTCTCATAGAAGAAGGAACCGATGACACCGCTGATGGCGCCAACATACATGACACCGGGAATTCCCAAATTCAGGTTACCGGATTTCTCTGTAACGATTTCTCCGGTACAGCCGTACAGAAGAGGAATTCCTTGTACAATTGCTCTCGGTATAAATGCAAGTAAGAAGTTCCACATGATTACTGTTCCTCCTTTTTATGCTTCTTGATAAACTGAATCTTATAGGTAATAAAAAACTCGCATCCGATGATAAAAAACAGAATGATTCCGGTCAGGATGTCCGAGTAGGAATGGTTCAGTCCGAAGTTGGTGGAAATTTCGCTGGCTCCACGGTCCATAAAGATAATCAGGAAACTGGAAAATATCATGGTCAGCGGATTAAATTTGGACATCCAGGATACCAGTACGGCTGTAAAGCCTTGTCCGCCTGCAATCGTGGTGGTGATGGTATGGTTAATACCACCAACCAATAACAGACCGACCAGACCGCATATTGCGCCGGACAGCAGCATGGTACGGATGATTACTTTTTCCACTTTGATACCAACATATTTGGCGGTGTTTACGCTTTCACCCACAACAGAAATTTCATATCCCTGCTTACTGTAATTCAAATAAATATACATAAATACGGTGATAACCGCAGCGACCAGGATGCTCAGCAGATATTTGGAACCGAAAATCTGGGGCAACCATCCCACATTGGAATTCTGATTGATGATACCAATTTTTCCGGAGCCTTTCGGTACTTCCCAGACGATGGTGAAAAATGCAACTAATTGTGTTGCTATGTAATTCAGCATCAGTGTGGAAAGAGTTTCATTGGTGTTCCACTTTGCCTTAAAGAAAGCGGGGATAAAACCCCAAACGGCACCGGCAACAATGCTGGCAATCACCATGCAGAGTATTACAAGCGCATTGGGCAGTTTTTCATTCAGGCAAATCATGCAGGCAGCAGCAGCCAACCCGCCAATCAGTACCTGACCTTCTCCGCCGATGTTCCAGAACTTCATCTTAAAAGCAGGGGTCAGTGCAAGGGAGATTAAAAGCAAAATAGCTATATTCTGGAGAGTAATCCATGTTTTTCTGGCTGTTCCGAAGGCACCGATAATTATGGACTTGTAAACTTCAATCGGATTGGTTCCGGTGGTGAGAGTAGTCACAACAGCACACAGAATCAGCGCAAGGACGATTGCCAGAGCACGAATCCCCATAGATTGATACCAGGGAAGAGCATCTCTTTTCACTATATGAAAAAGCGGTTCTTTCTTTTTCTCATTCATGGTTCTCGCTGCCTCCTATACTGGTCATCATCATTCCAATCTGATTTTTATCTGTTTTACGTGCATCTACAATGCCGCTGACCTGTCCTCCGCAGAGAACCATAATCCGATCGGATATCTCCAACAGCACATCCAAGTCCTCACCGACAAAAATGACGGCAACACCCTTTTTCTTCTGTTCGTTAATCAATTCATATATGGTATAAGAAGAGTTGATATCCAAACCGCGTACGGCATAAGCGGTTAACAGTACGGTAGGAGCGGAAGCAATTTCACGTCCGACTAATACTTTCTGCACATTTCCCCCGGAGAGCCTGCGGATAGGAGTGGTTATGCCCGGTGTTACGACCTCCAGGTTCTTTACGACATCCGTTGCCAATTGTTTTGGCGGTTTACGGTCGGTAAAGGGAGTATGACCACGGCGGAAGGAACGGAGCATCATATTGTCTGTAAGATCCATATTACCTACCAGTCCCATGCCCAGTCTGTCTTCCGGAACAAAGGACAATGAAACGCCCATTTCCGCAATTTTAAGAGGGTCCTTACCAATCAGCATTTCCCTGGTTCCGTCGTCGTCCACATAACTGATTGTACCGGATTCCGTAACCTGCAAGCCGGCAATGGCCTCCAGCAGCTCCTTTTGTCCACAGCCCGAAATTCCGGCAATTCCCAATATTTCTCCGCTGTTGGCGGTAAAACTGACATCCTGAAGCTTCAAAATACCTTCTTCATTGCGAACAGTCAGTCCCTGCACCTCAATTCGGGGCTTAGGATTTACAGGGTCCGGTCTCTCAATATTTAAAGTCACAGCATGTCCGACCATCATGTTGGTCATTTCTGTTACATTGGTATCCTTGGTTGCCATACTTCCGACATATTTTCCGTCACGAAGTACTGCGACTCTGTCGGATAAGGATTCTACTTCGTGCATCTTATGTGTGATAATGATAATCGCCTTGCCGTCATCCCGCATTTTTCGCAGTACGTGAAACAGTTTTTCTGTCTCCTGAGGAGTAAGCACCGCCGTAGGCTCGTCTAAAATCAGAATATCCGCGCCACGGTAAAGTACCTTGACGATTTCCACAGTCTGCTTCTGGGAGACAGACATATCATATATTTTCTGCTTGGGATTTACTTCAAACCCGTATTTGTTACAGATTTCCTCTATTTTCCGGTAAGCTTCTTTCAGATTCAGTTTTCCGGGAAGCCCCAAAATTATATTTTCGGTAGCAGACAGTACATCAATCAGTTTAAAATGCTGATGCACCATACCTATCCCTAAGCTCAGTGCATCTTTGGGCGATTTGATGACTGCTTCCTTTCCGTTGATAAAAATCTGACCTTCATCCGGGAAATAAATACCGGAAAGCATATTCATCAGGGTTGTCTTTCCACTTCCGTTTTCTCCCAGCAGAGCCAGAATTTCTCCTTTGTAAATATCCAGATTTACCTTATCGTTGGCAATCACGGAACCAAAGGTTTTTGAGACGTTTTTCATTGAAACTGCGGCTGTTTTGGTTTCCATTGCTTAACCCCTTTCCGATTATTGACGAATCCGTCCTTTTTCTATTCTGCCGAGTAATTGTTCAGCCCAATAGAAAAAGGGCGGCGCGGCGAAAATCGCTGTGCCGCCCTCTGCAATCATTTCATATGCACAATTGCATGGCTAAAAAATAAAGATTAGAATGCACTATCCAGAAGAGTGATTCCGTCAATCTGTACATCAAAGTAAGGAGCGGAACGGAAATCAGCACCGGACTCATGGAAATAGCCGTCAATAACTACTTCATGGTCACCCTCGTAGTTTGCATCGGTATCAACGTCAGCCATATAGCTGTTAAGTGCAGCACCGCCTACTGTAAAGGTAGTGGTATCAAATACATGTACATTTCCGGCAATCAGGTCAGCCTTGGCAGCTTCGATTGCTTCTGCAGTGCCTGCGGCTACAGCGGTACCAAGGTCGGTCAGTTCAACAGAACCGGTCTCAAGAGAACCACACCAGTCGGTAGCAATGGCAGTACCGTTTGCAATGCTGGTCAGAGCATACTCGAAGTAGGGAGCCCAATTAATCTTGGATGAAACAAGGAAGGTGTTAGGGCATGCGCTTGCTGTGCTTCCGTTGTAGGAAACATTGGGTACACCTGCTGTCTCACAAGCGGTAGGAGCGCCCATGGAATCTGCATGCTGGCTGATCAATACGCAACCGTTCTCAATCAGCTTGTTTGCAGCTTCTTTTTCGGCGGTCTCGTCATACCAGGAACCGGTGAAGGTTACTTCCATGGTAACGGTAGGGCAGACAGAACGGGCACCAAGGAAGAAAGAAGTATAACCGGAAATAACCTCTGCATAGGTGAAAGCACCAACATAACCGATTTTTGCGTTTTCGGCTGCAATCTTGCCGTTTTCAATCATTTCGTTTAACTTCATGCCTGCTGCAATACCGGCAAGATAACGACCGTCATAGATGGAAGCAAATGCATTGTGATAGTTGTCAAGGTTCTCGGTATGAGCCTTGGTTCCTGTTGCATGGCTGAACTGAATTTCGGGATATTCCTTTGCTGCCTCAATCATGTAATCCTCATGTCCAAAGCTGTCTGCAAAAATGAAATTGCAACCTGCATCAGCCAGCTCACATGCAGCTTCATAGCATTCCTGTCCTTCAGGGATGTTGGTTTTAATAACATACTCAACACCAAGTTTTTCGCAGGCTTCCTTTGCTGCGTTTAAGAAGTTCAGGTCATAAGTAGAGTTTTCATCGTGCAGGAAAATAAAACCTGCCTTTAAATCGGAAGTTGCTGCGTTGCCGGTGGAAGCATTGGTGTCGGATGCTCCGCATCCTGCCAAAGTACTAACGGTTAAGGCCATAGCAGCCAGTAAACTTAGAACTTTCTTTTTCATAAAATTTCCTCCTGTTTTTCCCATTTTCGGGTTTTGGTGAGATTAACATAAAAAGGGCAGTATGATATCCCATACAACCCCATTGCCTGTTCTCAACACTAGTCAGTATAAACATCTGTAACATTTCTTGTCAAGAGAAGGTTAAAGATTTTTTGTTTTTCGACTTTTATCGAAATGAAATTTCTCCGGTTTCGGCATCCATGCTCTCCACGATTGCCAGAGATTCTACCCGGATTCCTTTGGAACGAATCAAATCGCCACCTTTCTGGAATCCTTTTTCCACCGCAATACCGATTCCCTCTACGGTTGCACCTGCTTCGCCGACAATTTCCAACAGTCCCTCCAGAGCGCATCCGTTTGCAAGAAAGTCGTCAATGATCAAAATATGGTCTTCCGGGGTGATGAATTTTTTGGAGACGATGACATCATAAATTTTTTTATGGGTAAATGACTGAATTTTTGTTGAATAAACTTCGCCGTCGATATTTAACGACTGTGTCTTTTTGGCAAAAACAACAGGTACATGAAAGTGTTGGGCTGCTACACAGGCGATTCCGATACCGGAAGCCTCCACCGTCAGAATTTTGGTAATCGGACAACCTGCAAACAGACGAGCCCATTCCTTTCCCATTTCATTGAACAGATCGATGTCCATCTGATGATTCAAAAAAGAATCTACCTTCAGCACATTTCCCGCTTTCACTGTTCCATCCTTTCGAATGCGTTCCTCAAGTAATTTCATTGCCGTACTGTCTCCTCTTTCGATTGTTTTCTCATTGTCTCTGCAATGGGATGCCTATATTATAAGTAGAATTGGGTTGTTTTTTCAAGAGATTTCTGCTTTATTTGTTCGATACTTGTCCGCCCGGGCTTTCGCAGAAAAATGCTGAACTTTACAATACTGACAAAATTAATATTTCCACGCTCATCATATCGTTCATGCGTCCGCTCTTTACGGCTTCCTCAGCTTCAACGCATTTCTGTACAGCATTACGCAGGGTGGATGTCTTGAATTTGGCAGCCTGGTTAATATATTTTTGAACCACGAAGGGTGGGACTCCGATTTTGGTGCCTATGGTCCGGTTATCGTGACCGCGGGATTTCAGTTCCTTTGTCTGCAACAACATATTGCATTGCCTTGCAATGAGAAAGAGGATTCGCATGGGAGGCTCTTTCAGAGCCAGCAAATCGTAGTAGAGCTCCAACGCATCTTTCTGTTTTCTGTCCGCAATTGCATTCACCATGTCAAAAATATGGTTGCTGACACGGGTGGTACAGATGCTTTCCACATCCTCAGCAGTGATGACCTCTTGGTCCATACAGTAACACACAAGCTTTTCCAGCTCTGTCTGTATATTATCCATGTCGGTTCCTGTTTTGGAGAGAATCAGCTGAATCGTGTTTTCCGAAATCTTTTTACCGTCCTTTGCCAAGATTCCGGTAATCCAACGTTTCAGTGTGTTCTCATCCTGTGTGCCGAATTCCGCGGCATAGCCCTTGGATTGTACTGTTTTATAAAGTTTACTGCGCTTGTCTATTTCACTTTCCGTAAAAACAAAGAAGGTGGATTCGTTGGGCGCGGTCAGATATTCTGCAAGCTTTTCTCCGCCGGATTTAAACAGGCCGCTGTCCGTGATGAAAATGACACGGCGCTCCGCCAGAAAAGGAAGAGTTTCTGCAAGGTCGATAATCTCACCTACAGGGATATCCTTCCCTTCGTAAAAATGTGTGTTCATGGTATCACCGTCGGCGCAGAGAGCCTTCCGAAGCCTGTCCTTATACTGCCTGCGGAGGTAGCGCTCCTCCCCGTAGAGCAGGTACATCTGCTTAAAATGATTCTGTTTGATATCCTCGGCTATCTGTCTCATTGCGGTGTCCTCTCGTTCTTTATTCATAAAAGCGTCTGCTTCGCATCCGACGCTGCTTCGCATCCGACGCTGCATTCGCAGCTCATCTTTTATTTCATATGAAGGCGTTCCGCTCATAAAATGCAGATCAGAATGTGCTTTGTGTGCAAGCACCCTCGCACATTCGACTGCATTTTATGACTGAACTGTTACTATGTATTTTGCCTTCCTTTGAATGGGTTGTCAAGGGATGAAAGTTCCGGATGAAAATCCCGTGACCTTTCGAAGGAATATGTAAAATAGAGAGAAACAGACTCGTCTTCTTTCTTTTTTTGGCGCAGGAGCGCGAAAAGCGCGATGGTTTGGTGTTGAAGTATCAAACTTTTTTCTTTTATAATGGAAAAGTACGAATTTTAGAGTTTCTTGAGTTTGGAGGTAGTTTAATGGAACAGTTAAACATTGAAACCGCGAAAGATAACGAAAAAATATACAAGATTTTAGGGGATTTGATGAACGGAGACAAGGAATTTCAAATCATGATTACGGTTCCTTCCGCAAAGCCTGACAGCAATCGTACAGCAAAAGAGACAACAAAACAAAAGGAGATTGTCAGAGATTTGGAGCAGGATGTAACCGACATGATACATGAAATAGGTGTTCCCGCACATATCAAGGGTTATCAGTATCTGCGGGAAGCAATCATGATGTCCGTGGAGGACCCGGGAATGATAAGCTCTATCACGAAGATTCTATATCCCACCATAGCAAAGCGCTTTCAGACCACACCAAGCAGAGTGGAGAGGGCAATCAGACATGCTATCGAGGTGGCATGGAGCCGGGGAAGAATGGAAACCCTGGATGCCTTATTCGGTTATACGATTGATACGGGGAAGGGAAAACCAACCAATTCCGAGTTCATTGCTCTGATTGCGGACAGAATCAGGCTTTCCTACAGAGAATAGTCTTTTGCTTGTTAAAAAAGAAACACTTTCCATGGCGGAAATAATGAGGTATAATGCCCATAAAGGGGCAGAGTGGCTGCCCGGAAATCATGGAGGGCTTACAGTGAAAAAGATTCTTTTTGCAGCGTCGGAAGGTGTTCCTTTTATAAAGACAGGCGGTTTGGCAGATGTTGTGGGTTCTCTGCCGAAATGCATTGACAAGCAGTATTTTGATGTCAGGGTTATCATTCCGAAGTACGCCTGTATGAAGCAGGAAATGAAGGATAAGATGCAATATGTCAATCATTTCTACATGGATTTCAACTGGAAAAGGGTTTATGTGGGAATCCTGGAGGCGGAAGTGGACGGTGTTCATTATTACTTTATTGATAATGAATACTATTTTTGCGGGTCCAAGGTTTACAGTGATTCTCCCATCTGGGAAATAGAGCGATATGCATATTTTTCCAAAGCGGTTCTTTCCGCTCTTCCGGTAATCGGTTTTCAGCCGGATGTGATTCATTGTCATGACTGGCAGACCGGTCTGATTCCTGTTTATATGAAGGAGAGATTCCGTGAGGGAGAGTTTTTCCGCAGAATGAAATCGGTAATCACGATACATAATCTGAAATTCCAAGGGAAATGGGATACCAAAACCGTTCGTAATATTACCGGACTGCCGGAGTATTATTTTACACCGGATAAGCTGGAAGCATACAAGGATGCCAATCTGTTGAAGGGAGGTATCGTCTATGCGGATGCGGTAACCACCGTAAGCAATACTTATGCGGAGGAGATTAAGACTCCGTTTTACGGTGAGGGACTGGATGGGTTGCTTCGGGCAAGAAGCGGGGACTTGAGAGGAATTGTCAACGGTATTGATTATAATGAATTCAATCCCGAGACGGATAAATATATTGTAAAGAATTACGATGCCGTAAATTTCCGAAAGGAAAAGGTGAAAAACAAGCGTGCTCTGCAGCAGGAGCTGGGACTTCGTCAGGATGATAAAAAGATGATGATAGGTCTTGTCTCCCGGTTGACGGATCAAAAGGGGCTTGATTTGATAGCCTATGTGATGGATGAACTGTGTCAGGATGACATTCAGTTTGTGGTGTTGGGTACAGGTGAGGAGCGCTATGAAAATATGTTCCGTCACTTTGACTGGAAGTATGGTGACAAGGTTTCCGCCAATATTTATTATTCGGATGCGTTGTCCCATAAAATCTACGCTTCCTGCGATGCGTTTCTCATGCCCTCCCTGTTTGAACCCTGCGGCTTAAGCCAGCTGATGGCGTTGCGCTATGGGACTATTCCTATTGTCCGTGAGACAGGTGGACTGAAAGATACAGTCCAGGCATATAATGAATATGAAAGTACCGGAACAGGCTTCAGCTTTAAAAACTATAATGCTCATGAAATGTTGAATACGGTACGCTATGCGGAGCGCATCTATTACGACAGAAAGCGGGAATGGAACAAGCTGATTGACAGAGCGATGGCATCCGATTTTTCCTGGGAGGTTTCCGCAAAGAAATATCAGGAAATGTACGACTGGCTGATAGGGTAATTATGAAGGATAACAGTGCAAAGAACAATTTTATCATGCAGGCCGGGATTCTGGCGGCAGCCGGAATTGTCAGCAGAATAATAGGGCTCCTCTACAGGAGCCCTTTACAGCGTGTCATCGGCAATGAAGGTATGGGGTATTATCATGCGGCATATGCCTTTTATACCATCGTTCTGCTGATTTCTTCCTACAGTATTCCCGCGGCGATTTCCAAAGTGATTGCCCAGAAGCTGGCGGTGAAGGAGTATCGGAATGCCCACAGAATTTTTAAATGTGCGCTGGGTTATGTGCTGGTGGTAGGAGGTATTGCCAGCCTGTTTTTGTACTTTGGTGCCGGACTGTTTGTAGCACCGGAGGCAGTTCCGGTGTTACGCGTCTTTGCGCCTACTATATTTATCTATGGAATTTTAGGAGTGTTGAGAGGCTATTTTCAGGCCCATAAGAGTATGGCCCAGACTTCCGTATCCCAGATACTGGAACAGATTGCAAATGCAGTTGTCAGTATCGGTGCGGCTTATCTGTTAATCAGGCATACCTTTGGAACGCTGGAGATGCCGGCAGATGAGAGCTCAAGAATGACAAGAGCAACTCAGGGTGCTGTGGGAAGTGCCATGGGTACGGGAGTCGGCGTGCTGGTAGCACTTCTGTTTATGTTGGGAATTTACGGTTTAAATAAGAATCTGATTGACAGACGCGTCAAGAAGGATAAACATCATGAGGTAGATTCCTACGGCGAGATTTTGAAAATGATAACAAGAGTGGTTACTCCGTTTATTCTGAGTACAGCAGTTTATAATCTGAGCAGTACGGTTAACACCGGTATTTATACGAAGCTTTGGCCGGGAATGCGGGATATGGGAACCATGGATATCTCGGCGCGGTGGGGAATTTTTTCCGGTCAGGCGCTTACCATTTCCAATATTCCCATAGCTTTTGCTTCCGCCATGGCGGCAGCCATGATTCCCACAGTATCCCAGCTTGTGGCGGCGAAAGATATGGAAGGGGCAAGGGAGAAAATCGGCGTGGCTATAAAGACCACAATGCTTATATCCATTCCCTGTGCAGTGGGTCTTTTTGTTTTGGCGAGACCTGTGACGGGGTTGTTGTTCGAGAATACTACCCGGGAGGCGGAGGACCTTGCCACAAGGCTTTTGATGACTTTGGCGATTTCTGTTATCTTTTATGCGTTGTCTACTTTAAGCAGCCAGATACTGCAGGGGCTGGGAAAGCTGAATGCGCCCATTATCAACGCCGGTGTTGCGCTGGTGATTCAGACGGTGACAGCCATTGTTCTATTGTTCTATACTGATTTGGAACTGTACGGCATAGCCATTGCCAATACGGTTTATTCAGCGGTAATCTGCATCCTGAATCAGATATCGGTGCGCAGGGCAGCAGGATACCGACAGGAAATTGTTCATACCTTCCTGATACCGCTTCTTGCCGCGGTATTTATGGGCGGCTTTGCATGGGCGGTGTATGAGGGCTTGTTGCTGCTTACAAAGTCTCCATCCATTGCGGTAATTCCGGCTATCCTTTTGGGAGCATGTATTTACTTTGTATTGTTACTGGTCTTTCGGGGTGTGACAGAGCAGGAACTGAGAGGATTTCCCAAAGGGTATCTTCTGGTAAAAGTTGCGAAGAAATGCAGATTGCTGAAGTAAATGTATAACAGATTGATTGAAATGGAAAAGGTTCCGGCGTCTATAGCATGTTTGCTTATAGTGCCTGAATGTTGGGAAGACTGCGAAGAGGTACGGATTGAAAGATGGAAAAATGGTATGTGGCTGCCAAAAGAGCAGATTTTGACAAATGGGCTGAGGAGTTTCATATCAGCCCTGTACTGGCGAGAATATTGAGAAACAGAGATCTGACAGAGGACGGAGAAATCAGAAAATTCCTGTACGGCACATTGGAAGATTGCTATTCTCCATGGCTTTTGAAGGATATGGAGAAGGCAGTAGAAATCATCATGGAAGCGGTGGAACAGGGGGAGCATATCCGTGTCATCGGCGATTACGACGTGGACGGTATCTGCTCCTCCTATATTTTAACAAAAGGTTTACAGATATACGGCGCCCGGGTTGATACAGCGATTCCTCATCGGATTCATGACGGCTATGGCTTGAATGACAGCCTGATTGATGAGGCAAAGCGGGATGGAGTGAATCTGATTATTACCTGTGATAACGGAATTGCGGCTGCTGCGCAGATTGAGACGGCTGCATCCTACGGAATCAGCGTGATTGTTACGGATCACCATGAGGTACCTTTCCGGATGGAACAGACAGAGGATGGAGGAGAAATCCGCAGAGAAATCCTGCCGCCTGCCCGGGCGGTTATCGACCCTAAACAGGAGCAGTGCGGTTACCCTTTCCCGGGTATCTGCGGCGGTGTGGTAGCCTATAAAGTGATAGGAGCGTTGGCAGAAAAGACCGGGAATCCCGGTTTGGGGAAAGCCATGGAGGAACTGCTTCAGTTTGCTGCGTTGGCTACCGTGTGCGATGTCATGGAGCTTAAGGACGAAAACCGGATTCTGGTGAAGGAGGGGTTGAAACGGCTTAAGAATACGCAGAATCAGGGACTGAGGGCCTTGATGGAGGTCAATCAAATTGAACCGGCAAGGTTAAATGCCTATCATCTTGGCTTTATTATCGGTCCCTGCCTGAATGCCACCGGACGGCTGGATACAGCCAAACGGGCGCTGGAACTGCTTCAGAGTTTTACCAAGGTGGATGCCATGCGTGCGGCGAGAGAGCTGAAGGACTTAAATGACAGTCGAAAGAATCTGACATTAAAGGGTGTGGAGCTGGCGGAAAAGTATATTGCGGAACATCATATGGAACAGGACAAGGTGATGGTGATTTTTCTGCCTGAAGTGCATGAAAGCCTGGCGGGTATTATTGCCGGACGAATCCGGGAGAGATACAATCATCCCGTCTTTCTTTTGACCCGTGGAGAAGAAGGAGTCAAAGGCTCCGGACGCTCCGTTGAGGGTTATCACATGTATCATGCCATGACGGAGGTGAGCCGGTATTTCACGAAATTCGGCGGACATGCCATGGCGGCAGGGCTGTCTATGGAGGAGAAAAATATTGAGGCACTCAGGCGTGAGTTGAACGAAAGGTGTACATTACAGGATGAGGATTTCGTGGCTAAGGTACATATTGACGTTCCCCTGCCGTTAGATTATGAAGGAAACGGAGAATTGGCAGACGAACTGGAGCTTCTGGAACCCTTTGGTGTGGGGAATCCCAAGCCGTTGTTTGCTCAGAAAAATCTGATTTTCTTATCCGGCTGTAAGGTGGGTGTGAACAAAAACTCTGCCCGGTTTACGGTGCAAACCACGCAGGGAGAGAGAAGGCAGCTTGTGTATTTCGGTGACTTGGTGAAATTTGGAGCATTTCTGAACGGCAAGTACGGACCGGGAAGTGAGGAAGCACTCTATGCGGGAAGAGCCCGGTTTGCGGTGTCGGCAGTTTACCAGCTGGGAAAGAATACCTACAGGGGGAAGACAGAACTACAGTATATCATGCAGTATTACTGCTAAGCAATCCAAAGATGATTTAGCAAGAATATAGCGTATTGTCATTGAGGAATAATTATGTTATAATCCGTGCATAAGCAGTTATTTCTAAACGGATTCATTATCTATCTAATTCTTTTTATTTCTTTAGATTCCTGCTTATATTTCAAACAATCATTAGGCAGGAGCCAAAAAAGAAAGTGAATCTTTTTATGCCATGGCCTCCTGCCGGAGCACAGGAGGAGACTATATGGCAAAAAACTATGAGGAACTGAGACTGTCGGACGATTTCATGTTCGGCAAGGTCATGGAGGACAGCGGGCTGTGCAGAGAGGTTCTGGAATGCCTGCTGGGAAAACTGGTGGGAGAGCTGGAAGGGATTGAGCCCCAACGGGAATTCCGCTATGCAATGGACGGAAAGCCTATCCGACTGGATATTTACACCAGAGCCGGGGAAGCAGTCTACGACGCGGAGATGCAGAACCTGAACCATAGAAGACCCGAGGATTATGACTTGCCCAGACGGAGCCGGTTTTACCAGGCTTCGATGGATGCGGACCACCTGAAAAAGAAACAGTCGTACCGAACCTTACCGGAAACGAACATTTTATTCATCTGTACCTTCGACCCTTTCGGGGAGGACTTGCCGCAGTACACCTTCCGGAACAGATGTGATGAGGTACCGGAACTGGCATTGCAGGATGGGACGGTGAAGTATTTCTTCAACTGTACTTGTCAGGGAGATGAAATACCGGAGGATATGCAGGCTTTGTTCCGATACATAATGACAGGGAAACCGATGGATGAGCTGACAGGGAAGCTTCAAAAGGCCGTTGAAGCGGGACTGCGCAACGAAAAATGGAGGTCAGAGTATATGAAAGAATTACTGCATGACGATGATATGAGAGAAGAAGGACGGGCGGAAGGCAGAGAAGAAGGCAGAGAAGAAGAACGGGCAAATACAGAGCGCGAGAAGGCCAGAGCGGATGCTCTGGAAGAGAAGGTACGCAAACTGGAAGCTATCATTAATAAAATGAATCGGTAAGCAGGTGGCGGACTAATCCGCCACCTGTTTTATTCCGGAAATATCGCTGTCAATTGCCATGGAAAAGTTGGTATAATAAACCACAAACCCGGGCTTGGCTCCCGCAGGTTTTTTGACATGCTTTTTCTGGATATAATCGATTTCCACCTTCTCCTGATCACGTCCCTTGGAATAGTAGGCTGCCAGGCGTGCTGCTTCTTCAAAGGTTCGGTCAGGCAGTTCTTCTGCATTGCCCAGCTTCACAATTACATGGGAGCCGGGCATTTTTTTTGCATGAAACCACCAGTCGTTGCCGGTGGCGAACCTGAAGGTCAGTTCATCGTTCTGATAATTATTTTTCCCCACATATATATGGAAGCCGTCGCTGCTGATATAATGAAAAGGCTTGCTGGTCATTTTTTGCTTCTTCGTACCGCCTTTTCTGCGGATATAGCCGCTCTCGGTAAGTTCTTCTTTTATTTCAGCCAAATCTTCCTCGTGGAGAGCGATATCCAGAGCTGTTGAGACAGATTCCAGATGGTCAATTTCTGCCTTTACCTCTTCGGTCAGCTGGGAGAGAGCCTCGTAGGTCCGCTTCAACTTGCCGTATTTATCAAAATACTTTTTTGCATTTTCGGTGGCAGAAAGGGTAGGGTCTAAGGGAATCTTCACTGTCTCGTTGGTGTAGTAGTTCAAAGCCTCCAGGGACTTTGCGCCTGGCTCGACATTGTAGCCGTAGGTGTTCAACAATTCGCCGTAAATACGGTAGGTGTCCCGTTTCTCTGTATCCTTGATTTGCCTCATTTGCAAATCATATTTTTTAACATTCCGCTCCAGAGCCGTCTGTACAATTCGGCGCAAATCCGAAGACTTTTGGCGAATCCGGGTGATGGTATTCTTTTCCGCATAATAGTTCTCCAACAGGGAAGACATGGAGTCGAAGGTGACGGTATAATCACAGGAGTTTTTACAGACTGAATGGTCTGTAGCGCTGCCGACAGCAGAACATGGGGAGGAAAAACCATACATAGTCAGGGGCAGGGCGCAAAATTCCACCGGTTTTCCGTTTGTATAGGCAATATTGGGAACAAAACGCTCTTCCCGGATGGCTGATGCCATTTGGGATAATGCCCGGAAAAGAGACTGAAATCCGGTATCTTCCAAAGCGGCAGTGGGTTGTTCTCCGTCAATTCCCGCTTCGTAACAAAGTTCCTGGGCAAGAATGGGGGAGATGCCGGTGAAGCTGCTGTAGAGAGCTTTAAAGACCGGCTGGGATTTGGCGGAAAGAGCTTCGCGGAATTCGCTGTAACCGACAGTCAGGGCATCCAGTTTATCCTGTGTGTGTGCCACAAAGTACGGCTTCCCGGGCAGAACCTCACGGACAGAGCTGACTGCGGCGGAGACCCGCTTTATGCTGTCAATAATCATATTGTCATCATTACAGAAAATAATGTTGCTGTGCTTGCCCATGATTTCAATAACTAATGTCTTATGGCGCAGATCGCCCATCTCGTCCAGGTGTTCCACCTGAATATGCACAATCCGTTCCAGGCCGGGTTGGGAAATGTCAGTGATGCGCCCGTTTTGGAGATGCTTTCTCAAGAGCATACAGAAGTTGGGAGCGGTCATGGGGCTTGGTTTATTGTTCTCTGTCAGATAAATCAAAGGCAGGGAGGCCCCTGCAGAGATGAAGAGGCGCTTTTGACCGGAAGGCTGCTTGATTGTTAACAGAAGCTCATCCTCCTCAGGCTGGGCAATTTTATACAATCTGCCCCCAATCAATTCTTTTTTCAATTCACTTACTACGTTTGCTATCGTTACACCGTCAAAGGCCATGGTCTTATTCCTCGATTCTGTTATCACTTAATTTCTTTTACTGCATTCTCTGTATATTGCCGTACTTCAGCCTTCTGCAATAAAAGCGCCGGGCTGAACTGTTACAGTATATCAAACTTATCCGGAAAAAGCCACCCCTTCACCCTTGACGCTTCCAAAAACTTATTCTATAATAAAATGCAGTATGCGGCAATATGGGTTCATTGCCCGGATAGGAGAATTGATGATAAAAAGTATGACCGGCTTCGGCAGATGTGAGGTCGCCGAGAACAATCGGAAATTCACGGTAGAGATGAAGGCTGTAAATCATCGCTATCTGGATGTAAACATAAAAATGCCTAAATCTCTGAACTTTTTTGAGTCTGCTATTCGAAGTGAACTCAAAAATTATATCGCCAGAGGTAAGGTGGATGTATTTATTACTTACGAGGATCTTTCCGAGAATACTTCCACGGTTCGTTACAATAAAGAACTGGCAGAAGAGTACCTGACTTATCTGCGTCAGATGGCAGCAGATTTCGGACTGGACGATGACATCCGCGTGTCTACATTATCCAAATATCCCGAGGTATTTACGATGGAGGAAGCGGGTGTAGACGAGGAGGAGCTCTGGAAGGAGCTGAAGAAAGCTGTGGACGGGGCGGCAAAGATGTTTGTGGAGAGCCGTATTACGGAAGGAGAGCATCTGAAGGACGACCTGCTTGAAAAGCTGGACGGTATGCTGAAGCTGGTTGATTTTATCGCGGAGCGGTCTCCTCAGATTGTAACGGAATACCGCCGCAGGCTGGAGGAGAAGGTGAAGGAGCTTTTAGGCGATAATACTGTGGATGAAAGCAGGCTTCTGACCGAGGTGACGATTTTTGCGGACAAGGTGTGTGTGGATGAGGAAATCGTAAGGCTCCGCAGTCATATTGAGACGACAAAAAATGCACTTTTAGAGGGTGGCTCTATCGGAAGAAAGCTGGATTTTATTGCCCAGGAGATGAACCGCGAGGCAAATACAACCCTGTCAAAGGCAAATGATTTGGAAATTTCCAACTGTGCCATTGAGTTGAAAACAGAGATTGAAAAGGTCCGCGAGCAGATTCAAAACATTGAATAGCAAAAGGCATGGCTTAAAGAAAGGCAGCATATGACGCAGTTGATTCATATCGGATTCGGCAATATTGTCAACTCCGCAAAAATAATCGCAATTGTCAGTCCGGAATCCGCTCCCATCAAACGGTTGGTGCAGAATGCAAAGGAGAAGGGAATGGCAATCGATGCCACCCAGGGCCGAAAGACAAAATCCGTTCTGGTCATGGAAAACAGTCAGGTGGTGCTCTCGGCACTTTTGCCGGAGACTGTGGCGGGGCGTGTACAGTCGGGACAGGACAGTCCTGACGGATGTACAGCGGAGGAGCTAGACTGATGTTGGAGGAAGTGTGAGAATGAAGCAAAAGGGAATCCTGATTGTTTTGTCCGGCTTTTCCGGTGCCGGAAAAGGAACGCTTGTAAAAGCATTATTAAAAAAGTATAATGAATACGCACTTTCCATCTCCATGACAACAAGAGCACCCAGAGAGGGTGAACGGGACGGAGTGGAATACTTTTTTACCACAAGGGAAAAATTTGAAGAGACCATCGTAGATAACGGTCTGATTGAATACGCTCTGTATTGCGGCAACTATTACGGAACTCCCAGAGCTTACGTGGAGGAGCAGATGGCTGCCGGCAAAAATGTCATTTTGGAGATAGAGATTCAGGGCGCACTGAAAATCAAAGAAAAGTTCCCTGACAGTTTGCTGGTGTTTGTGACACCGCCAAGTGCGGAAGAACTGAAGCGCAGGCTGGAAGGGAGAGGAACGGAGAGCGCTGAGGTAATCGCACAGCGCCTTGCACGTGCAACAGAGGAATCAGAAGGCATTGAAGCCTATGATTATATAGTAGTAAATGACAATCTGGATGAGTGTGTAGAGGAAATTCACCGTCTGGTGGATGCATCGCGCAGAGCACCTGTCAGATGCCAGGAAATGATAAAAGAAATCAGAGAGGAATTGAAAGATTTCGCGAAAGGAGCAAAATAATGTTACATCCGTCTTATTCCGATTTAATGAAAGTAGTAAACAGTGAGGTGGAGCCCGGAGAGGCACCGGTTGTTAATAGCCGTTATTCCATCGTTATGGCAACGTCAAAGCGCGCAAGACAGATTATTGCCGGTGAAGAACCTCTTGTGGACGGCAAGGGAGAGAAACCCCTTTCCATTGCGGTAGAAGAACTGAACCAAGGCAAGATAAAGATTCTGGGAGACGAAGAATAGGAAAAATGAAGTAGCTGGTAAATTGCCAGCTACTTTATGTATGGGGCAAGATTTTTATGAATATTTTATTTGTATCCCTGGGCTGTGACAAAAATTTGGTGGATTCCGAGATGATGCTGGGTATGTTACGGCAGAAGGGTTATTCCTTTACGGATGACGAGAACGATGCGGATATTGTGGTTGTCAATACCTGCTGCTTTATCGGAGATGCCAAGGAGGAGAGTATCAATACGCTTCTGGAGATGGCAGAGTTGAAAAAATCCGGACAGATAAAAGCGCTGATTGCAGCCGGCTGTCTGGCTCAGCGCTACCGTGAAGAGATTCAGAAGGAAATTCCCGAAGTGGATGCCGTTATCGGTACTATGGCCATTGAGGAAATTGCGGAGGCATTGGAAGAAGTACTTGGCGGAAAAGGACAGAATCATTATCGGGATTTGAACTGCAGACCGCCTTTTGCCCGTGACAGAGTCCTGACAACGGGAGGACACTTTGCTTATCTGAAAATAGCGGAAGGCTGCAATAAGCGTTGTACCTACTGTATTATTCCCAAGGTTCGGGGAGATTATCGAAGTATTCCCATGGAGGAACTTGTTGAGCAGGCAAAGATACTGGGTGAAAAAGGGGTAAGAGAGCTGATTCTGGTAGCGCAGGAAACAACACTGTACGGTGTTGATTTATATGGAGAAAAGTGTCTTCCGAAGCTGCTTCGTGAGCTGGCAAAAATCAGTGACATCTACTGGATTCGGATCCTTTATTGTTATCCGGAAGAAATAACGGATGAGTTGATTGAAACCATCGCCACGGAGCCCAAGGTATGTCATTATCTGGACATTCCGATTCAGCATGCCTCGGACAAGGTACTGAAACGTATGGGGCGTCGTACCAATCAGGAGGAGCTGAGACAGTGGATCGGAAAGCTGCGTGAACGGATTCCCGATATCTGCCTGCGCACCACTTTAATCAGCGGATTCCCCGGAGAAACTCAGGAGGATTTCGAGGAGTTGTATCGATTTGTCAATGAGATGGAGTTTGACAGGCTGGGCGTATTCCCCTATTCCCAGGAGGAGGATACGAAGGCAGCGGAAATGCCGGACCAGATACCGGAGGAAATCAAGGAAGCCCGCAGGGATGAATTGATGGAACTGCAACAGGCCGTTGCCTTTGAAAAGGCGGAAAATATGGTGGGCAGAGTGCTGGAGGTCATGGTGGAGGGAAAGGTGTCTGACGAGGATGTTTACGTTACCAGAACCTATCGCGATGCACCGAATGTGGACGGATATCTGTTTCTGGATACAACGGCAACTCTGATGACGGGGGATTTTGTGAAAGTGCTTGTCACGGATTCCAACGAATATGATTTAAGAGGAGAAATATATCATGAATAAAATGAATTTGCCCAATAAACTGACAATTTTCCGAATGATTCTGATTGTGCCGTTTGTGGTGATTCTGCTGGGTGGCGAAGCGGGGTGGTTCGGACAAAATCTTTTGATTCCCGACATGATAGCGCTGGCGATTTTCATTGTGGCAAGTCTTACTGATTTGATAGACGGGAAAATTGCACGCAAGTACAATCTTGTGACAAATTTCGGTAAGTTTATGGATCCGTTGGCAGATAAGCTGTTGGTCTGCGCCGCGTTGATTGCCCTGGTGGAGATGGGGCGTATTCCTGCGTGGGTAGTCATCATTATTATCAGCCGGGAGTTTATTATCAGCGGTTTTCGCCTGATTGCATCGGATAATAATGTGGTGATTGCCGCAAGCTATTGGGGAAAGTTTAAGACAACCTTTCAAATGGTGATGGTCTGTCTGATGATTGCAAATCTGGGAGCCATGTTTTCCTGGATCCGGATTCTCACGGATATTGTCATGTGGATTGCACTGGCGCTGACTGTGATTTCCCTGGTGGATTATCTTGTGAAGAACAAGGATGTAATGAAAGAGCAGAAATGATTTACGAGGAGAAAAACAAATGACGGTTGAATTCATCTGTGTGGGAACAGAAATACTGCTCGGAAATATTGTGAATACCAACGCAGCATATCTTGCTGAAAAATGTGCAGGATTGGGGCTTTCATGTTACTTCCAGACGGTGGTGGGCGATAACGAGGAGCGATTGACCATGGTGTTGAAGACGGCCATGGAGCGATCGGACATTGTGATTTTGTCGGGCGGGCTGGGACCTACGGAGGATGATCTGACAAAAGAGGTTGCGGCAAAGGTTTGCGGGAAACAACTTGTGCTGCATGAACCCAGCAAAAAGGCAATCAAAAAGTACTTCGAAGAAAAGGGTATTGAACCTACCGATAATAACTGGAAGCAGGCTATGCTGCCGGAAGGGTGTATTGTCATGGATAACCATAACGGTACGGCACCCGGTGCCATCATGGAGACAAAAGAGGCCAAAGTGATTCTTCTACCGGGACCTCCCGGAGAACTTTGCCCCATGTTTGAAGAGAGCGTGGAACCTTATTTGACGAAACTGACATCCAGGGTTATCTGCTCCCAGACCGTAAAAATATGCGGTGTGGGTGAGAGCAGGGCAGAGACAATGGTAAAGGATTTGATTGATACCCAGACAAATCCCACAATTGCCACTTATGCCAAGACCGGTGAAGTACACATTCGTGTCACTGCCGCAGCAGAGGATAAAAAAGCGGCGATGAAGCTGATTAAGCCGGTAGTCAAGGAATTAAAGAACCGTTTTGGTAATAACATTTATTCTACAGAGCAGGATGTAACGTTGGAGAAGGCCGTGGTTGATCTGCTGCAGGCTAATGATTTGACCGTTACCTGTGTGGAATCCTGTACGGGAGGACTTCTCTCGGCAAGACTTATCAATGTACCGGGAGTGTCTGACATATATAAGTCCGGCGTGATAACTTATTCCAATAAATCCAAGCGCCGATTTGTCGGGGTGAAAAAAACGACACTTCAAAGATACGGCGCAGTCAGTGAACAGACGGCGGAAGAAATGGCAAAGGGAGCAGTACTGCTGACAAAAGCGGATGTCTCTGTTGCAGTAACGGGTATTGCGGGTCCCGACGGCGGAACAGAGGAGAAACCGGTGGGACTGGTATATATTGCATGCAATGTGAAGGGGAAGGTTACGGTGAAGAAGTACCGCTTTTCGGGAAACCGTACTAAGGTGAGAGAGTCTGCCGTCTCCGCTGCATTGGTTCTGATGCGAGACTGTATTCTGGAATACTTCAGCAAGGTCACCTTCGGGAAAAAAGATTAAGTTGCCTAAACGGCGGCGTTATGTTAAACTTTTTATGTCTGATACTTTTATGAATCTGCGTGACTGTGGGGCAAATTGTCCCGCAGTTGCATGTCTTTTTATTCCGGCATTCGCCAAAGGTTTCAGAACAAATTTGATGAAGACGGAGGTGATTGCCTTTGAGGGAGTTTTAAGGTACATAAAAAGTGCTTTTATGTCATTGTACAGAAAGTTAGAAAATGCCATTCAAATTACAATTGACAAATACGAACAAATGTTTTATTCTTAGAAAAGGCAGAACATTTGTTCCCGACGAAAAGGAGATTCCAGATGGAAAGAGATGAAAAACTGAAAGCGTTGGATGCGGCTATCAGCCAAATTGAAAAGCAATACGGCAAGGGTGCGGTTATGAAGCTGGGAGACCCTTCCGCACAGATGAATGTGGAGACGATTCCCACGGGTTCCTTAAGTCTTGATATCGCCCTGGGATTGGGAGGAATTCCCAAAGGAAGAATTGTTGAGATTTACGGCCCTGAGTCCAGCGGTAAGACGACAGTTACCCTGCACATGATTGCGGAGGTGCAGAAGAGGGGTGGAATCGCGGGATTTATTGATGCAGAGCATGCGCTGGATCCTGTATATGCGAAAAATATCGGGGTTGATATTGACAACTTATACATTTCTCAGCCGGATAACGGTGAACAGGCTTTGGAGATTACGGAGACCATGGTGCGTTCCGGCGCCGTTGATATCGTGGTGGTTGACTCGGTTGCCGCACTGGTACCCAAGGCGGAGATTGACGGTGATATGGGTGACAGTCATGTGGGACTGCAGGCAAGACTGATGTCGCAGGCCCTGCGGAAGCTGACTGCCGTTATCAGCAAGTCCAACTGTACGGTGGTATTCATCAACCAGCTCCGCGAAATGGTTGGAGTGATGTTCGGCAACCCGGAGACAACGACAGGTGGCCGTGCCTTAAAGTTTTATTCTTCGGTGCGTATGGATGTACGTCGTATTGAATCGCTGAAACAGGGTGGTGAAGTGATTGGTAACCGTACCCGTGTGAAGGTGGTTAAGAATAAAATTGCTCCCCCTTTCAAAGAAGCAGAATTTGATATTATGTTCGGTGAAGGCATTTCCAAAGAGGGAGATATTTTGGATCTTGCATCGGATTTGAATATTGTTGTGAAGTCGGGGGCGTGGTATGCTTATGAAGGTGACAAAATCGGTCAGGGACGTGAAAATGCAAAGCAGTATCTGAAGGATAATCCGGAAATCTGTGAAGAAATCAGCCGTAAGGTCAGAGCGCATTACGGTTTTGACAATGCCGAAGAAGAAACCGCCCGGAAGGAATAAGGGAAAATATGATAGTTACAGCTGTAGAGGAACTGTCCAAATCCCGCAGCAGGGTTATGATTGATGGTGAGTTCGCCTTTGTCCTGTACAAAGGCGAACTTCGTTTATATCATATTAGTGTGGGAGAGGAAATTACCACAAAGGATTATGAGGCTATAATGAAGGAGGTTCTGCCAAAGAGGGCAAAGCTTCGCGCCATGAATCTTTTGACAAAACGAGAATATACCGAAAAGCAGCTTCGAAATAAGCTCAGGGAAGGCCAATACCCGGAGAAGATAATAGAGGAGGCTCTTTCCTATGTGGCAGATTTTCATTATACCGATGATTTGCGCTATGCGGTTACTTACATCACGGATCATGAGAGTACCAGAAGCCGACGAAGAATTGAACAGGACTTGACAGGAAAAGGTATTTGCAAGGAAACGCTGGAGCGTGCATGGGAAGAATGGGAAGCCAAGGGAGGCAGACAGGACGAGGAGAGTATGATTCATGCACTGCTGGAAAAGAGAAAATTTAATCCTGAGACGGCAGATTGGAAGGAACGTCAAAAAATATGTGCTTTTCTGTTGAGAAAGGGATTCTCCGGAGAAGCTGTGCGCAGGGTTTTGAAATCAGAATTCTTTTTTGAAACAGATTAATTTATACCATTATGCACAAATTTAACAAAAAAACAGAAATAGATTTGGAAGATATTGAGACTAATGCTTGACATTAATTTGATTTGAGTTTAAAATTTAACTGTTGTAAATTGCTTGTTAGAATGTACAATGAAAAATGAATAAAGGAGGTGCTCCTGTAGATGTCGCCAGTCGTAACAGCTGTTATCGTTGTGGCAGCCGTTGTTTTGACAGCAGTGATTACCGGTGTTGTTGTATCTACCGTTCAGAAAAAATCTGCTGCGTCTACCATCGGAAGTGCACAGGATAAGGCAAGAGAAATTATTGACGAAGCTCTGAAGACTGCGGAATCCAAGAAACGCGAATCGCTTCTTGAAATTAAGGAAGAGTCCATTCGTACCAAGAATGAGCTTGATAAGGAGATTAAGGAACGAAGAGCCGAAGCACAGCGCTATGAGCGCAGGGTTCAACAGAAGGAAGAGAACATTGATAAAAAGGCAGACGCTATTGAAAAGCGTGAGGCGAGCTTGGCAGCGAAGGAAGAGTCTTTGAACAGAATGAAAGAAGAAGTTTCCAAGCTGAATGAGCAGCGTGTGCAGGAACTGGAACGAATTTCCGGATTAACCTCTGAACAAGCAAAAGACTACTTATTGAAAATTGTTGAAGATGAAGTAAAGCATGAAACGGCTGTGATGATCAAAGAAATGGAGAGTCGCGCCAAAGAAGAAGCAGACAAAAAAGCGAAGGAATATGTGGTATCGGCAATTCAGAGATGTGCAGCAGACCATGTTTCTGAGACCACGATTTCCGTCGTACAGCTTCCGAACGATGAGATGAAAGGAAGAATTATCGGACGAGAGGGACGTAATATTCGGACTCTGGAGACCATGACCGGTGTTGACTTGATTATTGATGATACGCCGGAAGCAGTGATTCTGTCGGGATTTGACCCGATTCGTCGTGAGGTCGCAAGAATTGCGCTTGAAAAGTTGATTGTGGACGGACGTATTCATCCGGCCAGAATCGAAGAGATGGTGGAAAAAGCGCAAAAAGAAGTGGAAGTAATGATGAAGGAAGAGGGAGAAGCCGCAACACTGGAGGTTGGTGTTCACGGAATTCATCCTGAACTTGTCAGATTGCTGGGTAAGATGAAGTTCAGAACCAGCTATGGTCAGAATGCGTTAAAGCATTCCATTGAGGTTGCTCAGTTATCAGGATTGCTGGCAGCGGAGATGGGACTGGATGTCAGACTTGCAAAACGCGCCGGTCTGCTCCACGATATCGGTAAATCCGTTGACCATGAAATGGAAGGTTCACATATTCAACTTGGTGTGGAACTTTGTAAAAAGTACAAGGAGAATGCCGTTGTCATTAACGCGGTAGAATCTCACCATGGTGATGTTGAACCTACTTCCCTGATTGCGTGTATTGTACAAGCTGCTGATACAATATCCGCTGCAAGACCGGGAGCTAGAAGGGAAACACTGGAAACCTATACTAGCAGATTAAAGCAGTTAGAAGAAATAACAAACAATTTCAAAGGTGTAGATAAATCTTTTGCTATTCAGGCAGGTCGTGAAGTTCGTGTAATGGTTGTGCCGGAACAAATTTCGGATGCCGATATGGTTTTGTTGGCACGTGATATTTCCAAGAAGATTGAAGCTGAAATGGAATATCCCGGACAAATTAAGGTAAACGTTATTCGTGAAAGCCGCGTTATTGATTACGCAAAATAACCGTTATATCAGTTTTTGACTTGAAAATTTCATAAGTGTGAAAACCGTCGTACATAAAAAGTGCGACGGTTTTTTATTTTTCTCTTGTAGAAACTTTCATCTTGTAGTATGATAATTCAAGCATACTGTATGATTGTATACAATAATCCAGTAAGAGTCATGGGAAATATGCCAGAATATTCGCGCATAGAACGAAAATAAAGCCGCTCTGAGCGGCAGAATGAGAGGAAGAAATGAAAGCGTATCAGGAATTGAGCAAAGAGGAACTGTTGTCTTTGAAAAATCAGTTGGAGAAAGAATTCGAGGACGCAAAGGGAAAAGGGTTAAAGCTGGATATGTCCAGAGGTAAACCCGGTGTTTCACAGCTTGCGTTGTCTATGCCAATGCTGGATGTGATTAGCAGTGCTTCGGATATGAGAACCGTATTGGGAAATGATACGCGAAATTACGGTGACCTGGATGGTATCGGAGAATGCCGGCGACTTATGGCAAATATGATGTCTGTCAATAAAGATAATGTGGTAGTCTGTGGTAATTCCAGCCTGAACATTATGTATGATACCGTGTCCCGTTCCATGATAAAGGGTGTCAACGGATCTACACCTTGGAGCAAACTGGACAAGGTGAAGTTTTTGTGCCCTGTTCCCGGTTATGACAGGCATTTCAGAATTACAGAGTATTTTGGCATTGAAATGATAAACGTACCGCTTAACGATGACGGACCGGACATGGATATGGTAGAGAAGTATGTGAACAATGATCCGGCTGTCAAGGGAATCTGGTGCGTACCTAAGTATTCCAATCCTACAGGTATTTCTTATTCCGATGAGGTTGTGAAGCGATTTGCCAATTTGAAACCTGCAGCGGAAGATTTCCGTATATTCTGGGATAATGCTTACTGTATCCATCATTTATATGAGGACAGGCAGGATGAAATTTTAAATATTCTGGAGGAATGTGAAAAGGCAGGAAATCCTGATATGGTATACATTTTTGCATCCACATCAAAGGTTACTTTCCCGGGATCGGGTGTGTCTGCCATTGCGTCTTCGTTGAAAAATATAGATTTTATCGAGAGCCAGATGACCGTTCAGACCATTGGGCACGATAAGATTAATCAGCTTCGTCATGCCCGTTATTTTAAGGGTATCGAAGGCATGAAAGAGCATATGAAAAAGCATGCGGATTTGATGCGGCCTAAATTTGAGGCGGTAGAGAATGGACTGGAGAAGGAACTGGCAGGTTTAGGTATCGGTACCTGGACAAAGCCAAACGGCGGATATTTTATTTCTTTTGATGCAATGGAAGGCTGTGCGAAGGCTATTGTGGCAAAGTGCAAAGAAGCGGGTGTGGTGCTGACCGGCGCGGGAGCTACCTACCCTTACGGAAAGGACCCTAAAGACAGCAACATTCGTATTGCTCCGTCTTTCCCCACCCCGGAAGAGATGGCACAGGCTACAGATTTGTTTGTACTGTGCGTAAAACTTGTGAGCGTGGAGAAACTGTTGGAAAGGATGCAATAAAAGATGGAAGAATATAAGAGACTGAAAAGAGAATTGGTGGCAAAGGGGGCTATTATAGACTATTATCAGGATACCATGCTGATTCCCAACGGAAATACCGCCAAGTGGGATTTGATTGATCATAAGGGAGCTGCTGCTGTGGTTGCGGTTCGTGAGGACGGAAAGCTGTTGATGGTTCGCCAGTACCGTAATGCCCTGGAACGGGAAACCCTGGAAATTCCGGCGGGCGGATTAAACGGACGGGAAGAGCCGACTGAGAAAGCGGCTATGCGCGAGCTGGAGGAAGAGACAGGGTATGTCTGTGACGAAGTTGAGCTTTTAAACTCTATTTATACGACCGTTGCATTTTGCAATGAAAAGATAGATATTTATCTTGCGAAAGATTTAAAGCCCGGAAAACAGCATCTGGATGAGGATGAGTATCTGAATGTGGAAGCTTATGACTTAGAGGAATTGAAACAGATGATTTTTGATTGTAAAATTCAGGATTCCAAGACCATTTGCGGCATATTGACCTATGCTGCCAAGAAGGCGGTAAAGTAAAGGCACGGGTAAATGCATCAGTCATTTCCTGACAATACGGTGGTCTGTTTTCGTTCAACAGCCGGAGGTATACAGAACACATATACCGCATATATTATGAAATGATTTGACAGCCCCACATAAATCATCATTTTTCCGGCGATGTATGGCGTACAGGCGCTCGGAGATGTATGAGCCGAAAGGGGTGTGCGGTCACCTGAAAGGGCGGGCATGATGATGCGGATTGTTGGAAAACAAATACCCTCGGGAGGGAAAAAGCTGGTGCCTGTGTTTTGCGCAGGAATACTGGCAGGATTTTTTATCATGAATCTGGGAAAGAGCATTTTGCTGGAAAATACAGGACTGTTTGATGAAGATACACTGTATCGGATGAAATATATGACTGTGGACAGCAATGCTCTTTTTTGTTATGTGTTCCGAAAGAGAATGGAAGTGCTGATTCTGCTGGCTGTTCTGTCAACTACCTACCTTGGATATGTCGCCTGCATGGGTGCTGCGGTTTGGTGCGGAATGTCTTCCGGCATTTTTCTGGCAACACTGACGGTCCGATACGGGATTAAGGGAATTGTTCTTGCGATAATCAGTATGTTTCCCCAGTATCTTTTTTATATACCGGCAATTATCATGATGCTGGGATGGGGGGAAGACCTGTACCGGGCGATTTATTCCAGAGGATTGAACATACATGTGGCAGACAAAACTTTTGTTGTCAAGAAATTGGGATGGCTGGGTGTGATTGCTTTTCTGACCTTTTTGGGATGTGTGATGGAAGGGTATGTGAATCCGGGAATTCTGATTGGATATTTAAAAGTATTTTGATGTACGGTATAACAAAAGACCGCTCATGCCCGCAGATAAGAACTGTGGACATGCAGACGGTCTTTTTGTTTTTTCACTATTCGTAGGATGCGATATCGTAAATCAGATTTTCTGAATCTTCCCAGCCGAGGCAAGGGTCTGTAATGGACTTCCCGTAAACACCGCCGCCCACTTTCTGGCAACCTTCTTCAATGTAGCTTTCTATCATGACACCTTTCACCATTTTGTGAATATCGGCATTTAACTTGCGGCTGTGCATAACCTCTTTAACAATTCGAATCTGTTGTGCAAACTGCTTTCCTGAATTGGAATGGTTGGCATCGATGACACAGGCAGGATTTTTCAAATCCATTTTGCCATACATCTCCATCAGCAGATTTAGGTCCTCATAGTGATAGTTGGGGATATTGTTGCCGTGTTTATTGGTGGCACCCCGCAGGATGGTGTGGGCAAGGTCATTACCGGTCGTGTTTACTTCCCAACCTCTGTAGATAAAGGAATGGGGATGCTGAGCCGCATAGACGGAATTGAGCATGACGGAAAGGTCGCCGCTGGTAGGATTTTTCATGCCGGCAGCCACGTCAAAGCCGCTGACGGTGAGACGATGCTGTTGATCTTCTACGGAGCGTGCTCCGATTGCTACATAGGAAAGAATATCAGATACATATCTCCAGTTCTCAGGATAAAGCATTTCATCAGCAGCGGTCAGTCCCGTCTCGGCAATAGCGCGGATATGCATCTTTCTCATGGCAATCAGTCCTGCCAGGAAGTCCGGCTTTTTCTCCGGGTCGGGCTGATGGACAATACCCTTGTAGCCTTCGCCTGTGGTACGGGGTTTGTTGGTATAAATTCTGGGAATCAGAATCAGCTTATCTTTTACTTTTTCGTTTACTTTGGCGAGACGATTGACATAATCACATACTGCATTTTCATTATCTGCGGAACAAGGACCGATGATTACCAGAAATTTACTGCTTTTTCCGGTGAGAACATCTCTGATTTCAGCATCACGTGCCTCTTTTATTTTTGCCAGTTCCTCCGGAAGGGGAAGCTGTTCCCGGATTTCGGCCGGAGTGGGAAGTTTTTTGACAAACTCAAAGCTCATAGTGTTTTGATAAATCCTTTCTGAGCCGCGTGGAACGGCTTGATTGTATGTCGGTTCCTGTTGATACAGATATCCGAACTGTAACCAAATATAGCACAATCGGATAAAACCTGCAAGGTCTTGACAGGTGCAAGACCGGAATGTATAATTTAAATGAGAATGAATCTCAAAATGAAGTAACATTTTATTAAAATAAACATATCGTATTTATAATAAACGATACTTTCAGAGAACAGGAGGTAGTTATGATAGATGTCATCATTATCGCTGTGATTGCGATGACGGTATTTTTTATTGTTCGTCGCGAACTTCGCAGATTTCGCAAAGGGCAGTGTTGCAGCGGCTGTTCGGGGTGTAACTGCGGTTGCAAAAGCGGGGAAGAATCTTCTGCAAAGAAAAATAAACGTGCATAATATATTACTGTTTCTTTTTTTGTCCCTTTTTTGAATTTTGTCTTTTCGAAAAAAGTGGAATATGCTATACTTGAAAAAGTGAGAGTATAATCAGATGGGAATAAATTATGTCAGATGACAATATTCAGGCATCTGCCGCCAGACGGCAGCGGGTACAGCGGATTAAAAAATGTATTATCCTTATGTTTTTTTTGGCAGTAACGGTACCGTTGGTGCTCTGTGTGATTCTGTTGGTTAAAGTGAGCAGTATCAGTGAAAGACTGGACAGCCTTACTTTACAGGTGAAGAATCTGTCCGATATGGTACAGAGTCAGCAGGAACTGTTGAATGACTTGTCTGCCGAAACTGTGATTACGGGACAGGGTCTTCCTGTCTCAGGAGAGACCGGAAGAGAAATATCCGGACCGGTAAAAGAGGCTTTTCCCGATCCGGAAAAACAATCAACAGAAGATATCGCAGAGATAACGGCAGGCCATAAGGTATATTTAACCTTTGACGATGGCCCCAGTGTGTATACGGATGATATTCTGGACATTTTGGATCAATACGATATCAAGGCTACTTTCTTTGTAGTAGGAAAAGAGACGGAAACGGACAGGGAAGCGTTGTTGGATATTGTGAATCGCGGCCACACGCTGGGTATGCATTCATACAGTCATAAATACTCCGAAATTTATCATTCCGTTGAAGATTTTGCCTGTGATTTTACGAAGCTCCGGGATTACCTTTATGAAGTTACGGGTGTGAAAAGCAATGTGTACCGCTTCCCGGGAGGAAGTTCCAATACGGTGAGTAACGTGGATATGAAAGATTTTGCTGATTATCTTTCGGAGCAGGATGTACGTTTTTTTGATTGGAACATATCTTCCGGAGACGGAGGGAAGGAGCTTCTTTCGGTGGAAAGATTGGTGGAGAATTGTACTTCCGATATTGAAAAGCACGAGACATCCGTTATTTTGTTGCATGATTCCGCTGCAAAGAGGACAACCGTGGAAGCTTTACCGATTATCATTGAGAACATTTTGGCGATGGAGGATACCGTAATCTTGCCGATTACGGAGGAAACAGAGCCGGTTCAACATATACATTAAGCCGATTGCGCTTAAAACCAAAGAACGGAGGATTTGTTTTACCATGGGTTTTTTCTCGGATTTAAAGGAAGACTTATCACAGGCAGTCAATGAACTGATACCTGAGGACGAACAAGCGAAGAACGTAGATTCAACGGAGACGACAGACACAGTTTCCCTGGATGAAATGTTGAAAAACATCGATGACATTCAGTTGCCGGTTGAGGAGACACATCATGAGGAGAAAGATTTCGTTTCCGCGGACAATACAACCGAAGATGCTTCTGCGGATGCGGAGACTGCCGGGACAGCCGAAGAACCGGAGAACATTGCCGATAATGCTGAAGAAGCCGAGGCTGAGAATGGTGAGTTGGAAAGGATGCTGGCTAAAATGCTGGAGGAAGACTCTGTCAGTGAAAAGCCTGAAGTACCGGAAATAAGAGAAGAGAATAAAGGAGCGTCAAAGAATATGGAAATGGAAATGAGCAGAGAAGCATCGGACGAAACATCAGTGATTACAGGAGGAATGATAATCACAGGTGACATCGTATCAGAAGGCTCTATCGATGTAATCGGTACCGTAAACGGAAATATTGATGCACTGGGTAAGCTGAATATCACAGGACATATTAACGGAAATTCCAAGGCAGCAGAAATCTATGCGGAGAGCGCGAAGATTAACGGCGAGATTATCAGTGAAGGTGCTGTAAAAGTGGGAGCCAGCTCCGTAATCATCGGTAACATTACAGCAACCAGCGCGGCAATCGCAGGAGCTGTCAAGGGGGATATTGATGTCCGTGGACCTGTTATTTTGGATGCATCTGCCATTGTTATGGGAAATATCAAGTCCAAATCCGTTCAGATTAACAACGGCGCAGTAATTGAAGGAATGTGCTCACAGTGCTATGCGGATGTCAGCCCTACATCTTTCTTTGATGATTATAAGCCTGACGTGGTGAAGTCCAAATCAAAATAAGGAGAGCGAAGCATGCACAGAATATTATTAAAGCTCAGCGGGGAAGCGTTGGCAGGGGATAAAAAGACCGGATTTGATGAGGAAACTGTAAGAAAGGTTGCCTTGCAGGTAAAACAGCTGGTGAATGACGGTATACAGGTCGGAATTGTCACCGGGGGCGGGAACTTCTGGAGAGGCAGAACCAGTGAGAATATCGACCGAACCAAGGCAGACCAGATTGGAATGCTGGCTACGGTGATGAACTGCATTTATGTGTCCGAGATTTTTCGTTCCGTTGGGATGAAGACCAGTATTTTGACTCCTTTTGAATGCGGAGCCTTTACGCAACTATTCTCCAAAGACCGTGCAAATAAGTATTTTGAGCAGGGACAGGTGGTTTTCTTTGCCGGAGGTACAGGGCACCCTTATTTCTCTACGGATACCGGCGTGGTGCTTCGTGCCATCGAGGTGGAGGCAGAGGTGATTCTGCTTGCTAAGTCTATTGACGGTGTGTACGATGATGATCCCGGAAAGAACCCTGCAGCAAAGAAATACGATGAAGTGACAATCGATGAAGTGATTGCCAAGAATCTTCAGGTTGTTGATATGACAGCTTCTATTTTGGCAAGGGACAATAAGATGCCCATGTGGGTATTCGGGTTAAATGAAGAAAACAGTATTGTCAATACTGTAAAAGGTAAATTTACCGGAACCAAGGTATTGGTATAAAAAAGGAGGATAGAGATATGGATTCCAGACTACAGCAATATGAAGATAAAATGAAGAAGGCATACGAATTTCTTGAGGCCGACTATGCAGCGATACGTGCGGGACGTGCCAATCCCCATGTGCTGGATAAGCTTCGGGTGGATTATTACGGAACTCCCACCCCGATTCAGCAGGTAGGTAATGTGACGGTGCCGGAAGCACGAATCATACAGATTGCACCTTGGGAGAAGTCTTTACTGAAGGAAATTGAGAAGGCGATTCTTACCTCAGACATCGGCATCAATCCTACCAACGACGGAAGTGTAATCCGATTGGTATTTCCCGAACTGACGGAGGAACGGAGAAAGGATTTGGTAAAGGAAGTAAAGAAAAAGGCTGAGGACGGCAAGGTAGCAATCCGAAATATCAGAAGAGACGGAAACGATTCCTTGAAAAAGCTGGCTAAGACGGAAATTTCAGAGGATGAAATCAAACAGCTTGAGGAACAGCTGCAGAAGCTTACCGATAAGTTTATCAAGGATATCGATGCTTTGATGGAGGTTAAATCCAAGGAAATTATGACAGTCTAGTGCTGTGCGAAATATGGCGGGGGAGTGGAGAAACGATATTTCCGCTCCCTTTTTGCGCGAATGGACGAAAGGAATATATCATGAGTGATGAGCTGAAGATGCCGCGGCATGTGGCAATTATTCTGGACGGAAACGGAAGGTGGGCAAAAGCGAAGGGAATGCCCCGAAATTACGGACATGTTCAGGGAGCTAAGAATGTTGAGGTTATTTGTGAGGAAGCCTACCGGATGGGAATTCAATATCTGACGGTTTATGCCTTTTCCACTGAGAACTGGAACAGACCTCAGGATGAAGTGGATGCGCTGATGAAACTGTTGCGGAATTATATGAAAACATGTCTGCAGACGGCAAAGAAAAATCATATGTGCATTCGTGTCCTTGGTGAAAAGTCCCGGCTGGACGAGGATATTCGAACCAGAATCCGAGAGCTGGAGGAGTCCACAAAGAACAATGACGGTCTACATTTCCAGATAGCCATCAATTACGGAGGCAGGGATGAAATTGTCCGGGCGGTACGTAAGCTTGCCAAAAAAGCGGCGTCCGGAGCAATCAAAGCAGATGAGATTACGGAAAATGTACTTTCGGATGCTCTTGACACTGCAGGCATACCGGAACCGGATTTATTGATTCGGACTTGCAATGAACAGAGAATTTCCAATTTCCTGTTATGGCAGCTGGCATATACGGAGTTCTATTTTACACCGGTACCATGGCCGGATTTCACGAAGGAAGAATTGATAAAAGCCGTTGAGGCATATAATCATAGAGACAGAAGATACGGTGGATTGAAGGAGGAGTAGGCATATGTTTCGAACAAGACTTTTAAGTGGCATCGTGTTGGTTATCGTTGCAGCTGCCGGGTTTGTAACAGGTGCTCCCCTGCTTCCGCTTTTGTTGTTTTTTATTTCTGCCGTTGGATATCGGGAACTTGCGAAAGCACTTGGAGTTTTTGGGGGAGAACAGGCAAGGTACAGTGCACCTGAAATAATCGGGTATGTGGGAATTACAGCTTATTATCTGCTGATTCTTTTGACAGACTTGGGATTGCTGGAGCAGAATTCTATTTATCTGATTGCATGCTTTATTGTTTTATTTCTCGGTGAGCTGTTTGTATATGTAGTGACATTCCCAAAATACCGGGCAGAGCAGATTGCGTTTGCCGTGTTTGCGTTTCTTTACGCACCGGTGATGCTGTCCTTTATTGATTTTATCCGTATGGGCGAGAACGGAATTTACATGGTATGGTTCATACTGATTTGCTCTTGGGGCAGCGACACTTGCGCATATTGTGTGGGAAAGCTGATTGGAAAAAGAAAAATATTCCCGGTATTAAGCCCGAAAAAGTCGCTGGAGGGATGTATCGGAGGAGTATTGGGAGCAGCATTGATCGGTGTCGGCTACGGGTGGTTTGTAATGGAGAGGACACCCGGAAATTTGACACTGGCAGCAGTGATTTGTGCTCTCGGTGCAGTGGTAAGCATGGTGGGCGACCTCGCAGCCTCGGCCATCAAGCGCAACAAGGGAATTAAGGATTACGGAAAGCTGATTCCGGGGCACGGTGGGATCATGGACCGGTTTGACAGTGTCATCGTTACAGCACCTCTGATATATTTTCTTTCCTCTATTTTGCATTAATGTCTGCTGAACGGGAACTGTACGTTAATATTTTGGATTATGCCATAGTAATGAAAACAGTAAAAGATTCACTTGAGAAGGAATGCGTATGAAAAAGATAGCAATTTTAGGCTCCACCGGGTCTATCGGAACACAGACATTGGACGTGGTCCGCAATCATCCCGAGTTGCAGGTGGTTGCACTGGCCGCGGGGAGCAGCGTAGAAAAGATGGAGGAACAGATTCGGGAGTTTCACCCCACGATTGCCGGAATGTGGACTGAGGAAGCTGCAAAGGATTTGCGGACTAAGGTGTCTGATTTGAACGTAAAAATCGTTTCGGGTATGGAAGGACTTTTGGAAATTGCGACGATGGAAGAAAGCCGGGTATTGGTTACGGCAATTGTGGGAATGATTGGTATCAGGCCTACGATAGCAGCCATCCGTGCAGGCAAGGATATTGCACTTGCCAACAAGGAGACGCTGGTGACAGCGGGGCATATCATAATGCCATTGGCGAAAGAGTGCGGTGTGTCCATTCTGCCGGTGGACAGTGAACATAGCGCAATTTTTCAGTCTCTGAACGGAGAGCCTTCCGAAAGAATAGAGAAAATTTTGTTGACAGCATCGGGCGGGCCTTTCAGAGGGAAAACAAGAGAGCAACTGGCAAATATGAAAGTGCAGGATGCATTGAAGCATCCGAATTGGTCTATGGGGCGTAAAATCACAATTGATTCCTCTACACTTGTGAACAAAGGGTTGGAGGTTATGGAGGCAAAGTGGCTCTTTGGGGTGGATCTAGACCGTATTCAGGTGGTGGTACATCCCCAGAGTATCATTCATTCGGCGGTGCAGTTTGTGGATGGAGCAATTATGGCTCAGATGGGGACACCGGACATGAAGCTGCCAATCCAGTACGCACTGTTTTATCCCGACAGACGTCCCATGCAGGGAAAGCGAGTAGATTTTTTTGAACTCGGAAGCATCACATTCGAAAAACCGGACACAGACACTTTCACAGGGCTTGCGCTGGCTTATCGGGCAGCAACCCTGGGAGGCAGTATGCCTACTGTGTACAATGCGGCAAATGAGAAGGCGGTAGCCCTGTTCCTGGAGGAAAAAATCGGCTATCTGCAGATTCCGGATCTGATTGGTGAAGCCATGGAGCATCATAAAACAATTCAAAATCCGGACGTAGATGAAATTTTAGCCGCTGAGGCGGAGACTTATGAATATATAGCAGGAAGGATTAGTTACTAAATGATGACGTTGATTTTGTTTATTATCATCTTCGGGGTTGTGGTCATAGCACACGAATTCGGACATTTCCTGATTGCCAAAGTAAACGGCATTCATGTGGTGGAGTTTGCCGTGGGTATGGGACCGAATATTTTTTCGTTTCAAAAGGGTGGAACAAAATATTCCCTGAAGTTGTTTCCCATCGGCGGAGCCTGTATGTTTGAGGGTGAAGACGGAGTGGTTGAGAAGGATGAGACTTCGGGAGAGGCAAAAGAACCGGGACCGGGCTCTTTTTTGAAAGCCAAGGTTTGGAGTCGGATTGCCACAGTGGCAGCAGGCCCTTTTTTCAACTTTATTCTGGCATTTGTCATTGCTTTTATCATGGTTAACATGACAGGAATTATAGCAATTCGCGATCCGATTGCTTCTCAGGTGTCAGAAGGAGGCGGCGCGGAGGCAGCAGGCTTACAGGACGGTGACAGAATCATTTCCCTTAACGGAGAAAGCATCAAACTGTATCAGGAAATTTCACTGTTTATGCAGGCCTCTTATCGCGGTGGCGATGTGAAGGTAGTGTATGAGCGTGACGGTGAACGTCATGAAACGATGCTGACTCCCCGGTATGATGAAGAATACGGCTATTATCTTTTGGGAATTGTCAATGGGGAATTTGTTGAGCCAAAGGGTGTCGAAACCCTGAAGTATGCGTGGTATGAGATGCGTTACTCCGTGAAGGCCACTTACAAGAGCCTGGGGATGCTGTTCACCGGGCGTGTGACCAGGCAGGATGTGGCAGGACCGGTGGGTATTGCGGTTAATGTGGTGGGCGCTACCTACGAGGCTGCCAAGGATTATGGCTGGCAGAGCGTACTGTTAAGTATGCTGAATATTACGTTGATGCTTTCCGTAAACCTGGGTATCCTGAATCTGCTTCCGATTCCCGCGCTGGATGGCGGAAGACTGGTCTTTCTGCTGATAGAGGTTATCCGGGGCAAGCCGGTACCGCCCGAGAAGGAAGGCATGGTGCATTTTATCGGCTTGATGTTTTTTATGATTTTGATGGTATTTATCTTCTTTAATGATTTGGCAAATATCTTTATGAAATAAAATTCTGTTTTCTATGTAATTTCCTGACAGGTATCCGTATGAAATATTTGACAACCTATATCAGGCTGCAGGGGGAGGGAGAAACCTCCCTTTTGCTGCAGCAGTATGCATGCAGGGGAATTTCGGTATGCTTTGTATGTATTTGTGCATGTAATGTGAAAAATGAAGAAGCGGGCCGAAGATTTACCGGGCAGCTTTTATCGTGGTGCCGTGGCTTCCCCTGGCATAAGGCGGTGCGAAGCCGGAAAAAGTGGATGGGACTGGCAGAGAAAGAACTGGCGGAGATTGCCAGAGAGAGTACAGCTGATATAGCGTGCTCTGATATGACAGGTCAGGGCTTGCTGCCACAGAGTATCAGAGCGAAATGGAAGATACTTTTGTGTCTGGGCGAAGAAGCTATGATTTTGGGGAATGGGCAGGAAGCTTATTTACTGGGTACGTCTCTCGGAAGAGGAATTGTAAGAAGAATGAACGGCAGTTTCAGGGGTGTATTGGAACCGGGAGCAGGAATTTTGCTGGTTCCGGAAGGAGCGGTGAAACCCGGCGAGGAGAATAAACTGGGTGAAGCTTTACGATTGGTTGGCATGGAAACGGAAGAACAGGCAAACAGGCATCTGAGAGAATTTGCAAAGAAGGCAGAAGGAAATTTCCGGACAGCCGTTTTGGTAATGACAAAGGAGGGGGACAATGAATGAGAGAATAGCCGGCGGAAAATATA
Source organism: Lachnospiraceae bacterium (assembly GCA_022769665.1). GTDB lineage: Bacteria > Bacillota > Clostridia > Lachnospirales > Lachnospiraceae > Acetatifactor. The sequence continues at coordinate 40,777 of JALEIR010000079.1, read as the reverse complement.
GGCTGCTCCGGTTGCTGGGAAAAGGTGCCTTTGCAGAGGTGTATCTGGCCGCAGATACGGCAGGCCGCTATTATGCCTGCAAGATTAGTAAAAATACTGAAATGTTAATGAAAGAAGCGGAAATTCAGAGACAGGTAAAGCATGAGCTGTTTCCGACGTATGCGGAGCATGGGACAGAGAAGGGGAGCGGATGGCTCATGATGGAATATGTACAGGGAGAAAATCTGGAGCGAATTATCAGAAGCCAAGGCTGCTTTTCATCGCAGGAGACAGCAGAAATCGGACAAAAACTTGCAAATGGAATAAGATATCTTCATGAGAGACAACGACCGATTCTGTTTCGGGATATCAAACCTTCCAATATTATACTGAGCGCGGACGGTAGAGTGAAACTTGTTGATTTTGGTTGTGCATGCCGGGAGGGAGATAAAAGCGGCATTGCCGGAACCGCCGGCTTTGGAGCACCGGAGCAGTTTGAACCCGGCAACAGCCCGACCATAACTGCCGATATCTACGGGCTTGGAAAAACATTGCAGGCAGCCGGTGGGAAAAATTGTGATAATCGGCTGAGGGCAGTCATTCGCAGATGCACCGGAATCCTTCCCACGGAGAGACTGCCGGATATGGGATGGGCGGAAGAACTGCTTTCGGTCTGCTGCGAAACCGGGTGTCACGGAAAGTTCAGCAATTTACAGAAGGCTGTGCTGAGGGGGAAAATAAGAGTGGAAAAAAATATTTGGCTGTATGAGTACGAAAATACTTGAGTTTTGCCCAAGACACTAGTATACTAGATTAAGAGGCTCGTGTGCACGAGCACAATAAGGACATAAACCTATAGAAAAGGAGATTATGGTTATGCGTTTTTTCATTGATACCGCAAAGGTAGAGGACATTAAGAAGGCAAACGACATGGGTGTTATCTGTGGCGTTACCACAAACCCTTCCCTGATTGCGAAGGAAGGCAGAGTATTTGAGGAGGTTATTGCCGAAATTGCGTCCATCGTTGACGGACCTATTAGTGGTGAAGTTAAGGCTACCACCGTAGATGCAGAAGGAATGATTCGCGAAGGCCGTGAAATTGCGAAGATTCATCCTAATATGGTAGTAAAGATTCCGATGACTGTAGAGGGACTGAAGGCTTGTAAGGTTCTTTCTTCCGAGGGAATAAAGACAAATGTTACCTTGATTTTCAGTGCAAACCAGGCTCTTTTGGCAGCACGTGCAGGCGCTACATATGTATCTCCTTTCTTGGGACGTCTGGATGATATCAGCCAGAGAGGTGTTGATTTGATTCGTGAGATTTCCGATATCTTTGCCGTAACCGATTTGGATACCCAGATTATTGCAGCGAGTGTTCGCAATCCTATTCATGTAACGGATTGTGCACTGGCAGGGGCAGATATTGCAACCGTTCCTTATGCCGTTATCGAGCAGATGGTGAAGCATCCTTTGACCGATGCGGGAATTGCAAAGTTCCAGGCAGACTACAGAGCTGTATTCGGAGAATAAGTAAATTTACAAAAAAAGGACCGGGGCTTTTGCCAGGGTCCTTTTTTGATGCGTTCATTTACGCAGTTCTTTTTGCTCGGGGAGCCTTATTTCATCTGCTCTTCCTGCTTACGAATCATACGACGAACCATTTCACCACCGATGGAACCAGCCTCACGGGAAGTCAAATCACCGTTGTAGCCTTCCTTCAGGTTTACACCAAGCTCAGATGCAACTTCAGTCTTAAAACGATCCATTGCTGCCTTTGCTTCAGGCACTTCTACTCTATTACTTCTGTTACCGGACATTCTTTTCACCTCCATAAGTGTGTTTTGTGTTCCTTCTCTATCTTCAAGATAAGTGCTGCATGCACTTATCCTGAAAATGTTGCTTTCAGCCAAGTGCTTTGCTGCGACTTATCTTGGTCTTAGTATGACCCTGACAAAAAGAAATATGTTGGAAACTTTTGGAGGAAAAATCGTATATAACATTTTTGACAGTTTTATAATTGACTTAATGAATCTGAGGTGCTACGCTGAAAAAAATATGAACAGGAGAGCTGATATGAAAAAGGAGAGATTATATCATACTGTCATTGTGATATTATGTGCAGTTTTTTTAACTGCATTTATGGGTGGATGCGGACAACGGGAAGAGAGTGTGAATGTCAGAGTGGGCGCGCTGAAAGGACCTACCTCCATGGGAATTCTTTTTTTAATGGATAAAGCCGGAAAAGGAGAGACTGCCGATACTTATGAGTTTCAAATGGCAGCGGCAGCAGACGAGCTTCTGCCGTTGATGGTAAAGGGAGAGCTTGATATAGCACTTGTGCCGGCGAATGTGGCAGCGGCCCTTTACCGGAAGACGGAAGGCGGCGTGGCTGTTATTGATATCAATACCCTTGGTGTATTGTATGTGGTGACGGGAACAGATGAGATTAACAGTATAGCTGATTTACGGGGTAGGACGATTTATCTGACAGGAAAAGGAACAACTCCGGAGGCTTCGCTGCGATATATTTTGGCAGCCAACGGTTTTACGGAATCGGACTATATTCTGGAATTTAAGTCTGAAGCTACTGAGGTGGCAGCTGTTCTGACAGAAAATCCGGAGGCAGTCGGTTTGCTGCCGCAGCCCTTTGTCACGGCGGCACTGTTACAGAATGATACTTTAAGGGTTGTGCTTGATATGAATGAGGAATGGCTGCGTACGGGAAACGGAACAGAAGGGATGGTTACCGGTGTGACAGTGGTCAGAAAGGCGTTTCTTGAGGAGCATCCTCAGACTGTGGAAACATTTCTGGAGGAACACAGATTGAGCGCTGAAGCCGTTAATTCAAATGTTGAGGCGGCAGCGGTACTTGCGGTAGAAGCTGGCATTGTAGCCAAGGAGCCTATTGCTGCGCAGGCAATTCCGAAATGCAATCTTACCTGTGTGACCGGCAGGGAAATGAAAGAAGCCCTTTCTGCGTACCTGAATGTTCTTGCGGATTTCAACGGACAGTTGGTGGGCGGCAGTCTGCCGGATGACGATTTCTATTATTTAGGGAATGAAAACAGATGAAAAAGACAATCAGAAAAGCCTTAATGATTCTGTTCTGGATTGTTATGTGGGCAGTACTGGCGCATGTCGTCGACAACAAGATTCTGCTGTCAACACCTATCCGGACGGCAAAGGAACTGTTTGCCCTGTTGGGGGACAAGTCTTTTTACCGGACAATTGCAATGTCGCTTCTGCGAATCGGAACAGGTTTTTTTGCGGGGATGGGGACTGCTGTATTGCTGGCAGCTGTCAGTTGTCGTTTCCCGTTCCTGGAGGATTGCCTGTCACCGCTTATCAGTTTGCTGAAAGCGATTCCTGTGGCATCCTTTGTTGTGTTGTTACTGATTTGGTGGGGGTCTTCTTTCCTGGCGGCTGTCGTCAGTTTCCTGGTGGTGTTGCCCGGTATTTATATCAATACGTTGGAAGGTCTCAAAAATGTAGACCGGGAACTTCTGGAGATGGGTAAGGTATTCCGGCTGTCGCCGGGTAGCTGCTTTTTCTATATTTACAGACCGGCATTGCAACCATATCTGTACAGCAGCATGAAAACAGCACTGGGTATGAGCTGGAAATCCGGAGTGGCAGCGGAAGTGATTGGCATGGCAGATTTGTCCATCGGTGGTCAGATATATATGTCTAAGATTTATCTTGACACAGCCGGAGTTTTTGCGTGGACAGCGGTGGTGATTATGCTCAGCTTCCTTTTTGAAAAGCTGGTGATTTGGCTAACGGACAGATTTTTTGACTGGCAGCCGGCGTGCAGAAAGCCGGAAGTAAAAAGCCGGGGACAGCAGGTGAAGCCAAAGAAGGGAGAACAGAGAAGGAGGTTTCCCCGGGAGGCAAACGCCGGAGATGCAGTTGCGTCTGACGACCGTGGATTTGTACTGGAAAATGTGTGTAAGAGATATCACGATATAACTGTGTTCAAGGACAGGAATGATTTCTTTGAGCAGGGACATGTTTATTATCTGAGAGAACCCTCCGGCAGCGGAAAGACAACGCTGCTGCGTCTCCTTGCGGGCTTGGAACAGCCCGACAGCGGCAGGGTAAAAACGATTGCTTCCTGTAGTATGGTATTTCAGGAAGACAGATTGTGCCGGGGATACAGTGCAGTAAAGAATGTGGAGATGGTGACGGGCGATGCGACAGCAGCAAGAGCGGAACTGGAAAAGCTTTTGGAGCCGGAGGCATTGGACAAGCCCTGCGAAGTCTTAAGCGGTGGCATGAAGCGTCGGGTGGCACTGGTGCGGGCCATGGAAGCAGATTCTGACTGTGTGCTTCTGGATGAGCCTTTTACGGGGATGGATGCCGAAACCCGTGCATGCGCCGAAGAGTATGTCCGGACCCGCCGGAATGGGAGAACCCTGATTATTGCAACACATATATAGCCTAAAGCCATCCGAGACAGCAGGCAGGAAACGGCAGCTATAGAATCTGCGAGCGGTGATATCAAAAAACATTTGAATTATGGCGGCTCCTATGCTATAATCTTAAAATGACTGTGACTGTGTCCTGAAATTTACGGAAACAGATTAGAATAGATGAGACACAGCAACGTGAAGGAGGAAATGTAACAATGAGTTTACAGGTAGAAAAGTTAGAAAACAATATGGCGAAGCTGACCATTGAGGTATCTGCAGAGGAACTGGAGAAAGCAATCGAAGGCGCTTATCAGAAGAACAAGAACAAAATCAGCATTCCCGGATTCCGCAAGGGTAAAGCACCCCGTAAAATGATTGAGCAGATGTACGGCAAGGAAGTTTTTTATGAGGATGCTGCAAATGCTCTGATTCCCGATGCTTATGATAAGGCACTTGAGGAGTGCACAGAGGAAATCGTATCTTCTCCCAAGATTGACGTGACACAGCTGGAGGCAGGAAAGTCTTTTATCTTTACTGCCGAAGTAGCATTAAAGCCCGAAGTAACACTTGGCAAGTACAAGGGTGTAAAGGTTGACAAGATTGACATCGATGTGACCGAAGATGAAGTAAATGCGGAAATCGACAAGGAGAGAGAAAAGAATTCCAGAACGGTTGACATTACCGACAGAGCCGTAAAGAACGGCGATATCGCAACCATCGATTTTGAAGGCTTTGTGGACGGTGTTGCCTTTGAGGGCGGAAAAGGAGAGGATTATCCTCTGACCATCGGTTCCGGTGCATTCATCCCCGGGTTCGAGGAGGCATTAATCGGTGCGGAAGTAGGTAAGGAGACCGATGTAAATGTTACCTTCCCTGAGGATTATCAGGCAGCTGAACTGGCAGGCAAGGCAGCGGTATTCAAGTGTACGGTAAAGAAGCTTCAGGAAAAGCAGCTTCCTGACCTGGACGACGATTTTGTCAGTGAGGTTTCAGAGGAGAGCGATACCGTTGACGAATATAAGGCAGAAGTAAAGAAAAAGTTATCTGACAAGAAGGCTGCCGATGCAAAGAGCGCTAAGGAAGATGCTGTTATCGATGCGATTATCGAAGATGCAAAGATGGATATTCCCGATGCTATGGTTGATACCCAGCAGAGACAGATGCTGCAGGATTACGCACAGAGACTGCAGTCTCAGGGTATTTCCATGGAGCAGTATATGCAGTTTACCGGCCTGACCACCCAGGCTCTGCTGGATCAGATTAAGCCTCAGGCTTTGAAGAGAATTCAGTCCAGACTGGTACTGGAAGCTGTTGTGGCTGCAGAGAATATGAACGCTACAGAGGAAGAGTTCGAAGAGGAAGCCAAGACCATGGGTGAGGTTTACCAGATGGAGGTTGACAAGGTAAAAGAGCTTCTGGGCGAGAACGGCAAGAAGCAGGTTATGCAGGATATCTGCATTAAGAAGGCTGTTGAGTTTGTTGTAGAGAACGCTAAGGAAGACAAGCCTGCAGCAAAGAAAACCGCAGCAAAGAAGACCACCAAGAAGGCAAAGGCTGAGGAAACAGCAGAGGAGACTACCGAGGAGGCATAAATCCTTCCGGATTACAGAGGATGTAAAAGTGGTTGTACTTCGATTACCGGGGTACAACCATTTTGCTTAAAAATTTCTTAATTCCTTGTATTTTCATTGAAAAAGGGGCAAGAGTAGGATAATATAAAATATGTGTTTTAGAAAAAGTTGGCAGAAACGGAGGATTTGGTATGAGTTTAGTACCTTATGTCATTGAGCAGACAAGCAAGGGCGAAAGGTCCTATGATATTTATTCCAGACTTTTAAAGGATAGGATTATCTTTCTGGGGGAAGAAGTAAATGATGCCTCTGCAAGTATAGTAGTGGCACAGCTGCTTTTTTTGGAAGCGGAGGATCCCGAAAAGGATATTCATCTGTACATTAACAGCCCCGGTGGTGTTATTACCGCAGGTATGGCAATTTATGACACCATGCAGTATATCAAGTGTGATGTGTCCACTGTATGTATCGGTATGGCTGCAAGCATGGGCTCTTTCCTGCTTGCCGGCGGTACAAAGGGAAAGCGGTTTGCGCTTCCCAATGCTGAGATTATGATTCATCAGCCTTCCGGAGGAAGCCAGGGTCAGGCTACCGAGATTGAGATTGCGGCAAAGCATATCCTTCAAATCAGAGAAAAGTTGAATCATATGCTGGCGGAAAATACAGGTAAGGACTATGAGACAATTTGTGCCGATACGGAGAGAGACAACTGGATGACCGCCCAGGAGGCAAAGGATTACGGCTTGATTGACATGGTGATTACCTCCCATGATACAAAATAATATTTAGGAGTAAAACGATGGCACCGAAAATGACCGGCAACGATGTGAGATGTTCCTTCTGCAACAAGACTCAGGGGCAGGTGCGCAAGCTGATTGCGGGCCCTGCGGGAGTATATATCTGTGACGAGTGTATTGATATCTGTGCAGATATTCTGGAGGAGGAATTTGAGGATGATGAGGTCGCAGAGACCGCACATCCCGAGATTAACCTGTTAAAACCTATTCAGATTAAAAATTTTTTGGATGAGTATGTGGTAGGTCAGGAAGAAGCAAAAAAGGTTTTGGCGGTATCTGTATACAATCATTATAAGAGGGTGACAGCGCCGAAAGATTTGGACGATGTGGAGCTTCAGAAGAGCAATATCATAATGGTAGGCCCTACCGGTTCAGGAAAGACCTATCTTGCCCAGACTCTGGCCAAAATTATTAATGTACCCTTTGCCATAGCGGATGCCACTACCCTGACGGAGGCCGGCTATGTGGGTGAAGATGTAGAGAATATTCTGCTGAAGCTGATACAGGCAGCGGACTATGATGTGGAAAGGGCTCAGTATGGCATTATCTATATCGATGAAATTGATAAGATAACCAAGAAGAGTGAGAATGTGTCCATCACCCGTGATGTCTCCGGTGAGGGAGTACAGCAGGCACTGCTGAAAATCGTGGAGGGAACCATAGCCAGTGTTCCGCCTCAGGGAGGCAGAAAGCATCCTCATCAGGAATTGATTACAATTGATACCTCCAATATCCTGTTTATCTGCGGAGGAGCCTTTGACGGTCTGGAGAAGATTGTGGAGGCGAGACTGGACAGAAAAGCAATCGGCTTTAACACGGAGGTATCTCAAAAGACGACTAAGGAAATCAGTGAATTACTGCAGGAGGTGACTCCTCAGGATTTGGTGAAGTTTGGACTGATTCCCGAGTTTGTTGGCCGTGTACCTATCTGTGTACCCTTGAGGGGGTTGGATAAGGAGGCTTTGGTGCGTATCCTGAAGGAGCCGAAGAATGCGTTGATTAAGCAGTACAGAAAGCTTTTTGACATGGATGATGTGGAACTGACTTTCGATGAGGATGCCGTCAACGCTATTGCGGAGAAAGCTTTTGAACGTAAGACGGGTGCCAGAGGATTGCGTTCCATTATGGAAGACGTGCTGATGGATACTATGTATACAATCCCTTCCGATGACGGGATCGCAGAGTGTATTATTACGAAGAAAGTAGTGGAAGGGGAAGAAAAGCCTGTTCTGGTACACAAAGGTGAAGGCAGTAAAAAGCTGGAGAAGGTAATTTAACACAGGCGCCAGGTCTGTGTTTCACAGAGCGCCGTTTTTTGCGGCGCTCTATTCATAAGAAAGGATAACCGGTCATATGATTATCAAAAATGTATGTCTGGAAACAGTGTGTGGCATCACCAGTAAGCTGCCTGACAATGTACATCCGGAGGTGGCTTTTGCGGGAAAAAGTAACGTGGGAAAGTCATCTCTGATTAATGCGCTGATGAATCGAAAGTCACTTGCCAGGACAAGTGCCCAGCCGGGGAAAACGCAGACCATCAACTACTATCATATAAATGATGCCGTTTATTTTGTGGATTTGCCGGGTTACGGATTCGCCAGGGCAAGTGAGAGTGTAAAAGCACAGTGGGGAAAAATGATTGAAGATTACCTGCACAAATCCAAACAGTTGAAGGCAGTATTTCTGCTGATTGACATCAGACATGCTCCTTCGGAAAATGATTGTATCATGTATGACTGGATATGCAGGAACGGATATCAGCCTATTATCATTGCTACAAAGCTGGACAAAATCAATCGCAGTCAGATTCAAAAGCAGCTGAAATTGATTCGGATGACGCTGAATGTGGCGGAGGGAACCGTATTGATTCCTTTTTCTGCGGAAACCAAACAGGGCAGGGAAGAAATATATGAGATAATTGACAGTATTCTGGAGGATAATTATGAAGAAGTACTGTAAGGCATTAGTTAATCTGGCAGTGGCAGCAATTCTGTTCGTTGCGGTTATTCTGCTGTTGCCGAAGGTATTGGTTTTTTTTGCTCCCTTTGTGGCGGGCTGGATGATTGCTTTGATTGCGGGGCCTTTGGTCCGCTTCTTTGAGGAAAAGGTAAAACTGAAGAGAAAAATCGGAAGTGCTTTCGTCATTGTTGTTGTCATCGCACTGGTAGTTTTGCTGATTTATGGTGTGGGCGCGTGGCTGATAAACCAGGTAATCGGTTTGATTGGAGCTTTACCCGATATGTGGGCAAGCATGGAAGCCGACCTGTCCAGAATCGGGAAGACATTAAGTGTCCTGATAGAAAAACTTCCGGGGGATATCCAGCTGAAGCTGAATGATTCCGTGATGGAAATCGGAACCTATCTGGGAGATTTTTTCGGACGAATCGGAACACCTACAATTGCAGCTGCCGGAAATTTGGCGAAGCAGCTGCCATCCTTGTTTATCGGCGTGATTATGGCACTGCTTTCCGCTTACTTTTTTGTGGCGGAGAGGGCACAGATTAATGAGTGGTTCCGCAATCATACACCGGCAGCCATACAGGTGAGATACAGTATGATGCGGCGCAGCCTGGTGAAGTCGGTGGGAGGATATTTTAAAGCCCAGCTGAAGATTGAAGTGTGGATGTACCTACTTCTGGTAATCGGACTTGGTGTCCTGAAGGTAAACTATTTTGCACTGATTGCCTTCGGCATTGCTCTTTTGGATTTTCTGCCTTTTTTGGGAACCGGTACAGTTCTGATTCCATGGGCGGTTATCAGGATTTTGACGGCCGATTATAAGATTGCAATCGGTCTGCTTATTATATGGGGCGGAGGGCAGCTGGCAAGGCAGTTGATTCAACCCAAAATTGTGGGGGATTCCATGGGGGTTGCTCCGCTTCCCACGCTTTTTCTGCTCTATTTCGGTTATAAAATTGGCGGTGTCATCGGAATGATTATTGCAGTACCGCTGGGACTTCTAATCCACACCATGTATCAGGAAGGTGCATTTGATACAACGAAGAACAGTATGCTGATTCTGATAGCAGGAGTAAACCGTTTCCGTCACCTGGGCAAGGAAGATATGTTTGAGGTGGAGGAGATGAATATGCGGAATGAAGAAACCTACGAACAGCTGGAAGAGCAGCGCCGGGAGGCAGAGCAGGAAAAACGGCTGAAAAAGGAACATAAGGTCCGCGAAAAAAAGAGGCTTTATAAGAAAAAGTAAAAAATATACAGGCTGAATGAAACTTTTTTCACAGAAAACAGTCTATTTTAAGTAGAGAGTGTTCAACACTCTCTATTTTGTTGCAACTTTGATACAAAGATATTTTATAATTTATGCAGTAAACAGGGGTAGTAACGGATATATATAAACAGTGGAAAGAGTTTTGTACAAAACAATATGGAAAAATCTGGGAATAACAAGGATTTACAACAGAAGATTGATATATATGGTGACATGCTTTTTAAACTATGTCTGATTCGGCTTCAAAATGTACAGGATGCGGAAGATGTCGTTCAAGAGGTGTTCTATCAGTATATGAAGAGAAGCGAAGATTTTGAGAGCGATGAGCATGAAAAGGCCTGGCTCTTTAAGGTGGCTGTTAACGGATGCCGCAAAATCTGGCGTAGCGCCTGGAAAAGGCGAAAAAGTGATGAGGAATGGCAGGATAAAGCTGAGGAAACGGAAAGCTACAGGACATTTTCGGGAACTTCCGAGCCGGAGCAATATTCTCTGGAGAAGGAAAAAAGACAGGAACTTCTGAGTGCGGTTATGGCGCTTCCGGTGAAATATCGGGAAGTGATTCACCTTTTTTATTATCAGGGGCTGTCGGTTAAGGCAATTGCCGAGATAACAAACCGGGGTGAATCAACGGTTACATCGCAGCTGACAAGAGGACGTGAGCTGCTTCGAAAGTCACTGAGGGAGGAATACGATTTTGAATGATTTTCGGGAGGAATACAGGCAGGCAGTCCGGGAGCTGCCCAAACTGCATATGAAATCCGAATGCGTGCAGGATGAAATCCATCATCGAAAAATACAGCAGAAGCGCAGAAACAGAAATGTTGCAAAAGGATGTACGGCAGCAGCGGTGTTGCTTCTTTTCGGAGCGGGAACCGTAGCGGCCAAAGGTTATATGAATGCTGTCATAGAAGTACGTGACAGTGGGTATACAGTCACCGGTGGGGAAAACTTGGAAACCACATTGGCGGCAAGGAGCGGAAACGAAGAGGCTGGTATTTCCGAAAGCCGGGAATATGAAGACTTTCAGGATTTTCTGGAACACTCTTCTGTAATCAATAAAATACCGGACATTTCGTTTCTGGAACCGGAGGTTGAAGGAGCATGTGTTTCCGTCATTGATGACAGCATGATGACATCTGTCATGGTGATTGCGGAAGGAAAATATTTCAGCCTGATGCAGAACGATTACAGAGGTGTGGAGAGCTATTCATCGGCAACCGGATATACGGGCAGGACGGAAAACGAGAGCAGCTATATCAACGCCCAAGGCCTGAGCTACACGTTGTTTGACACGGTGGACGATGACGGACAGGTGGAAGCGACCCATGCGGTCATTGCGGTGGAAGGAAGAGAGTTATCCATGAGTTTTCACGGGTTTGAGGCGGAAACCATTGAAAAGATATTGGCAGATTTGGATTTAACTGTGTATTTCGCGAAATGATATGCCGGATTGGAGCCGGAGAATTACACTTTGAGTCTGTTTATACGAGGACTTTGAGAGGGAAAGGAAAGTATGGTATGATGGGAAAAATTTTAATTTACAATAATCAGACGGGAATTGCAGAAAAAATGGAACCGCTATTTGCGAGTGAAGGACTGGAGATGCTGATAGCGGCAAGCGAAGAAGAACTGAAACAAATACCGCAGAACGGAGAAATCCAGTTGATGCTGGTAGATGTTGCCCTGAATGACAAGGGATGGGATAAGGGCATCGAACTGATTGCCGGACTGCGGCATGCAAGCAGTATTCCGCTGATGGTAGTTTCCCGACAGTCTGCTGAAACGGCGAAGATTATGGCGCTTGAGGCAGGAGCAGACGACTATGTGACAGCGGACTGCAATCCTCTTGAAATTCTGGCTCGAATCAAATCTCAGATACGAAGGTATAACCAATTGGTCAATATGTGTGCCAATATAGATCGCATATACCGGGTAGACGGTCTGGTCATTGATGATATTCAGCGAACGGTTACTGTGGACGGAAAAAGCGTAAGACTGACTCCTATCGAATATAAAATTCTTAGACTTCTTGTGCAGCAAAGAGGAAAGGTCTTTTCTAACAGTCAGATTTATGAAAGTATCTGGAATATGCAGGCAATCGGAGCAGACAATACCATTGCGGTACATATTCGCCACATCAGGGAAAAAATTGAGAGCAATCCCAGAGAACCCCGATATCTGAAGGTAGTCTGGGGAAACGGGTATAAGGTAGGATAAAAGGGAACGGGCATTGTGCCCGCTCCCTTTTTTGCGCGAGCAGCGAGGAAAGTTGCGCGGGCGTTCACGCACGGCGCAATTTGAGGAGCGCCGCGACACCGAGAAGCGAAGCTTCGAGACAGGGCGAGCAGCGAGGAAAGTTGCGCGGGCGTTCACGCACGGCGCAATTTGAGGAGCGCCGCGACACCGAGAAGCGAAGCTTCGAGACAGCACGATAAAGAAAAGAAACGTGCATAAAAATACATTGACAAATCATATAATATATATTATTGTATTAGACATATAATACAACTGAATTCAAGTGATGAAATGCTTGATTATCGGTTTATGAGGGAAAGGATGAGAAAAAATGGATAGTGTTCAACTGAGTGCGCCGGTATGTCAGGCACCTGCGCAGGAACAAAAGAAAAAGGGGATTTCCGGAAGTACTGTAAAAATCATTGCGGTGGTGGCAATGCTGATTGACCATGTGGCAGCGGCACTGCTGACAAGAATCCTGATTTCAAACGGGATGATGGATGTTCTCATGTCGGGAGACTACGGGAAGATAATGCAGTGGATTTCAGATAATGGCGCGCTTTACTATGGTATGTCGGTAATGAGAATGATAGGACGTCTTGGTTTCCCGATTTTCTGTTTTCTTTTGGTAGAAGGTTTTCAGAAAACAAGAAACATCAGAAAATATGTATTCCGTTTGGGATTGTTTGCTTTGATTTCCGAGATACCTTTTGATTTGGCATGCAGCGGAAAGGTGCTGGAGTTTGGTTACCAGAATGTGTATTTTACTCTGTTTATCGGAATATTGTCGCTATGTGCCTTTGATTTCTTTGCCAAGCACGATGTGCATAAAGCCTTACGGGTCATTTTGACAATTGCGGGGATTCTGCTTCTGCCCGGCTATGCCGCATTGGCGTTTTGCAATTTGCTGGGAAGTCTTTTTGCGCAGTTTGGCGTAAGCCTTGCATATCTGCTGGGAGGACAAGAAAAGGCTATGGTACTGCTGGCGGCAGTGTATATTGCTTTTGTCATTGTCATGGCGATTATCTATGCTGCGTACCGTCATGCGAAGGGGAGTGACAGGGCATGGAGAATGTGCGCAGATATGGCAGCCTTGGGGGCAGCCATGTTTGCAGCGGATTTCCTGCGTACAGATTATTCCGGAATGGGCGTCCTGACCATTGCCGTAATGTATCTGTTCCGCAAAAGAAAAGTGGTTTCTGCGCTTTCCGGCTGTATTGTTCTGACATTGATGAGTGTTAATGAAATTACGGCATTTTTTACCTTGATTCCCATTGCTCTTTACAATGGAGAAAGAGGATTGAAGATGAAATATTTCTTCTATGTGTTCTATCCGGCACATCTGTTGATTATCTGGCTGATTGCAGCAGCTATGGGCATGGGCTGGATATCAGCTATCTAAAAGGGGGAGAGAAGGATGTTAGAGGTTATCGGACTGTCGAAAAAATACGGAAAGACGTTGGCGGCGGACAATGTGGGCTTTACTGTTCCTGACGGGAAAGTAGGTATTTTGCTGGGACCCAACGGAGCCGGAAAATCTACGGTGATAAAGAGCATTGCGGGACTTTTACGCTACAAAGGCACCATTCGGATTCAAGGAATGGATTCCCGAACCATTGAAGCGAAGAAGCATTTTGCGTATGTGCCGGAGATTCCGTATATGTATGAGGCTCTGACAGTGCGGGAACACATAGAGTTTATCACCAGAGCCTACGGCGTTGAGGCATCTGAGGAGGAGATTGAGAGCCTGTTTGACAAATTTGACCTGACGGATAAGCAGAATAAACTGGGGAATGAGCTTTCCAAAGGAATGATGCAGAAGGTCAGCATCTGCTGTGCGTTGATTACCAAACCGGATGTTGTTTTGCTGGATGAACCTATGGTGGGACTGGATCCTGCGGCAATTAAGGAACTGAAGGCGGTTATACTCAATCTGCGTGACAGAGGATGCACTGTTTTGATCAGTACCCATATGCTGGAGATGGTAAAGGAATTGTGGGACGTGACTTTTGTCATGGATAAAGGACACATTCTGGGAACATATGCAAGAGAGAACCTGGCAAATGAAGATTTGGAAGAGTTGTTCTTCCAGGTCACGGGACAAGCTGAGAAAACAGAAAATGCTTCTGTAACGGAAAGTGATTCCACTTCCGTCAACGGGAGGTAACCTATGGGAGCAATCGGATATCTCTATAGAAAAACACTGTTAAACCGTGTCAGGATGGCTCTTCGCAAGCCTGTCACATATTTTTATGCCGCTCTGATTTTATTTTATATGATATGTTTATCCTTTTCGCTGAGAACCCTGACAGAGAACGGGGGGATTGACTCTCCGGGCTCAATGGCAGGGGTGTTGACCCTTTTCGCTTTCTGGCTGATTCCCGGCAACCTGATTGCCTATGCCAAAAGAAAGGGACTGGTATACCGAAACTGCGATATCCATTTTATGTTCCCTTCCCCAATCAGCCCCAAGCAGGTTCTGTTGTATGCACATTTGCGAACCGTTCCCATGCAAATATTACTCAATCTTTTTGGAGTAATCTGCGGCAATCTTATGTTCCACGTGCCGACGTGGAAACTGGCGGTCTATTTTCTGTTCTCTCTGGGGGTGGAAAATGTACTGGAATGCTGTGTCATGCTTTTACTGTATGGGTCGGAGAGACTGGATGAGAAGCAGAGAGGCCTGATCATCAAAGCCGCTTACGGGGTACTTGGTATTTTGGCCGTCATCGGTGTCCTTATGTATTTACGGGAGGGGCTGAGCTTTCAGACAGTAATACATTTTCTGCACAGTGATGCAGTACAATTGGTGCCTGTCATCGGATGGTATATTGCGGTTTTACATCTTCTGTTTACAGGGATAACAACGGTGAATGTTGTGGGAACATTGCTTTATTGCTGTCTGTTTGTCGCAGTAGTGATTGCAGCGGTGAGAATGAAATGTACCGGTGCCTTTTATGAGGATGCCGTCAAATTTGCGGAGGACTATGAGGAAGTTCTGGCAAACCGCAGGCAGGGAGGCACAGATAAGCGACTTGGCAGAAAGCAGAAATACGGCAAAGCGAGCGTACGATGGAAGAGAACGGGAGCAGGGGCACTGTTTAGCAGACAGCTTCTGGAATACAGGAAAAGTCGTTTCTTTATTTTTGACACAAGCACAGTTTTTGCACTGGCAGCGGGAGCAGTCATTCCCTGGTTGTATATTCGGGAAGGAGGTTTCGGAGGGTTTACGCCTTTTGTGATTCCGGCAGTGTCCGCCTATCTGATATTCATTTTTACCGCAATGAACGGAAAGTGGGCCAAGGAGCTGAAATCCCCTTATACTTATATGATTCCCGATTCCGCATTCGGCAAGCTGGTAAATGCCACGGCAATACAGATTATCCAGAGTCTGGTGAACGGGTTGCTGATTACCGTACCCGGCGCTGTTGTCATGGGAATGTCGCCTGTGACGACCGTGCTCTGTGTTCTGGCCTATGTATCGCTTTCAGCCAACAAGCTGTATGCCCTGGCGGTGGCTGAGATTGTGGTGGGAGGAACCATGGGTACCTTCGGAAAGCAGTTGTTTCAGATGTTGATTCAGGGAATTGTGATTACGGCTGCAATTTTGGGAGCAGTGCTGGGAGCTATGATAGGCGGTATTACTCCGGCATACCTGTTTATGGATGTCTTTATGATATTGTTTACTTTCATATTTATGTTAATCGCTTCTTTCAATTTTTACAGAATGGAGACCGCATAACAAAAAATCCCCCGTTGACGAAAACAGAGTAAGAAGGTACAATTGTATGTAAGCTCTTACATTTCCGTGACGGAGGATTTTTTATGCAGCTGACTGTTTTTGAACGATACATTGATGAATTGATTGAAAAGAGTACACTGGATGTGCCGGTGTGGAATATTGAAAAAGCACTGGCCGGAAAGGCGGGCGGCTGGAATTATATTGACGGATGTATGATTCTTGCGTTGCTTGAGACTTATCAGGCTACAGGAAAGAAAAAATATTACGAGTTTGCCGATGCTTTCATTGACCATCGTGTCGGGGAAGACGGTTCTATTACAGGCTATTCCGTGGAGGAGTACAATATTGACAATGTCAACGCAGGGAAGACTTTGTTTGCACTGTATGAGTTGAACGGGAAAGAAAAATACAGAAAAGCCATAGATTTGATATACAGTCAGGTGAAAACCCAGCCCCGTACGGCGGAAGGAAATTTCTGGCACAAAAAAATATATCCGAATCAGGTTTGGCTGGACGGTATGTATATGGGACAGCCTTTCTATATGGAGTACGAGACAAAGTTCAACAATAAAAAGAATTACAGTGATATCTTTCACCAGTTTGCCAATGTGGTCAGCCATATGAGGGATGAAAAGACAGGACTTTACTATCACGGTTATGATGCATCGAGAGAAGTGTTCTGGTGTGATAAGGAGACCGGGCTTTCCAAAAACTTCTGGCTGAGAGCTATCGGTTGGTATTCCATGGCATTGTTGGATACACTTGACAAGTGTGAGCCCGGGGAAGCGTTCAAAGAAGAGTACAACAATCTGAAGAACGTTTTTGTACGTCTGATAGATGATATGCTGAAATTCCAGGATGAGAGCGGTATGTGGTATCAGCTCCCTGCCCTGAGCGGGAAGGAACCGAATTATCCGGAGACCAGCGGAAGTGCCATTATGGCTTATTCCCTGTTAAAGGGAGTGCGGTTGGGCTTTCTCCCCGAAAGTTACAGAGCATACGGGTTGAAGGCCTTTCACGGCATCTGCGACAGGTATTTAAAGGAGACAGACGGAAATCTGAATCTGGGAGGTATCTGTCTGGTGGCAGGGCTGGGCCCTGCGGATAATCTCCGCAGGGATGGCAGCTTTGAATACTATATGTCCGAGCCCGTTGTGGAAAATGATGCCAAGGGAGTAGGACCTCTGCTTCTGGCGTATACGGAGCTCAGAAGGCTGCCGGATGAAGGTTAAAACGGCAGAAAATCCAGAAGCCCAAGGTGTTCTGACAGAATTTTGGTTCCCATGACAATCAGGATGACACCGCCGGTAATTTCTGCTTTTGATTTGTATTTCAATCCGAAGACATTGCCGATTTTAACACCCGCAACAGAAAGGCAAAAGGTAATTACGCCGATAAAGGTGACTGCCGGAACAATCTGTACCTGCAAAAATGCGTAAGTGACACCTACAGCCAATGCGTCAATACTGGTAGCAACGGCAAGAAGAAACATTGTCTTGATATCAACAGAATCATTTGCGCTGTCCTCTTCTTTGGACAGCGCTTCTTTTATCATATTGGCACCAATCAGTACAAGGAGGACAAAGGCTATCCAATGATCAATGGCTGTGACATATTTCTCGAAGCGTGTACCCAGAAGGTAACCAAGAGTAGGCATCAGCGCCTGAAAGCCTCCAAACCACAGCCCGATAATGAATGCCTTTTTTACAGATAACTTTTTCATGGCAAGTCCTTTACAGACCGATACCGCGAAGGCATCCATGGAAAGTCCCACAGCAGTGACGAATAACGTAAATAAGCTCATAATATTTTCTCCTTTGGCGGACCTGCGGGTATGCCTGTACAGCCATTAAAAAAGACCCAAAGACAATCTGCGCAAATCACAAATTGCCTCTGAGTCTCATCATCACAATCGAAATTGCTTCGGCAATACCAGACGAAAAACGTCAATATGTTGATATCGCCACAGCTTGAGCTGCTGACTACTCCCCCACAGGAAGATTTATAAAACTGTTGAAATTATATGTTAATCGATAAATTTTGTCAATAGCGCATAAGGGTAAAATAAAAAGAGCATCGGACATAATCCGGTGCTCTTTTGTGTTCGTCGTATTCAGAAGCAATTAAGCTACTACAGTAACGTTGGTAGCACGAATCTTGCTGCTGTTCTGAGGGTCACACTCGGTATCGAAAGTAACCTTCTGGCCTTCCTCAAGAGACTTGAAGCCCTCAGCGTTGATAGCGGAGAAATGTACGAATACTTCCTCGCCG
Source organism: Lachnospiraceae bacterium (assembly GCA_022769665.1). Lineage (GTDB taxonomy): Bacteria > Bacillota > Clostridia > Lachnospirales > Lachnospiraceae > Acetatifactor. Next base: position 22,541 of record JALEIR010000079.1, on the reverse strand, counting down.
TTAGCATCGTTGGTGATGAAACCATAACCCTTCTGTGCGTTGAACCATTTAACTGTACCGTTGTTCATTGTGGTACCTCCTTAAAAAATAAAATATAGTGATTCTAAAGCTAGGACAAAAAAATCACATATTTTTGTAAACCATCATCAAAGTCGCAATGACTTACAAAAATATGTGAGTTCAATGACTTTCATTTAGAATACAGCTGTAGTATAGCACCTGTGTTCATGGAATGTCAACAATTATTTTTTGTCTGAAGCCTACGGTATTCACCCGGGGTAACTCCGTAACGTTTTGCAAATTCCCGGAAAAAGGTACGTGTGCTGCCAAACCCGGCATCCAGAGCAATTCCGGTAATGGTACGGGAAGTGTCTGAAAGCAGGTCCGCCGCGTATTCCAGGCGTCTGGAGTTTACGTATTGAGGGAAAGACGTGTAGAGTCTGTGTGAGAAAATACGTGACAGCCTAAAAGGGCTGACACCGAATTCCCTGGCCAGATATTCCAGACTCAGATTTTCTGTGTAATGGGAGTCAATATAGAGAAGCAATTGCTGTTCCAGCTCCAAATCAGAATGTTCCTCCGTATGACGGAGGGCAAGAGAACTGAAAATATCGGTCAAAAGCAGCGTGAGATAACCCTGGGAACGCAGTATTACGTTCTCGGGAATGGCGGTTCCCCGAGGAAACTCATCGGTCAGGGAAATGAGACCTTTGATTGCAATATGGCTGTGAGAAGAGAGACCGGACATAGAAAAAACGGGTTCGGCCGCATTATCCAAAAAGAACCGGCGGAAGCTGTGACAGAAATCACTGTCAAAAATGCAGAGCAGAATACGGCTGCTTTCATCTGTCTTCAGACTGTGAAGCTGGTTTGGAAAAATCAGGATGCCGTCTCCTTCCCGCAGAGGATACTCCTGTTTCTCAACAGTGACGGTTAGGGAACCCCGGAGCATCAGAATAAGCTCTGCCTGACGGTGAATATGCGGTTCATAAGTGTTGTCTTCCGAGAGAAAAAAACGGATGCGTTCAGATCTGCTCTGATAAAAAATACTCATGAGTATCTCCTTGGGTGATATATTGGGTGATATTTGTGTTCCTGAAACATATTTTAGCATAGGCAACAAAAAAATGCAAAAAATGTCATAAACCGTTCTGAAAATGTCATTTTCAATACAGCATTTTGTGATAGGATGTAAAAAAGAGAAACTGTTTTGGCAGCAGCCGGAGAAAGGAGCAGATGATGGAAAAAGAGAAAATTCAAAAAATGTGGATTGCGGACAATGGGGATGGAACTTACAGCAATCCCATATTGTACACGGATTATTCCGATCCGGATGCTATCCGGGTGGGGGAGGACTACTTTATGGTAGCCTCCAGTTTTTGCAATACACCTGCGGTGCCGCTGTTGCACTCCAAGGATTTGGTAAACTGGAAGGTTATCAATTATTGTATGGAAAAGCTGCCCTTTGATTACTATGACAAGCCGGTTCACGGTTGCGGCACCTGGGCACCTTCCATCCGTTACCATGAAGGAGTATATTATGTATTTATTCCCATGCCGGACGAGGGAATCATGATGTGCAAAACCGAAGATCCATGGGGAAAGTGGAGTGAACCTTCCTATGTCAGAAAGGTGGTAGGCTGGATTGATCCCTGCCCTTTCTGGGATGACGACGGTAAGGCATATATGGTGACCGCTTTTGCCAGAAGCCGAATCGGATTTAAAAGTATGCTTTATATGTCTCCGATTCAGCCGGACTGCTCCGACGTGTTGGACGACGGACGGTTTATTTACGACGGTCATGCAACACAGCCGACGATTGAAGGTCCCAAACTGTATAAGAGAAACGGTTATTATTATATTTTTGCTCCGGCAGGAGGCGTGAAGCCCGGCTGGCAGACAGTATTGCGATCTAAAAACATATATGGTCCCTATGAGGAAAAAATTGTACTGCATCAGGGAAATTCTCCGGTCAACGGCCCTCACCAGGGAGCCTGGGTGGACACGCCTACGGGAGAAGATTGGTTTATTCATTTTCAGGATGTGGGAAATGCGGGCAGAATCATTCATCTGCAGCCGATGCGCTGGGAGAATGACTGGCCGGTAATCGGCGTCAATGATGTGGATGGCTGCGGTGAACCGGTACTGCGTTACAAAAAGCCCGATGTGGGGGCAGTATATCCCATTGATGCGCCGGAGGACAGTGATTTCTTTGAAGGAGAAAAGCTGGGGCTGCAGTGGCAGTGGAATGCCAACTATAAGCCGGATTGGTACAGTCTGAAAGAGGGACAGCTTACTCTGTATGCGCAGCCCGCAGAGAAAAAGACACAGCTTTGTGATGTCAGCAATCTGTTGCTTCAAAAATGGCCTGCCCCGGAGTTTAGGATTACAACCTGCATTCATACGGAGCATATGGCTGAAGGGGATGTGGCAGGAATGGTATCTCTGGGAGGCTGTTATACCGCACTGGCACTGCAGAAGAAAGAAGGACAGCTTATTCTGCAACAGAGAACCGGAAACTGGACAAAGGATGATGAAAAACGGGTAAATCTGGAGAACTTTTCGGGAAATACTGTTTACATGCGTATGTTGGTTGAGAAGGAAAAGGAGGTATCCTTTGAAATCAGCGTTGACGGAGACAATTATCGAAAGGTGGGAAGCGTTACGGAGGCGACGCCGGGACGCTGGGTTGGCGTTAAGGCTGGCTTGTTTATCATCAATGAGGAAGGCTGTAGGGGCGGATTTGTGAAGGCAGATTGGTTTGTATTTGAAAAGAAATGATTCGACACAATTTTTTGTCGTGGATACAGTTGTCAGACAGTTTGTGAGTGCGCTATAATATTTTCTGTGTAAAAGGTCGAAAAGACGAAAGATGCGTAGGAGGTTATACAATGACAAGTGCCCAATATAAGCGAGCCAATTCAACTGTTTTTCCGGTAATTGCGATTATTTACGGCTATGTGTTCCTGACGATGCTGATATACATAGCCAGCTATGGTGTTACAGGCAAAATTATGGCGCAGACGGTAGCCGGTGTTCTGGCGTTGATTGTTTCCACCGTTATTTTTGTCATGAAAAAGGACACGAAAATGTGCGGCATTGTGATGTTGGGAAGCGCAACGGTAGCATATGTTGTGATTCTGTTTACCAACGGTACACCACAGGCATTTGCCTATGCTTTTCTTCCATCAGAATTGTAAGGCTTCTGATTCGCAACAATGAGGAGAATATGGAAACCATTACCTCCGCTGCAAAGCGACAGGAGGAGAGTAATAAGAAGATGACCGAGGTCGCGGAAAAGATTTCCAAGCTCTTCGAGGAAGCGATGCAGATGCTTGACCGTCTGAATAACAGTGTGGATACCGGCAATTTCGCCATGAGCAACATTGCCGACAGCACAGAAAGCACGGCGGAGGCTATCCAACAGCAGGCTACCATGTGTGCGGAGATTCAGGAGAAGACGGATGTTGCAGAGAGGGTAACCCACAATATGATTGAGGCTTCCCGAAATACGGATGAGAACGTTGAGGACGGCTCTGCAATGGTGAAAGAGCTGAAGGAACAGGCTCATAATGTTGAGCTTGCAAGCAATGTGACCGTGGAAGTAATTGACAGCCTGACGAAAAAGGTTGCAGAGGTGGAGAACTTTGTGGGAAGTATTCTGAGCATTTCCAGCCAGACAAACCTGTTGGCTCTGAACGCATCTATTGAGGCAGCCCGCGCCGGTGAGGCCGGAAGAGGCTTTGCCGTTGTGGCAGAGGAAATCAGACAGCTTTCCGAGCAAACCAAGGATGCTTCCAACAATATTACCAATATTATCGGTGAACTGAACGACGATACGAAACGCGCAAACGAAAGTATCAAAAACTCTGTGGCATCTGTAGACAAGCAGAATGAACTGATTGAGGAAACCAGGGAAAAATTTGAGAAAATCCGTGAGGGAGTTGCAACGCTTACAACAAATATCGACACTACCAAGCGTGTGATTGAAGAAATTTTGGCATCGACCGGAGTAATCTCAGAAAATATCACACATTTGTCCGCGACCAGTGAGGAGGTAGCAGCATCTTCCACAGAAGGTATGAAAACTTCCGAAGCTACTGTGGAGGATATGAAAGCCTGCAGAGAGGTGCTTGAGAATATTTACGGTCTTGCACAGCAGCTTCAACAGTAAGGGTATTGACAATTTTTGGCAAAAGAGTTAATATATACTAAACCCACTAATATAGTAGGAAATAAGAGGCGGGCCGTAGACAGGCGGACAGGAGGACATTTATGAGCAAGAAACCATACGCAGAGAGAAACTTGAAATTTGAGACATTACAGCTTCATGTGGGGCAGGAACAACCGGATCCGGTTACGGATGCAAGAGCAGTTCCCATCTATCAGACTTCGTCCTATGTGTTCCGCAACTGCGACCATGCCGCTGCCCGGTTTGGACTGGCGGATGCGGGAAATATATACGGACGTCTAACCAATCCCACAGAGGATGTGTTTGAGAAAAGAATCGCAGCACTGGAAGGCGGCACGGCAGCGCTGGCAGTGGGAAGCGGAATGGCAGCAATTACCTATGCTATCCAGAATCTGGCTAAAGCAGGAGACCATATTGTATCCGCAAACAATATTTACGGAGGAAGCTATAACCTTCTTGCGCATACCCTTGTTGATTATGGTGTTACCACAACCTTTGTGAATCCCTTTGATTATGAAGAAGTGGAAACCGCAATCAAAGAAAATACAAAGGCTTTGTACATAGAAACTTTGGGCAACCCCAATTCTGATGTGGTGGATATTGAAAAGTTGGCTGAAATTGCACATGCACACAAGATACCTTTGGTAGTAGACAATACCTTTGCAACTCCATATCTGGTAAGACCTTTTGAGTACGGAGCAGATATCGTGGTTCATTCCGCGACTAAGTTTATCGGCGGTCACGGAACGACAATCGGCGGTGTTATCATTGAAAGCGGTAAGTTTGACTGGAAGGCAAGCGGAAAATTCCCTCATCTTACCACACCAAATGAGAGTTACCATGGTGTGAATTTCGCGGAGGCAGTTCCGGGAGCTGTATTTGTAACTGCGATTCGTGCCATTCTTCTTCGGGATACCGGAGCGACCCTTTCTCCTTTTCATGCATTTTTCTTCCTGCAGGGACTGGAAACCCTTTCTCTTCGTGTGGAGAGACATGTGGAGAACGCACTGAAAGTGGTGGATTACCTGAACAGACATCCCAAGGTAGAAAAGGTGCATCATCCTTCCGTATCGGAGGATCCTGAGCAGCAGGCACTGTATAAAAAATACTTCCCCAATGGCGGAGGATCTATCTTTACTTTTGAAATCAAAGGTGGCGAGGAAGCAGCCAAAAAGTTTATCGACAATCTGGAACTGTTCTCACTGCTGGCAAATGTGGCAGACGTGAAGAGCCTTGTGATTCATCCGGCTTCCACCACTCACGCGCAGCTTAGCGATGCGGAACTGAAGGAGCAGGGAATTTCCGGAAGTACCATCCGCCTTTCGATCGGAACTGAGAACATTGATGACATTATTGAGGATTTGGAGGGTGGCTTCCAGAGCATTTAACGGACACTTGACAGATACCCCCGTAGGGTATATTATTCGTATGAGAATAGTATACCCCTCGGGGGTATTTTAATGCAGAAAGGGATAGAAGGACAATGGCAGGAGATAATAGCAAGAAGAGAGATATTCCGACGCAGGGGACAGAGTGCTGCTGTCACCAAAAAACAACGCCGAGAAGTGAGAGAGAATTAAAACAGTTGAAAAACCGGTTGAGCCGTATGGCGGGACAGTTAAACGGTATAGGAAAAATGCTGGATGAAAACCGCTATTGCGGGGATATTCTGACCCAGGTAGCAGCGGTGGAGAGCGCGCTGCAGGCTTTCGGATATCTGATTTTACAGAATCATATGGAGACTTGTGTGGTAGAGGAGATACAAAAGGGGAATACTGCTGTGGCAGACGAGGCAGTAGAACTGGTGAAGAAGCTGAAATGAGAACGGAAGAAGGCGAGGAAATTTAACTGATGAAAGAGAGATATCACATTACGGGCATGACCTGTTCGGCCTGTTCTGCCCATGTGGAGAAGGCAATAAATAAGCTGGAGCCCGTAGAAAAGGCTTCCGTCAATCTGCTTACGGAGACCATGGAAGTGGAATACGACGAAACAAGACTTGGTTGTGAAGAGATTGAAAGAACGGTTGAAAAGGCCGGATACGGTGCATCTTTAATCATTGGCGGTGCGCCGGATGGAAGGACTGTGCCGGGAGCAGCTGAATACAGTCGCCGGGGCAACAGCAGGGAGCAGAGCAGGGAAGAACTGCAGAAAAACAACAGGGAGGAAGAAAAAGCCATGAGATGGCGGTTGGGGATTTCCGTCGGCTTTCTGATTCCGCTGATGTATGTTGCCATGTTCCACATGTACAATGAGTGGTTCGGGCTTCCCATTCCCGGCTTTATGCACCGTTTTTTTCACGGAAACGAAAATGCCATGACCTTTGCCATGACACAGTTTATTCTGCTGCTGCCTATTTTGTATATGAACCGGAAATTTTTTTCTGTGGGTTTCAAGACGCTGAAACATCTGTCCCCCAATATGGACAGCCTCATTGCCCTGGGTGCCTCCGCAGCCATCGGCTACGGCATTTTTGCCATGTACCGTATCAGCTATGGGCTTGGACACGGGGATATGGCGGTAGTGGAGCAGTATTCCCACGATTTATACTTTGAGTCGGCGGGGATGATTCTCACTCTGATAACCGTTGGAAAATATCTGGAAAGCCGTTCTAAGGGAAAGACAAGCGAGGCTATCAAAAAGCTGATGGATTTATCTCCAAAGCTGGCTATTGTGGTAGATGAGGAAGGTCATGAGCGGGAAATTCCCACGGAAGACTTGCAGAGCGGAGATATTTTCCTTGTGAAGCCGGGTAGTCTGGTGCCTGCGGACGGAATCGTGCTGGAGGGTACCTCAAGTGTGGACGAGGCGGCAATTACCGGGGAGAGCATTCCCGTGGAAAAACAGAGTGGAGACAGGGTAATCTCTGCCACGATGAATAAAGCGGGATTCTTGAAATGCCGTGCAGACCGTGTGGGAGAGGACACCACCCTGTCACAGATTATCCGTCTGGTGGAGGAGGCGGGAGGCAGCAAGGCGCCTATCGCTCAGCTTGCGGATAAGGTGGCGGGGGTATTTGTTCCTGTAGTAATTTGTATTGCAGTGGTGACGCTGGCTGTATGGCTGATTGCGGGAGCAGGAGCGGAGTTTGCTGTTTCTTCGGCGATTGCTGTGCTGGTGATATCCTGCCCCTGTGCTCTGGGTCTGGCAACCCCCGTGGCTATCATGGTGGGAACGGGTGTAGGAGCAAATCACGGTATATTGATAAAATCCGGGGAGGCCCTGCAACGCGCCAAGGAGATTGACACGGTGGTGTTGGACAAGACAGGAACCATCACTTCGGGGAAGCTGCGCGTCATGGGAACAGGCTGTAATGCGCAGGATATGTCCCTTGACACTATGGTTGCTCTCGCGGCGGCACTGGAAAAGAAGAGCGAGCACCCGTTGGCGGAGGCGGTGGTAGAATACGCGGAGCGGGAGAACCTGAACATTCCGGAAATCCGGGATTTCAAGGCAGTGTTCGGAAGAGGCGTGGAGGGCGTGTTGACGAAGAACATTGAGCCCCGTCCTGTGATGCGGTCTGAGGATGGTCCGACCTCTGTGTTTGTTGCAGGTAAACAGAAGGATGGAAGCTTTGCTTCAGAGCTCCGGGACAGAAAGGATGCCGGAGCCAAGGCGGGCACCCGGTATTTTGTGGGCAACCGGGCGTACCTGGAGGAGAACGGCATTACGATTGACCCCATGGTGCTTCAGGGGCTTGATCAAATGGCCCGGGAGGGGATGACGAATCTTCTGGTGGCAGAGGAAGGCCGGTTCCTTGGCAGCATTCAGGTGGCGGATGAAATCAAACCGAGCTCTTACATTGCCGTACAGAAATTCCGGGAGATGGGTATCCGTGTAGTCATGCTAACCGGAGACAACAAGAGGACAGCGGAAGCGGTACGTCAACAGCTGGGTATAGAGGAAGTGGTGGCGGAGGTACTGCCTCAGGATAAGGAGAGAAAAATCAGTGAGTTGAAAGCAACGGGCAGAAGAGTTGCCATGGTTGGGGACGGTATCAACGATGCACCTGCGCTGGCAGCGGCGGATGTGGGCATGGCAATCGGAGCGGGAACGGATGTGGCCATGGAGAGTGCTGACATTGTCCTGATGAAAAGCGATTTACGGGATTCGGTGACCGCTGTGCGTTTAAGCCGGGCAGTCATCCGCAATATCAAACAGAATCTGTTCTGGGCCTTTTTCTATAATGCAATCGGCATTCCTCTGGCGGCAGGAGTGTGGTATCCCATCCTGAACCTTAAGCTGAATCCTATGTTCGGCGCAGCTGCCATGAGCTTAAGCAGCATTTTTGTGGTAGGCAATGCCCTGCGGCTGAGAGGCTTTAAAAGCGGATTCAAAGAGACGGTAAAGCGGGATACGGAGGTACAGAAAGCAGAAAACGCAGATGCAGCGGAACAAGGCACAGGCGGAAAGGTTACAATGGCTGTAGCACCGGAATCGGATAAGAGAAATGCGGCAGTAAGCCGGGAAGAAAGAGAGGAAAAAAACATGACAAAGGTAATGACAATTGAGGGAATGATGTGTGGGCACTGTACCGGAAGAGTACAGAAGGCCCTGGAGGCTTTGGAGGGCGTAGATGCCGTGACCATGAGCCTGGAGAATAAGACAGCTACCGTTGAACTGTCTGCGGAGGTCAGTGATGAGGCACTGACTGCCGCTGTCACAGAGGCAGGGTACGAGGTGAAGGAAATACGGGCATAACGCATTGCCGAAATTGGGAGATTATATACGATATTGCAGTGGATTCAGTGATGTAGTAGGATAAAGGTGTGTATCGATATATTATAAAGAACAGAGGATTGTACGCTGTATATGCTGTTTTGCTGGCCACCTCTTCCGCAATGAGCGTTTTCTTCGCGTTTGTTTTAAGTGAGATTATGAACTGTGCGGTGGAGGAGAATCTGCAGAAGCTCCTTCGGGTATTGATTGTGGGAATTGTTTTCCTGATTGTGACCGTACTTTCCGAATATTTATACGGTATTACGAAAAACAAGCTGATCCGAAGGGCCAGACAGGATTTAAAGCACGATTTATTTGACAGAATCCTGCATAAAAACGTAACCGATTTTGAGAGCAGGAATACCGGTGACTACGTGTATCTATATAAAGCCGTTGATGCTTTTGCTGATAATGGTGATTGGCGTTTTTACGGCATTTGTTGTGAAACATACCGGAAAGAGGCCCAACGGAAGACTGGAAAAGGCAAAAGAAGTCAACGGGAATGACAGGACTTTGTTTCTGTGCCTGAACGAACTTGCGGGATTGACTTCCACAGTTATCATCATGGCGCTTGCAGCTTACTTTGCTATCAAAGGAAGCTTCAGCGTCGGTATTGTCATTGCCTTCGGACAGCTTTCCGGGAAAATTATTTCTCCCATTATGACCGCCTCGGATACATGGATTCGATTCAAATCTTCCGGGAAACTGACGGAAAAATACAAGGCTCTTCTTCAGGACAGTGAAGATACCGGTTCAAAGAGAGAAAAACAGGCGGTATACGGCGATATAGAACTGAAGGATGTCTCTTTGACCCTGGGCGAAAAGAAAGCCGTCAATCATTTCTTGACAGTGTTTGAAAAAGGGAAAAAATACCTGGTGGTCGGGGAGAGCGGTTCCGGAAAGAGTACGCTGCTACACATTATTTCTGCCCGGGAAATTGGCGGAGCTTTATGATGAAGTGATTCAGGTGAAAGCATAAAAGTTCTTTAAGATTTCTTTAGAATTGTTGAGTTGTCAGAAAAAATATGGTACGTTTAAGAAGTAAACTGTGAACTGCTTTCGATAGGGGCAGGTACAGAGAAAATGAACGTGCCGGGATATAGTAAAAGCCGCAGCCAAAGCTTACGGCACGGGATAGGAGAACAGATGAAAAATAAACTGTATTATGTACTATTCCTGCTGTATGCCATCGTTGTGGCTTTTGTTTTGTATGTAAACGGCGTATTTACGGGAGAGCAAACCTCCTTCGTCAACCTTGCCATCAACCTGGGCTTTCTTGCCATAATCGGCGTACTGTTTATTGTATCTTTTGTCAGCTTCGGCAGGCTGAACCGGGTGACAGATGAATTGACGGATTTTTCCCTGAGACTGCAGAAGGAGTACAGGGATGCAGGCGGAAAGAATCTCTGGGTCAATTATCAGGACCGCAAGGATGTCTTTGAAAATGATGAGCTGAGGTCTGCATTTAACAAATATCGTATGAGGATCAAAAGCCACAGTACAAGGCGTGGGGTGGTTACCTCCTGCGAACTGGATGAATATATCAATGAGAATTTGCTGGACAGAGTGGGGATGAATTTCTTTAACTCCGGCATCTCAGGCACCATGACGGGGCTGGGAATTCTGGGAACTTTTCTGGGACTTTCCATGGGCCTGGGTTCCTTTAACGGGGATGATATTTATACCATTTCGGACAATGTAGGACCGCTGCTTTCCGGTATGAAGGTTGCTTTCCATACTTCCGTATACGGTATCCTGTTTTCGCTGGTATTTAACTTTGTATACCGCAGTATTATGTCCGATGCTTATGATAAGCTGGAGAGTTTCCTGAATGTATTTCGCCAGACAGCGCAGCCTGTAGCGGTGAAGGAGGATGAAAATTCTGCAGCAATGGTGGTGTATCAGGCATCTATATCCAATGCGTTAAAACAGGTGTTGGAGCTGATGAAAGGCAACGCAACGGAACAGACTGAGGCAGTGGAACGGATTGTGGACAGGTTTCATGACAGAATGCAGGAAAGTCTGGGAACGGATTTCCAAAAATTGGGAAATACCTTAAAAGCAGCGGGAGAATCGCAAAAGGTCAGCGCGGAGAATGCCAGAGAACTGACAGAGGCAGTTGCGGCTTTGGTAGAAATAAACCGTAAAGTTCAGACGGATCTCACCAAGGTGATGGACAGGCAGGAGAAATTTGCCTGTGAACTGAAGGAGCAGAAGGAAAGACTTAACAAAGCATGTGACGAAATGAGCGATGAAATCAGCAACCAGCTGTATGCTTTTGACCAGATGAGGAGCCTGTATGAAAAATAGACAGAGAAACAGGGAAGCTTTTTCGGAGCACAGCTACTGGCAGTCTTATTCGGATATGATGGCTGCCCTGCTGTTGATTTTTATTCTGATTATAGCGATTACCCTTGCAATATATAAACAAAAGACAACAGACCTGGACAATACCAGACTGGAACTGAGTGCTGCGCAGACGGAGTTGGATGCAGCCATAGCGGATTTGGAGAATTCGAAAGTGGAGATAGAGAAGTCCAACGAAGAGCTGGCAGCATCATTGGCAGAGCTGCAACAGGCTTATGCCCAGGCAGCATTGACCAAAGAGGAACTGAATAATGCTTACCTGGAGATTGAAAATGCCAGACAGGAGCTGACGACCACCAAAAATGAGCTGCAGAATATTGTCGGAATCAGGACAGATATTATCGGAGCACTGCAGGATACCTTTGACAATTCCAACATGGAGGTGGATGCACAGACAGGTTCCATCACGTTTTCTTCGGATGTGCTTTTCCGGTTTAACAGCGCAACTCTGACAGATGCCAGCAAGGAGAGCCTGAAGGAAATTATACCCAAATATCTGGATGTCCTGCTTCAGGACAGATTCAGAGGCTATATAGCCGAAATCATTATTGAAGGTCATACGGATACCCACGGCGGTTATCAGAGCAATATGTCACTGTCTTACAGCAGAGCCAAATCGGTTGCCGATTTCTGTCTGGATACCGAGAACGGCCTAAGCGAGACGAAGATTGAACAGTTGCAGAAGCTTTTGACCGTCAACGGAAAATCCTGCAGTTCACCTGTGTTTGTGACGGATGCCTATGGTAATCCGACCTCAGAGGTTGATATGGCGGCTTCCCGGCGTGTGGAAATCAAATTCCGGCTGAAGGAAGATGAAATGATAGAGAAAATTGCGGAGATTTTGAACCAACAATAAAAAGAAAAGAATTGATTCACAAAAACTTTATACTTTTCGTCTTGATTTTTGCTTCAATAGTGTTATATTACTTATAGAACAAGGAAACAATATGAGGCGAAAAGGAGGTAGGACATATGAATATTCAGAAATTTACACAAAAGTCCATGCAGGCGGTGGAAGGCTGCGAGAAATTGGCTTATGAATACGGTAATCAGGAAATTGAGCAGGAGCATTTGCTGTACAGCCTGCTGACTCTGGACGACAGCTTGATTCTGAAACTGATAGAGAAGATGGAAATTCAGAAAGAGCATTTTGTCAATCGTGCGGAACAGGCATTGGCAAAGCGGACCAAGGTGCAGGGCGGAAAGGTTTATGTTGGTGAGCAGCTGAATAAAGTGCTGGTTTCCGCGGAGGACGAGGCGAAGCAGCTTGGCGATGAGTATGTGTCCGTGGAGCATCTTTTCCTGGCAATGATAAAATATCCTAATCGGGAGATTGCCCAGATTTGGAAGGAGTACGGAATTACCCGTGAGCGCTTTTTACAGGCACTTTCCACCGTTCGCGGCAATCAGCGTGTGACCAGTGATAATCCGGAGGCTACTTACGATACTTTGGAAAAGTATGGTCAGGAACTGGTGGAGAAGGCGAGAAATCAGAAGCTTGACCCTGTCATCGGCAGAGACAGCGAGATTCGAAATATCATTCGCATTCTTTCCCGGAAGACGAAAAACAACCCGGTACTGATTGGTGAGCCCGGCGTCGGTAAGACTGCCGTTGTGGAGGGGCTGGCACAACGTATTGTCCGGGGCGATGTGCCCCAGGGGCTGAAGGATAAAAAGATATTTTCATTGGATATGGGTGCTTTGGTAGCCGGTGCCAAATACAGAGGCGAGTTTGAGGAGCGTCTGAAGGCTGTATTGGAGGATGTGAAGAACAGTGACGGACAGATTATTCTGTTTATTGATGAGCTGCATACCATTGTGGGCGCCGGGAAAACAGACGGATCGTTGGATGCAGGCAACATGCTCAAACCCATGCTGGCCAGAGGTGAATTACACTGTATCGGTACAACAACCCTTGACGAGTACAGACAGTATATAGAAAAGGATCCGGCATTGGAGCGTCGTTTCCAGCCCGTTACGGTAGACGAACCTACCGTGGAGGATACCATTTCCATTCTCCGTGGACTGAAGGAGCGCTATGAAGTGTACCATGGCGTCAAAATCATGGATAACGCGCTTGTCAGTGCAGCGGTGCTGTCCAACAGATATATTTCGGACAGATTCTTGCCCGACAAGGCAATCGACCTTGTGGATGAGGCATGTGCGCTGATAAAAACGGAGTTGGATTCCATGCCCACAGAGCTGGATGAACTGCAGAGAAAGATTATGCAGATGGAGATTGAGGAAGCCGCTCTGAAAAAGGAAGATGACCGGCTCAGCCGGGAACGTCTGGAAGATCTGCAGAAAGAGCTTGCGGAACTGAAGGAAGAATTTGCCGGAAAGAAGGCCCAGTGGGACAACGAGAAAGCTTCCGTGGAGAAGCTGTCCAAGCTGCGTGAAGAGATTGATGCGGTAAACAGCGAAATTCAGATTGCCCAGAGAGAGGGTAATTTGGAAAAGGCAGCGGAATTGAGCTACGGCAAGTTGCCCGGACTCAAGAAGATGCTGGAGCAGGAAGAGGAGAAGGTCAATGATAACGACCTTTCTCTGGTGCATGAAAAGGTTTCCGATGAGGAAATTGCCAGAATCATTTCCAGGTGGACGGGTATTCCTGTTGCGAAGCTGACGGAAAGCGAGAGGAACAAGACACTGCATCTGGATGATGAACTGCACAAGAGAGTGGTGGGACAGGATGAAGGTGTCACTAAGGTGACGGAAGCCATTATCCGCTCCAAAGCAGGAATTAAAGACCCTTCCAAACCGATTGGTTCCTTTTTGTTCCTGGGCCCTACCGGTGTAGGTAAAACAGAGTTGGCCAAATCTCTGGCAGCGGCGCTGTTCGATGATGAGAATAATATGGTTCGAATCGATATGAGCGAATACATGGAGAAGTATTCGGTGTCCCGGTTGATTGGAGCACCTCCCGGATATGTGGGATACGAGGAGGGCGGACAACTGACCGAGGCGGTCAGGAGAAAGCCTTACAGTGTGGTGCTGTTTGATGAAATAGAGAAGGCTCATCCCGATGTATTCAATATACTGCTCCAGGTGCTTGATGACGGCCGTATTACCGATTCCCAGGGCAGAACGGTGGACTTTAAAAACACTATATTGATTATGACTTCAAATATTGGTGCAAATTATCTGCTGGACGGTATACAGCCGGACGGTGAGATTAGCCCTGAAGCGGAGGCGGCTGTCATGAGTGAACTGAGGGCTCATTTCCGCCCTGAGTTTTTAAATCGACTGGATGAGACAATCCTGTTTAAGCCTTTGACAAAAGATAATATCAGCGGAATTGTAAAGTTGATTATTGACGATTTGAACAGGCGGCTGGAGGACAGAGATCTGAAGCTGGAGCTGACGGAGGATGCATTAAAGTATATCGTGGACAACGCTTATGACCCTGTTTACGGTGCACGTCCGTTAAAGAGATATATCCAGAAATATGTGGAAACCATGACTGCAAAGCTGATTCTGGAAGATAAGGTGGACAGTGGTGATACTGTGGTAATAGATGTACGGGACGGTGCATTGACTGCCACAAGCCGTTCTCCTCACAATGCTTGAAAAGATAACAGGAGGGCAGAGGAATGATACCGAAAGACCCGGTAATGCTTTTGAGCTATGTCAATTTGAAGCTCAGGGATTTTTACGAAAGCTTGGATGCACTTTGTGACGACCTGGAGGCAGACAGAGAGGAAATTACAGAAAAACTTGCTTCCATCAATTATCATTACGACGAGGAGAAAAATCAGTTTGTATAGTGGGAAAAAAGGTTTGCGCTGCCGGGTGTGTACCGGATGCGGATTATGTCCCGGTGTGACACCGGAGGGCAGTGCAGCAGGAAAAATCCATGTGCTGACGGAGAACGCTTGCATCGGACAGAGCCGGGAGAAAGGTGCAATAACGGGTGGCGCAGAGGGCAGAGACCTTGTAGCTGTGGCAGATTTGGGAACCACAACCATCGCCATGCTGCTTTACGATGAGGATGGGCTCGTAAAGGATCGTTATGTGGCGGTTAATCCCCAGATTACTTATGGAGCAGATGTTATTTCCAGAATCCGTGCAGCGGAAAACCGGGAGAAAGCGGAAGAACTGTGCCGTTTGGTGAGAGGTGTTTTGGAACAGGGCCTGAACCGATTTATTAAGCAGCTTACCAAAGGGGAAAATCTGCAGTTGGTGCTGGCAGCCAACACGACAATGACATATCTTTTGATGGGTTGGGACACATCCGAATTGGGATGTGCCCCTTTTCGTGCTTCAAAGCTTTCCGCTGCGGAGACCAGTCTGTGTGGGGTTCCCTGCTTTATTTTCCCGGGGCTGTCTGCTTTTGTGGGCGGTGACATCACGGCGGGAATACTGGCCTGTGGCATGGCGGAAAAGGAAGAAGTTACTCTTCTGGTTGATTTGGGGACAAACGGAGAGATTGTGTTGGGAAACAGGGATAAGCGCATTGCATGTGCAACAGCGGCGGGCCCTGCCTTCGAGGGCGGTGTGAACCGGGGCGTGTGGGGAGCGGATATGGTTAGTTTCCTTGCTACCCTTAAGCGGGAAGGACTGCTGGATGAAACAGGTCTTCTGGCGGAACAATATTTTGAGTCCGGTGTCAGCATCGGCAATGTTCTTGTGACTCAGGAGGCGGTGCGCAGTGTACAGCTTGCAAAAGCAGCAATAGCTGCCGGAATTGAAATACTGTTGGAAAAATATGGGGTGAAGGCAGAACAGGTGGACCGGGTTGTGCTGGCGGGAGGTTTCGGATATTATCTGAAGCCGGAGGATGCAGCGGAGATTGGTCTTCTCCCGAAAGAACTGGTACACAGGGCAGTAGCGGGAGGAAATACAGCACTGCTTGGTGCAAAAAAGGTGGGCTTTGCGATGCGTGACGAAAAAAGCGGACGGTTGGAAGTTATGGGGAAGCTGGAGCGTCTGAGGGAAGGTACGTGTTGCATTAATCTGGCAGAGGAAGCGGATTTTGGTGAGCGGTATGTAAATAGGCTGGAACTGAAATCACGGTGAAAAGACTTTTGATAAAAAAGAGTGATTTTGCAAAGAAAAAAGCAAAAAAGGACAAATTATTCAATTTCCGATTTCGTAAAAATGCGGTATAATAAGATTATTATCAAAAATGTTGTCGGAGGGTGAAGGTATGGCAAGAAAAAAGGGGACTGTCGAAAAGCCAAAAACGGACAGAAAGCGAAAGACAGTCAATCAGCAAAAAACTGATAAGAAGCGAAAGATGCTGTTTGGCATCCGAAACAAGATTATGATAGGTTTTCTTGTGCCGGTTCTGTTTATGGTGGTGATTGGGGTTGCCGCTTACCGGAAGGCTTCGGAGGGCATGAGCGAAAAGTACAGGGAATCCACCGCGCAAACCATCAATACAGCAATGGAATATGTGGACATGATTTGCTCTTTTATCGAGTCTGAGGGAATGAAGTATGCCTTTGATTCGGAGCTGAACAAGTACCTTGTTGGACTTTATGAGGATGACACAATCAACAAGGCACAGGTGATGAATGAAACCAAAACTGCCATTTTTATGTCAAAGACTTCCAATAAATTTATCAGTAATATACATATTGTCACCAAGGAAAACATAAAAATGCTTACTACCGTTTCCATTACCACCATACCGGACGGTATTTATCCAAGCTATAAAGAGACGGTAGCGGACGGCAGAGGAATTTTGCGGTGGGTGGATGACCATGAACTGCTTGACACCACGCTGAAGATAAAAAAGGATTCCTATATTATGGCATACCAGATTCAGTCTCAGAACAACAATGCCTGCGTTGTAGTAGACATAGACCCTGATAAGATTAAGGAATTCCTGGAGGGTCTTGATTTGGGACAGGGCAGTATCGTAGGATTTGTTACGAAAAACGGGCGTGAACTGGTAGTGGAAAACCTGCCGGAAGGCGAAGAGAGTATCTTGACCGAGGGAGAAAATGTTTTCTACGGACAGGAATTTTTCCCTGAAATGAATCAGGAGGAACCGATTAATCAGGGTACCTCGGAGGTAAGCTTCCACGGAGAAAAGTACCTGTTCTTCTTCAACCGCAGCGAGCGGTCGGAGGCTATGGTCTGTGCGTTGGTACCCATGGAGACGGTAATCGGTCAGGCAGAGGAAATCAAGTCGATTACTGTCGGACTGGTAGTGCTGGCCTGTGTGATTGTTCTGGCTGTGTGCCTGCTGATTGTTTTCGGTATACAAAACAACATGAGAAGAATTTCCGGTAAGCTGGGCGAAGTAGCGCAAGGCAATTTGACTGTTCAGGTTAAGGCGAAAGGAAGAGACGAGTTCCGGGGACTGGCAGATTCCGCTAACAATATGATTGAAAATACGAAGAAGCTGGTAAATAAAGTAAATGCGGCTACGGTTCAGCTGGAGGATTCCGCAAGAGATGTTGAGCATGTATCCGGTGTTATCAGTAATCACTCTGCCGATATTACACAGGCGGTCAATGAGATTAGTGAGACAATGACGCAGCAGACGGCGAATGTCCAGGAGTGTGTGGCCAAGACAGATATCCTTTCGGAGGAAATGCAGGAGGTCAGCCGTGTGGTGGAACAGGTTGAAAAGCTGGTAGACGAGACGGAGGATATGATAGGAAAAGGAATGGACATTGTTCAAGTCCTTGGAGAAAAAGCAAGGCAGACAACGGAGATTACAGCCAAAGTTGGTGAAAACATAAATTCCCTGCGTCGGGAATCCGAGATTATCAACAGTTTTGTGGGAACGATTACTGAAATTTCAGAACAGACGAATCTACTTTCCCTGAACGCATCCATTGAGGCAGCAAGGGCAGGGGAAGCCGGAAGAGGTTTCTCGGTAGTTGCTGAGGAAATTCGCAAACTGGCAGATGATTCCGCAGCTGCGGCAGGTGAAATCAGAACGAATGTGGAACAGATTTCAGCTTGTACCATGAGCAGTGTGGACAGTGCAAGAGAGGCACAGGATATGGTAGCTTCTCAGACTGAAGCTGTGGAGCAGGTCATCAGCGTATTCCGGGAGATGCAGGAGCGGATGCGGAAACTGGTGGAAGGTTTGGAGGCTATTGTGGAAAGCACGGAGAAGGCGGACGCGGAGCGGTCATATACCGTGACAGCAATACGACAGATTTCCGGCAGTATCGAAGAGACGGCAAACAGTGCCATGACAGTGAGAGATGCGGTGGAAAAACTGATGAATCGAGTGGAAGGACTGAATAAGACCGCAGATGCATTGGGAGAAAATATGGACAGCCTAAAATCTGAAATTTCCGTGTTTAAGGTGTAAAATTATACAGCCGGGCGGGTGCAGATTCTGCACTGCCCGGTTTGCTGTGTATAGCGAGGAAAGTGAATTGAAGCAAATTATCTCTAACTATCTACGTCCCTATTTCCCTAAAATGGGAGTCGGATTCATTATCAAATTTGTCGGGACAGTCATGGATTTATGCATTCCCTATATTCTGGCACATATTATTGATATTGTTATTCCGCTGGGAGAGAAGAGTGTGGTGCTGCTCTGGGGTGTTCTTATGTTGGCATGCTCTTTTCTTGCTTTGGCGGGTAATGTGATTGCAAACAGGATGGCATCCAAGGTGGCAAGTGATGCCACAGAAGTAATTCGTCGTGACCTGTTTTCAAAGATTATGCATCTATCCAATGCCCGGACAGATTTTTTTACGAAACCTTCTCTGATATCAAGAATGACTTCGGATACTTACAATGTACATCAGGCGCTGGCACGTTTACAGAGACTGGGCGTGCGGGCACCGATTCTGTTAATCGGCGGAATCTTTGTAACCTTTACACTGGATCCGGTTATGGCGTGCGTTTTGTTGATTACTCTGCCGTTACTGGGATTTATCACGATTTATGTTTCGAAAAGGAGTATTCCCATGTACAGCGGGCTCCAGGAAGCCAATGACCGCTTTGTCAGACTGGTGAGGGAAGATATTGCGGGAATTCGTGTGATTAAGGCCTTGTCAAAGACGGATTACGAGACCGAAAAATTCCGCACAGTAAACAGAGAGGTGGTGGAGCGGGAGCGAAAAAACGGAATGGTAATGGCAATTATCAATCCCTCCATGAACGTTTTGTTGAATCTGGGGCTTGTGGGGGTAGTTCTGGTCGGAGCTTACCGTGTGAACTGCGGAACCTCCGAGGTGGGCAAAATTCTTGCCTTCACCACCTACTTTACCATTATTCTGAATGCCATGATGTCCATTTCCAAGATGTTCACGGTATTGTCCAAAGCCATTGCTTCCGGAGACCGTATCCGGCAGGTGTTGGAATGCGGGGAGGATATGAAGGTAATCGAAGAGGTATATGGGGTGTCGGGGAGACCGGATGAAACGGAGAAGCATACGATGGTGCGAAGCGAAGACGGACAATTGCGGAGTACTAACAGACTGTCCGAACCGGAAATCGAATTTGAGCATGTGACTTTCTCTTATCTGAAACAAGGTGATGCAAATATCCGTGATTTGAGCTTTCGAATTGCGAAAGGGGAGACGCTTGGAATCATCGGTGAAATCGGTTCCGGTAAGTCTACCATTGTCAATCTGATGATGCGGATGTATGATGCGGATGAAGGCCGGATTCGAATAGCAGGGCGGGATGTGAAATGTTATCCTCCGGAGGAATTGAAGAAAAAGTTTGGTGTGGTATTCCAGAACGATACCATATTTGAAGATACCATTGCCGGTAATGTAACTCTGGGCCGGGAGATGGGCGAGGAACAGATAAGGGAAGCACTTTTTTATGCCTGCGCCGATGAGTTTGTGGAAGATAAGGCGGATAGGGAAGCAGAAGCGTTGAATATCAAGGGAGCAAACTTAAGCGGCGGTCAAAAACAGCGTGTGCTGATTGCAAGAGCACTGGCGGAAAGGCCGGAAATATTGATACTGGATGATTCCTCCAGCGCGTTGGATTACCGCACGGATGCAAAGCTGCGTCGGGGAATCAGAGAGCATTTCAAAGACACTACCCTTGTTATCGTGGCACAGCGTGTCAGCTCTATCCGGAATGCCGACCATATTCTGGTATTGGAGGATGGAAAGCCCATCGGATACGGAAGTCATGAGGAACTGCTTCAAAGCTGCGAAACTTACGCGGAGATTGCCAAATCCCAAATGGGAGAAGGCCGGAAAGCGGAAACAAGTCATTGCAGGGACGTAGATAAAGAGCGGAACGGAGAGGCTGACCAGAACGAAGAAACAGAACAGAATACGGAGCCAGGCCGGGGCATGAAAACAGATCAGGAGGTGCCGGAAGGATGAATAAAGAGAATAATTCAGAGAAGACGGCATCCAAGAGATATTCGGGAAGCACAATTCTGCGCCTGGGGAAATATATGCTGCAATATAAATGGTTTTTGCTGTTAGCCCTGATTTGTACATTGGGAAGTAATTTGTTTTCCCTGATCGGACCGAAAATGACAGGACTTTCCATCAGTGCAATTGAGCCGGGCAGGGGAGCGGTGAATTTTGGCAGGGTATTCTATTATGCGGCATGGATGGCCGGATTTTATGTGGTTTCCGCTGCTATGTCTTACGGGCTTCAGGTCCTTATGTTGACCATCAGCCGAAAGGTAGTTTACCGAATGCGTCAGGATGTATTTGAACGGTTGATGACCTTGCCCGTGGGATACTTTGATATTCATCAGACGGGAGATACTATCAGCCGTATCTCCTATGATATTGATACGGTAAACGCTTCTTTGTCCAATGATCTGGTACAGCTTTTGACAACGGTTATCACTGTAGCCGTTGCACTTGTGATGATGCTTACCATCTCGCCCAAGCTGGTTTTGGTGTTTGTATTTACGGTACCGCTTTCGGTCTTTATTACAAGGAGTATTACCGGAAAGACGAGACCGCTTTTCAGACAACGTTCTGCAAAGCTTGGGGAGATGAACGGATTTGTGGAGGAGATGATAACGGGACAGAAGACGCTGAAAGCATACGGAAGAGAAGAGTATACACAGAAGCGTTTTGACAAAAAGAACAAGGAGGCGGTGGATGCTTACTATAGGGCGGAGTATTACGGAAGTATTGTGGGACCTTGTGTCAATTTTATCAATAATCTGTCCCTGTCGCTGATCAGTGTGTTCGGTGCACTGCTGTATTTGGCAGGCAGTATGACCATAGGAGATATCTCATCCTTTGTGTTGTATTCCAGGAAATTTTCCGGCCCTATCAATGAGGCGGCTAATATTTTCAGCGAATTACAGTCTGCACTGGCGGCAGCGGAGCGTGTCTTTAAGCTGATAGATGAGGAACCGGAGAAGGCAGACAGAGCGGATGCGGAGGAGTTGACTGAGGTTAGGGGAGATGTCCGGCTGGAACATATCAGTTTTGGGTATGAGCCGAAAAAAACCATAATTCATGATTTGAGCTTTCAGGCACAGCCCGGAAGACTCATTGCTGTTGTGGGTCCTACGGGAGCGGGAAAAACTACATTGATTAATCTGTTGATGCGTTTCTACGACCCGGACAGCGGAAGAATTCTGGTGGACGAAAAGCAGACCGATACTTTGACCAGAAAGAGCCTGCGACAGGCATATGCCATGGTGTTGCAGGATACCTGGCTGTTTAGCGGAAGTATTTATGAGAATCTGGCTTACGGAAAGGAGGGTGCCTCCAGGGAGGAGGTAGAAGCTGCAGCAAAAGCTGCGCACATTCATTCCTTTATCAAGCGGCTTCCGGAAGAATATGACACTGTTTTGACGGATGAAGGAACCAATATTTCCAAAGGTCAGAAGCAGCTTCTTACCATTGCCAGGGCCATGCTTCTGGATGCCAGAATGTTGATTCTGGACGAGGCAACCTCCAATGTGGATACCCGCACGGAGAGGCAGATTCAAAAGGCTATGCTGAAACTAATGGAGGGAAAAACCTGTTTTGTCATTGCTCACAGACTTTCCACCATCGAACACGCGGATTTAATTCTGGTGATCAACGACGGCGAAGTGGTGGAACAGGGCACTCACCGGGAACTGATGGAACGCGGAGGCGTGTACAGAAAATTGTATAACGCACAGTTTGAATAACCGGTTCCGCCATGCTAAAATTTTACTTACATAAAAAATTTTTTGGTGCTAAAATAAACGTATAAATACTTCTGGTAATTTTGTGTATAAGGACTTTTTCACACTAGGATTCGCCGAATGTGAAAAGGTCCTTTTGATTTACAAAACAGGTATTGGTGCCCGGTTGCAGCGGACATTGATATAAATGAAAGAAACGGAGAGTAAAACAGATGAAACGAG
>JALEIR010000031.1 GCA_022769665.1 Lachnospiraceae bacterium | reverse complement strand
CCAGTCGTCCTCCGCCAGTCCGTCCTCAATGGAGACGATGGGAAAACGGTCTGCCAATTCTTCATAATAGGAAATCATGTCCTCCGTACTGCGGATAATCTCCTGCCCTTTTAAACTGCTCTCACCGGGGAAATGATACATACCGGTCTTTTCATTATAAAGCTCACTGCTGGCAGCATCCATGGCAATCCTGATATCCTCGCCGGGGATATATCCTGATGCCTCAACGGCATCCACCAGAAACTGCAGCACGCTTTCCGCATCAGGCAAATCGGGAGCAAAGCCGCCCTCATCTCCCACTGCCGTAGACAGCCCCTTTTCATTTAAGAGCTTCTTCAGGTTGTGATAGACCTCTGCACAGATACGCAATGCCTCCCCAAAATTTTTTGCTCTCACGGGCATAATCATGAATTCCTGAAAATCAACCGTATTTGCCGCGTGCTTACCGCCGTTTAAGATATTCATCATGGGCACGGGAAGAAGTTTGGAACCCATGCCTCCCAGGTAGCGATAGAGGGGAATATCAAGCGCATTAGCTGCTGCCTTTGCGCATGCCATAGACACGGACAGAGTAGCATTTGCGCCCAGGTTTTCCTTGCTCTCCGTACCATCCAGCTCTACCATGGCTTTATCGATTGCCACCTGCTCCAGCGCATTTCTTCCTGTCAGCAAAGGTGCAATTTTCTCACGGACATTTTTCACGGCATGCTGTACGCCCAGTCCGAAGTACCTTGTCTCCCCGTCTCTCAGTTCCACAGCCTCGAAGCGTCCGGTACTGGCGCCGGAGGGAACTGCGGCAATACCTGTGTAGAGACGGTTATCAATGGGATTGCGGACTGTGACCTCCGCCTCCACGGTAGGATTTCCTCTGGAATCCAGGATTTCTCTGGCGTTTATTTTTGTAATCTCAAAATATGCGGACATAAAAACTCCTCCTTCTCGGGATATGCTTTCGGAAAGTATATCCAAAGAGGGAGGAATTTATACGGCTGCTAACCTGCAATCCCGGCTTGATTTCTGCAGCCGCGCACGACCGTATGATATCTGCTTTTTTGCTCGCTTATGTTTAGAACCCTAAGTGCCGGCATCTCATCCGGTCGAAAAACACAGTGCTGTGCCTTCATGCCTGATGCAAAGCAATTAAAAAGCTTTTCCTGCCAGGATTTCACAGTAATCCTTATAATTTTTTTCAAGCAGCGTCGGCGTGTCCAGTCCGTAGGGGCACTTTGCTTTGCATTTTCCACAATGAAGGCAGGATTCAATAAGCTTCATCTTTGCCTGCATCTCAGGAGTCAATTGAGCCGCCGAGGGTGCTCTGCGGATCATCAGGCTCATGCGGGCACAGTTGTTAATTTCGATTCCCACGGGGCAAGGCATGCAGTAACCGCAGCCCCGGCAAAAGTCTCCCAGAAGCTCCTCTCTGTCGCGGGCAATCACCGCTGCCAGTTCTTCATTCATCAGAGGCGGATTTTTTATATAGGAAAGGAACTCGTCCAGTTCACTCTCACGTTGTACCCCCCAGATGGGCAGTACATTGTCATACTGCGCCAGAAAGGCATATGCCGCCGCAGAGTTGGTAATCAGTCCGCCGGACAGAGCCTTCATGGCGATAAAGCCCATGTCCGCAGCTTTACATTTCTCAACCAGCTCTAAGTCCTTTTCCGTTGCCAGATAGCAGAAAGGGAATTGCAATGTCTCATACAATCCACTGTCCACAGCCTCATGCGCCACATTCAGGCGGTGATTGGTAATGCCTATATGGCGAATCAAGCCTTTCTCTTTTGCTTCCAACATTGCCTCATACAACCCGGTTCCGTCGCCGGGCTTTGGACAGAACGCGGGATTATGAAACTGATAGATATCGATATAGTCTGTCCGCAAATTGTTCAGGGATATATGTAAATCTTTCCAAAAACCTTCCGCTGTGGTTGCCCCTGTCTTCGTTGCAATATAAACCTTGTCACGCATCCCGTCAAAGGCTACTCCCAGCTTTTCCTCGCTGTCCGTATAGAAACGGGCTGTGTCAAAAAAGGTCACGCCGTAATCGTAAGCCTTTCGTAGCAGTTTTACCGCTTCCTCCTGTGAAATACGTTGAATCGGCAGCGCACCAAAAGAATTTTTCTCCACTGTGATTTCTGTCTTTCCTAATCTTACCTGTACCATATTTTTCCTCTCTCCCTCCGTGTGCTCTTTTGAACAAAGAAACCAAAACCGTGATTATGTCCTTAAATCACCGAAACATTGCATACAATTCATCCATGCTGCTTTTTTTCCTGTACCACCTCGAATACTTATGCCAAAGTTTTCCGAAAGTAAACTGCGTAAGGATGATCCAAATCGGGTAAACCGGCACAATAAAAATACGGTTTCAAACAAAATTATTGTCTCCTTCATACTTGCTTCCCCGTGTGGAACCGCTTCGGACGGAATAAAAATAAGCTCCAGAATAACTGCCACGGCCAGAATAATCGCCGGAGCAATCTGCGCCCAAAACAGCTGCTTATAAGATTTATACAGACGGACTAACTGTTCTTCACTTAAGCATCTACTTGCAAAATCCAGTTTTTCACTATTTTCAATGGCATTATTCAATGCGCCCATTTGCGATATATTCATCCTGTTTCTCCCGCTTTCAATTTTATATTCATTTTGATATTCGATTATATATTTGTTTTAATATTGGATTCCGGATTCGCTCTCATATCCGTTTTTGTATTCGGTTTTATGTTCACTCTCATATCCGCTTTTGTATTCGTTTTTGTATTCACTCTTATATCCGCTTTTGTATTCGGTTTTATATTCACTCTTATATCCGTTTTAATTCCGCTTTGATGTGCATAGCATGTGGTAATTTTTATTAAATACTTCTGAAACTCTTCCATCGTACCGCAATATACAATCTAACGACTAACGGTGATACATCTCGGAACGGTGTCACAAAAGTTTTCAGCCTGTGTCATCCGCCAATTTGCTCCGAATTGCTCTCTGCTCCTTTTCTGTAATCCCTATCGCCGTAAAATATCCCTGTATACTGCCATACTGCTGCTCTATCAAATCCAGGAACCTACACATATACCCTTCATTCGGTATGACAACATTCATATCTATCTCGGGATAATTTTTATGTATCAGTTCAAAGCGTTCCCGGTTGCATTCCTTTGTCAGCATATAATCAAACAGAATATCTTCTTTGCCGACGCCGCAAAGCCACAATATCAACGCACTCACAACTCCCGTCCTGTCCTTGCCTGCCGTACAGTTAAACATCACTCCGGTCTTTGAGACTGCTATGCGCCGAAATACCTCCGGCATATTTCTCGCTGTTGCAATGGCTAAATAGCTGTCGGGAACCGCCTCCACACTCTCCGGGACTTGGCTCCCCTCGTCAATGGGAACATTATGATATTCAAACCCGAACGCCCCTGCAAAGCCGCTGGGCGCCCTCAGGACATCCTGACTGCCGCGCATATCAATGATAGTTGTAATATTGTTTCTTCTCAGGAAATCCAAATCCTCCTCAGAGGGATACTTTTGAATATCACTCCTGATCAATGCATTGAATCGCGTATAACCTTTTTTTCCCTGTATGCGATAGCCACCTAATTCTCTGGTGTTCAGAGTCGTCTTTAAAAGGACGCGCGGTGTATTCTTCCACGCATATCTGTACTCATCCATGGTCACAGCACCGCTAAATATTGCCTGTAATTCTTCCATACAGAATGAAACTGCCCTCCGAATAAACTCATCAGCCATCTTTCTTGTAAAAAAGAAAACATCTTCCTCCGCAACAGGCTTAAAATCCTCTTTCATCTCCTGCATAAATCGGAAAGGTTCAAAAGAAAAGACGGTATTAATCGGCTCCTGCTCAAAATCCTCCGGTATCTCCACGTCATCCAGCAAACCATATTTTTTTATCACATATGAATTTAAGATGGAGTAATCTCTGTGTAATCGTTCCACATTTCCCGGAACAGTTGGATTCCAGTGATATTCATCATAAACATAATGTCTGAAAAGGATATCCTGAACCAGATGCAGATAATACCCAAGATATAAATCATCATTCTTCATTAAATCTGAAAACAACGCTTTGAATCTTGTAAAGTCATAAGTCCTCTTATTGTTTCCACAGACACCGATTTTGAAATGACTGTCCGCCGTAGATTTGCCTGAGGCATACACATCGGGCAGAATTGCGCCGAACTTCAATCTGTTGGCATCCTTGAATTGATAGTTCTTTATAAGTCCGTTTGTTATCGCTAAATGAATGATTCTTGATGCCATACTCACTCCCCGTTCCCACTTCCGTATTCCTTACCAATTGATTCCGTGCCTCTTAAGTCTGCTCACGCCACTTGCCCGGCGGCTGCATTCCACCTCCGAATCCATTTCCGAGTCATTTCTCCTTTTCGACGGTCGCATTATTCTCCTGCAATGCTTCTCCTTGTCCGACAGCTACATACGCCTTATACAATGTTTCTCCAAATACATGTCGTTTCTTCAATCTACCGCTCGGCACATCACTCTTTGGGGTTCACATCTTTTGATTCATACTTACCATACAATCCCTGAGCATCCTTCGTTTTTAGCAATGCCCTGTCAATACCTTCTACATAATTTCAAAAAGTATTAAAGTAATTATAGCGTTTCATCACAGAGTTGTCACCTTAATTCTTTTTATCAATATTTATGAAGAATTTCTTAGAACCTATATATTTTCATACGAACAGCGAAACAAAAACAGCAAAGGCATTATATCGAAGCACCCTGTATTCAAAAATTATATGACGTTATATGTACATATAATATAACTCTACAGGTGCAGATGGTGTTACATATGCAGCTGACTTACTTATGCAGCTGACTTACTTATACAGCTGACTTACTTATACAGCTGACTTACTCAAGACTTTACATGAAATGGCACAGCATTTTTTCAACATACTTTGTATTCAGCGGATTGATGCTTGTCTCAAAGCTAAACAGTAGCGTATCTCCATACCAATACCCATTCTCTGAATACAAATTCAGCTTCTCAAATGCATTTTTTGCATATTCCGGATGATCCATCAAACCAAAATGCTCATAAATATATGTCTTCCTCTGTTTTACATTCAATAGCAAAAAGTCCGGATATATTGTTTTCCCATTACCGAAATCCATTCTAGGCTCATAAACGTAAGGTATATTGCGCTTATAAAACAAATCCGCAAGAATCTTTTCCGATTTTGACCGCACCGTTTCTCCCCGCTCGGTATAGAGTGCAGAATTATTCGGATAGGGATTTGCATAACCCGGATGCTTTTCATACCAATCCTCCACAAACATCTCATCTGTCGGAGCGATTGGTGTAATCAACTCTTTCCTTTCATCAGATAATTTTACATACAAATCTCCCAAAGACACCTTATATTTCTTCAACAATTGCTTTGCGCTTTTCAGCCTTGCTTCAATGACAGTAAGTATCTTTTCATCATATTCCTTTTGTGCAAGTGCAAGAGCGAAATCTTTCTTTTTTACCGGTAGGTATATCTGCTTTCCTTCACGGTAGGTATAGTATTGTGAATATTTCCCTTTTCCCATTCTATGAATATGCAGCGTTCCCTCCGGGGCGGTTGCTAATCGATTCCGCAGCCTCTTTTCTAACTCTGTTAATTTCTGAATTTCCTGCTCTAATTGTTCTTGAAACTGAATGTTACTAATCATACCTTCTATCTCCTTTCTAAATAATGGTGATTTGATTTACATAAAGATTTCCAAAGCACCTGATTTTTGGGGTGATTTCCTGCCTGATCTACATAAAGATTTCCAAAAAGCTCGAATTTTGGGGTAATTTCCTGTCTGATTTACATAAAGATTTCCAAAGCACCTGATTTTTAGGGTAATTTCCTGCTTGATTTACGTGAAGATTTCCAAGATGCTTGATTTTTAGGGTAATTTCCTGCCTGATTTACCTAAAGATTTCCAAGATGCTCGATTTTTAGGGTAATTTCCTGCCTGATTTACCTAATGATTTCCAAGATGCTCAATTTTTAGGGTAATTTCCTACTTGATTTACGTGAAGATTTCCAAGATGCTCGATTTTTAGGGTAATTTCCTGCTTGATTTACGTGAAGATTTCCGAAAAGCTTGATTTTTGGGGTAATTTCCTGCTTGATTTACGTGAAGATTTCCAAGATTACCGGTTTTGAATGGAAATCTGCCTCCAGCCGCCAGTCTGAATGAACCGACGGCCAGAAACAGCTATAAAAAAGATAAAGCTTACAAAAGTAACTTAAAGCACCTAAAACAGATAGAAGTAAATAGTAGCTTAGTTTTATTTTCTCACCAGCAAAGATTTTCCGGTCATCTCTGCAGGCTGCTCTTTACCCATAATCTGAATCAGGGTAGGAACGATGTCAGCCAGGCATCCGTTCTCACGAAGGGTATATGCCTCATCATAGTTCACCAAAATGAAAGGTACCTGATTAGTAGTATGCGCGGTAAAAGGTTCTCCGGTTTCGTAATCAACCAGCTGCTCTGCGTTGCCGTGGTCTGCACAGATAAACATAGCGCCGTCAACCTCTTTTATTGCCTCAACAGCCTTGCCCACACACTCATCAACAGTCTCAACAGCCTTGATTGCAGCCTCCAGCACACCGGTATGTCCCACCATGTCGGGATTTGCAAAATTGATGATAATCACATCATACTTGTCGGAACGAATTGCCGCACAAAGCTTTTCACATACCTCGGGAGCACTCATCTGAGGCTTCAAATCATAGGTTGCCACATCCTTGGGGGAATTTACCAATACTCTGTCTTCGCCGGGGTTGGGTTCCTCCACACCACCGTTAAAGAAGAAAGTAACATGTGCATACTTCTCTGTCTCGGCAATACGGGCCTGCTTCAGATTGTTTGCTGCCAGCCACTCTCCGAAAGTATTGGTTACTGCAACCTTGTGGAAAGCAACCTCCTTGTTGGGAATGGTAGGATCATAGTCGGAGAAGCAAACGAAGGTGATGTTCTTTCTTTCACCTCTGTCAAAGCCCTTAAAGTCATCATCACAGAAAGCTCTGGTAATTTCTCTTGCACGGTCAGGACGGAAATTAAAGAAGATAACGGAATCGCCGTCCTGTACGGTAGCAACAGGCTTGCCGTCCTCTAGCGCCAAAGTAGGTTTTACAAACTCGTCTGTCTCTTCTCTGTCATAGGACTCCTGAATTGCGCAGATACCACAGTTTGCGGTAAGGCCCTCGCCCTTTGTCATGGCATCATAAGCCAGCTTCACACGATCCCAGTTATTGTCTCTGTCCATTGCATAATAACGACCCATAACGGAAGCAATCTTGCCTACTCCGATTTTCTCCATCTCCCGGGTCAACGCAACTGCATAGTCCTTGCCACTGGCAGGAGGTGTGTCACGTCCGTCCAGGAAACAGTGTACGTACACCTTCTCCAATCCGTTTCTCTTTGCCAACTCTAAAAGGCCGTAAAGATGAGTATTGTGACTGTGTACACCGCCATCGGAAAGCAATCCCATAAGATGCAGGGCACTTCCGTTTTTCTTACAGTTCTCTACTGCTTTTAAAAGCGCAGGATTTTCGAAGAAGGTTCCATCCTGAATCTCCTTTGTGATTCTTGTCAATTCCTGATATACAATACGGCCGGCACCCATATTCAGGTGGCCAACCTCGGAATTTCCCATCTGGCCTTCAGGAAGTCCCACAGCCATACCGCTGGCATTTCCCTTTACATAAGGATATTCTTTCATCAGTTTGTCCATTACCGGCGTCTTAGCCAATGCAACCGCATTGCCCTCGGTCTTGTCATTTAAACCGTATCCGTCCAAAATCATCAATACAACAGGTCTTTTGCTCATTTCATCATCTCTCCTTATCCTGATTTATTACAACTTTACGCCATAATATACTTTACAAACACATGTGAACAGATTCTTGCACACCCACAGCACTCAATGCCTGCTTTGCAGTTTGTCTACTCATGAAGCACTTCATGAAAACTGAATAAGTCCTTCAATATTGCTTGGTTTACATACGCGCTGATTATATCACAAACCCCAAACCGGCGCAACAGTTTCTGTTTTCATTGCATTTTGTTTCATCCCTTGCTATACTGATTAGATAAACTTTATAATACACAAACGGGGTGTTACAATGATTACTTTACTCTCAAAACTGTTTATCAAAAACAGAGAAGAGGTCAAGGACCAGAAAGTCCGTCAGGCATACGGTGTACTCTGCGGGGCTGTCGGCATCTTTCTGAACCTTTGCTTATTTGCCGGCAAATTTATAGCAGGCTTTATCAGTAATTCAATTGCCATTACAGCGGATGCATTCAACAACCTGTCTGATGCAGGTTCCTCCATTATTACATTGATTGGTTTTAAAATGGCGGGACAAAAGCCGGATCCGGATCATCCTTTCGGTCACGGCAGAATTGAATACATTTCAGGGCTTCTGGTTTCCGTCATCATTCTGCTCATGGGATTAGAGCTGTTAAAAAGTTCTGTAACAAAAATCATTCATCCGGAAGAACTGACCTTCTCTCCCGTTATCCTGGTGATTCTGATTGTGTCCATTCTGGTGAAATGTTATATGTTCTTCTATAACAAAACGCTCGGAAAAAAGCTGAATTCCTCTGCCATGATGGCCACCGGAACAGATTCCTTGAGCGATACTCTTGCTACAACCGTTGTACTTATTTCCACGCTGGTTGCTCACTTTTCCGGACTTGCAATCGACGGATGGTGCGGTGTGGCTGTGGGCTTATTCATCTGTTATGCCGGAATCAACGCTGCGAAAGACACCATCAGCCCACTTTTGGGGCAGGCTCCTGAACCGGAGTTTGTGAATCAAGTAAATAGTATCGTTATGGCTCATGAAGAAGTCATCGGAATCCATGATCTTATCGTACATAATTACGGTCCCGGCAGAGTCCTTATCTCACTGCATGCCGAGGTGCCCGCCGACGGTGACATTCTCTCTCTTCATGATGTCATAGACACAATCGAGCACGAGTTGCGCGACACCTTAAATTGCCATGCAGTCATCCACATGGATCCCGTTCAGGTAGGTGACCCTGAGACTGACCGACTGAAAGGAATTGTTAAGGAATGTATTGCCGAAATCGATCCTTCTCTGACCATACATGATTTCAGAATTGTCACCGGTCCCACCCATACCAACCTGATTTTTGATGTAGTGACTCCGTATAATTTTCCCATGTCTGACAATGAGTTGACTGCCGAAATCACCCGCAGGATTCAGAAGGAAAATCCATCCTATTACACTGTCATTGAAGTGGACAAAAAATTTGTCTGACTTACCGGAAAGGAAGCTTATGACTCAGGTCATCTATCTCTCGCAGGCTGAGACCAAACGCCTGGAAGCTCTCGAAAAAAGATATCGAAAAGAGGCCCGCGTCCGGATTGAAAGTCGGGTAGCTTATTATCATACGATAACCGGCGGGAATTACACCTCCGTCACCATCCGCGATCAGAAAACACGCTGGGGCAGTTGTTCCTCCCGTGGCACCCTCTCCTTCAACTATCGGTTGATTTATGCCCCTCCGGAAATTCTGGATTATGTAGTAGTCCATGAGCTCTGCCACCTGACTCACATGAACCATTCAAAGGATTTCTGGAATATGGTAGGCTCCGTAATGCCGGAATATAAAACTTACCGCAAATGGCTCCGGGATCATGGACAGGAGCTGACTCTTGAGCATTACCTTCAACGGAAAGGGATTCCTGTCACGCTGAGTTGAATTTATGCACTCAAAATAAATTATCAGCTGATTAACCCAGCCGGATGTACGGCGGCACTCATACTGCCGACGAGCACTCACACTTCCAATTTGAAGCAAAAGCCGCAGGTATGAAACCTGCGGCTTTTTATTAAAGTGTCTCACGCATTCCGTTTAGTTATTTTCATCCACGTAAATCTGTACTCTGCTCTGAATGATATTGGCAACATCCTGTGCGGATTTTTGTCCGGAATAGAACGCTCCCATCTCTTCGTTGACTATGTTTGCAACGGATTCGTTATAATAATACCTGTTATTCACAGACTCGATATATTCAATCACCTTATCAAGCTGTTCCTGGCTCAAAGGCGAAATCACAATCTCCTCACCGTTGATATTCATGGTATTGTCATAATACTGCTTCTCGCCATTTTCATCTTCCCAGTAAGGTCGTTCCATCGCTGCCTTGGATTTTTCCAAGAACAATGCTTTATTTACCGGGAAATAAGGCACTTCGTTCTGATATTCATCAGTGAGATAATAGCGTACAAACTGCCATGCTCCATCCAGATTTGCAGATTTTGAGGACAGCGCATAAGTCGTACTTGCCTGGAGATAGGCACCGTTACCGCTCTCTGTAGGGAAGCCCACAAACTTTACATCGTCTCCGAAATACCCGTTGATTGTCATGGCAACGTCAGACCAGTTATACAGATTCACTGTCATCATCAGTGTACGGTTTTCCCTGTACTGTGACTGTTCTGCTGTCCAATCATAGTTATTCCAATAATCATCATCATAGTTGATTTCTTCCGGCAACGTCATTGCAAATTCCATCATGGAAATAAAATCTTCCGTGTTGAAATTGCACCTTCCGCTGGAAACATCCACAAACTGATTTCCGCAGTAACGCATTACCATGTACATAAAGCTGTCTCTGGTTGTATCGCCAAAGGCCTTTGCCTCCTCACCCATTCCTGCCAGTACCTGCTGCATATCGTCCATGGTCCAGGTGGTTCTGTCTCCAACCAAAGATGCTTTTGCAGCCATGGTATATACCTCAAAATTGGGAACCACATAATAAAGCTTGCCGTCTACAGAATAAGCATCGAAAACATTCTGCATAAATTCCACCTGGGAAAGCTCCTCATCCTGCTCAATCAGCTTATTGATATCCGCAATCCAACCTTTTGAAATATAGGTAGAAATAGGAAGCGGATTGTATTCGTTGTTAATCAGGATATCAGGCATATTTCCTGAAATGATATCATTATTCAGCTTTGTTATTCCCGCATTATAGTCATCATAGGTGTTGTAGACACTGTACTCCCTGGTTACAATTCTGTATTCGTCACTTGTCCGGTTAAACTCGATGACGCGCTTCTTGATATCGCTGTCAATCAAGTTACCCGCGATGACAACAACTGCCTTATCCGCGATATCCGCGGGATTTACATAGTTAAAGATGGCTGCATTCAGATTACTGTCCCAGTCCTCAGAATAAATACCGATAAAGGATGTATCGGAAAGCTCCACTACGCTGCGGAAATAACTTACATATACATCGGAGTTAATGTAATCCATCAAAAGTTTCGGCTCGGTCTCACCAAAAGTGTATGTATAGATACCGCTACTCGTGGTATAGAGCAAATCTCCATTCTTTCTCACCGTCATCACATTGTAATCCCAAGAATAAAAAATGGAAGAAGGTATTTCCTGCTTTTTATCAACTGTACCGGCATTCAAATTTAACTCGGCACAGTATGTCTTCTGCCAATCATTCTCATCATGGAAAAGCGCAAGTAATGTGCCGTCCTCTTTGGGAATGATTCTTTCCAGATTATAGAACACGGAAGCCACCTCATCGGAAAGCATTTCCTTTCCACCAACTACATTTCCCTCTGTGTCCACCTGAACCTTGAAACTGTCATTTCCCGAAACCAACAAATTCAGGGAGCCGTCATCATTTGCCACAACAGAATTGATATACATGTACTCATTCTGATTGGAGACAACGCACTCCAGTTCTTTCTCCCAGAGGAAAGTTCCGTCCAAATTCCAATGACAGATGTAATACTTACCTTCGGATATGTAGTTTTCTCCGTCGTTTTTCTCCTGTTGATGAAGCTTGATTCCGTACAGTTCTCCCTGGGCGTTTAAGACAAAATTATTGTAGCTGGTGTTCTCCCATGAATAACTATTATCCAAAGGCATTACCATAACATCTTCGTTGCCTTCTTCTGCCTGATTTTCATCGGCTTCTTCTACGGAACTGTCCTCACCGGTCACATCGTCACCCGCCTCATTGTCACCGGACACAGGCTCTTCATCAGGTATCTGAATATCCGTAACCTGAATGTCGGTTCCGTCCTCATTCATACTGACAATGCAATACCTTATATTCTCCTCATAGGTAACCGGATCCCAGCTGCTGGCCTGCATCAGGACATAAAGCTTTCCGTCCCTGTGGATTGTCTGCATGATATTGGTATAGCCGTTATCACTGTCTGTCAACTTTGGCATTTCAATCGGCTGTAGTTTATAGACATGTTCCTTTGCCATTTCGGCATTTTCCATGTTTTTCCCTTTTTCGCCGCAGGCGCACAGTCCCAGGCATATGGCAAGAGTCAGCCCCAGAGCCAGCCCGCGTTTCAAAAATTGCTTTTTCATACCTTATCCTCCTCATATTTATTCTTCGATTATCTCTTCCGTACTTTTTTCTTCCGTATCGGTTTTCCGTTCTTCCCTGTCTGCTGCCTTCCTGTTTTTGGATTTCCGCTTCTTTTGGGATCTTCTGCTGTCCCTCTCGGGCTGTTCAAATTCGCTTAGATATTCCAATTCTTCAGGATTTCCCTTTGCGGCCAGACGTTTTGCACGAAGGATTTCGCCTTTTCTCTCCGCTTTATCCTTCAGTATCAGCCACTTTTCCCGAATTGTCCAACCCTTATGCTTCCACCAAATACAGAAGAATACAAGAGCCAATATGACTGCATACAACAAAAACAGCAGTTCAAACAAGGTGACTACAGTCAAAATATCCTCATATCCTCTGGCAACATTCTCCCAATAGGGATAAATAATTGCCTTGCCGTTCATGGAGCGTGTTCCGAACTGCGGTATCAGTTTCAGACGGGACAGGAACGAATAACGGGAGGTATTTTCCACCACCTCCGTCTCCTTCTCTGAGTTTCCCAGCTTTTCTTTGACATAATTGTACGCGAAATTGGAAACCGGATCCGGCAATACAATCTCGTAATGATTTATCCCATTGTTGGTGCCAAGTTCACTCAAGGTCTGGTAGGATACATATATCAAGGTGCTGTTCAACCCCGCCGCCTCTGTCAGGCGACCTTCCTCCCGCTGTACCACGCCCGTGACAATATGGGGAATCCCGCTTATATATACTGTCATCCCTGCCACATCATTGGAACCAAACAACTGCCATGCTGCATCCTGGTCAATCACACAATAATCCTGATTCAAATCGTTTCCCGTAAAATAGGAACCCGAAAGCAGCTTTAAAGGATGAAACAGGAAGAAATCGCCCCCGATTCCGATGGCATCTGCCTCCAGAGAAGATCTGTCACTGGAAATGGAAATCTTCCCGTCTGCACTGTAAGCATCTGCCCACAATCTGGCTCCCGGATTCTCGGATTCCTGCAGCACAGCCGCATCCGCAAGAGCACTGTCTATTGTATGTTCAAACTCTTTGATACGGTCCTCGTCCATTCCGGCATTTACCGAGAAAAAGCAACTGACCTGCGATACATTCCCGTCCCTGCTCCACCTCTCTGCCATACTCTGGGAATCCTGCGTCTGCCCAAGGTGATTTGTAACAAACGCCAGAATCAGGAAGAGCAAAAAGGAGATTCCTCCGCTAATTCCTAATACTAATTTCTTCATTGCTCGCCTCATTTCTGCCGGGGTTAATTGTCAGCCAGTCTCACCTGTTTGCCGGCCTCCACGGGCTTGGTGGAAGTAGTAATCACATATTCATATCCGTAAAGTCCGCCGCTGATTGCAGACTGTGTATCATCACTTGCCAATACCTCTACGTCCACACGTGTTGCAATATAGCGGTTTCCGAGAGGACTTGACTTGGATTCCACAATCAGAATAAACTTACCGTTGCTGTCCTCACGGATTGCGCTGTTTGGCACAATCAAATCGAAGTTTGCACTCCTCTGTCCTACAGATACATTCAGTGTCTGACCTGCGGTAACCTCTCCTGTCACGTCAAAAGTCAGCATTTTATTCTGTCCCGGATTATTCTTGTCAGGCTTAATGCTTGCCAGTGTCACTTCCACATCATCATAACGCCATGCGTTGACCAGGTCAGCCTTATCTCCCACGGAAAGGCGCTTTGCCTGCTCGTTGGTAACGCTGAAGCTCATGGTAAAGCCCTTGCCCTCCGGCTGCAACACAACCACAGGCGTTTCTGCGGATGTAGTGTTTCCGGCTGTCACGTTGATTGCCGTAACCGTTCCCGCAATATCAGCCGTCACAGTGGCATTCACTGCCTTTGCAGCCAGTTCGTTTACTTTATCCTGCGCTTTTTGAATAGCCTCCAGTTTGTTTTCCAGAGATGTCACATTGCCAATGCTACTGATTAAATCAAGCAAATCCTGCTTTTTTGTCTCCAGCACCGTTTTCGCTGCATCCAGTTCTTTCTGTGCCCCATAGCTTTGGAGCTCATAGGCAGATTTCTGGCTTTGCAGGTTATTGATGGTCTGGCTGTTCATTCTGTTCGTATTGTTTTTCTTTGCCTCATTATATTCCTTGTTTGCATTGTCCAAAGCAGTGTTCGCATTGTTCAGTGCAGTCTGACGCTCGTTCAGTGTCTTTGTTGCCGCATCAAGCTGCTTTTGCAGTTCCTCAAGTTCCCTGCCCGCTGCATCGCTGTCAGACACGGAACCGGCCTGAATTTGCGCACTTAAAGTATCTCTCTGTACGGTAATCCGGTTAACTTCTGTCTGTGCCGTATCCCGGGCTGTCTGCGCTGCCTGCTGATTTTCAGTTGCCGTCTTCAGAGCTGCCTCCGCAGTCGTTTCACGCTGGGCGGCATAGGTATCCTGACTCTGCTCATAGGTAATCTGTGCCGCGATATCCGCTATCGCCTGATTATATTCCTCCACCTTCTTTTCCAACGGAGTCACTGTATCCTGAGCTGTTTTTACAGCCGTCTGTGCATTTGTTATTTGCTGGCGATAGGTTGCGGCAGATACATCTTTATTTGCCGAATAAATGTCGGATGATGTAATTTCAGCAGTTAACAGTGCAAGTTCATAATCCTTCCGGGCTGACTCAAGCTCCTCTCTTGCAGCCTTCAGCTCTTCGCTCTCCGAATCCTCCAGATACAAAAGAACATCCCCCTTCTGCACCTGATCTCCAACCCGTACCGCCACACCGGAAACCTTTCTGGATTCGGTCATTTTTATCTCATAAGGGTCTCCGCTCTCCACCACACCGGTTCCGCGTATCTTTGCCGTAATGGTACCGGATTGTACATACTGGGTTGCCACTTCCGGAAGAGAATAATTCATAATCGTCTGAGAGAAAAAGGTCAAGACAAGCATCACCGACAGGAATATGATGGCTGCGGTCTTCACCCATTCTCTTTTGTTCTTTCCGTTCTCGTTCATTTCCTTCTTCCTCTCCTTATCATATCCTTAAAACTTCAATATTTATCGTTCCGGCCTCAAGGCCGGTTCGCCGTTAGCCCTTGATTCCGCCCTGATAGGTGATTCCGTCTACCAGATATTCCTCTCCGTACAGGAAAATCAACAGGCTCGGCACCATATAAATTGTAGCCACGGCAAATGCGAGTCCGATTTCTCCTGCGTTAATCTTGCTTAAGAAAACCGATAAAGGATGCTTTTCCGCATCCGAAAGCAGAATCAACGGCTGCTCCACCATGTTCCAATAATCGATAAATACCAGAATGGCGGCAGAACATACGGCACCTTTACAAAGGGGCATACAGATTCTTCTGTAAATCTGCCATTCTCCAGCACCGTCTATCTGTGCTGCCTCTATCACAGACGTTGGTATACGCCTCATGAATTTGGTAAGCAGGAACACTGCAAAGGGAGAAAAAATGCCCGGCAGCCAGATAGCCCAGTAGGTATCCAAAAGGTTCAGCCAATCGCTGACCATATAATTCGGTACCAGTGTAACCTGATAAGGCATCAGCATCAAAATAATATAGGCGAAGAAAATAATCTCCCTGATTTTCCCTCTGTATCTGGCAAATCCGTAAGATGCCAGGGAAGCTACCAACAGTTGAAATACAACTATGGGGCCAACCAGAATGACAGAGTTCCAAAATTTCAACAAGTAATCCGGACTCTTAAAGAGCACTGTAATATACTGGCTGAAGGACACCATGTCGGGAATAAATTTTAAGTTGACCTTCTCTGAAATATAAACCTTACCTCCGCTGCTGTTTGTGGCAAAAACGGAGCCGTAATTGGCAGATATTTCCGAGGATGACATAAAGGAATTGGTAATGGTCAAAATAATAGGTGTCAGGAACAAAATGGCAAAGAAAGCAGCAACCAGAGTTGCCAGCGTAATCTTGGTAACATTCCAGGCCTTTTTTCTTTTGACTTTTCTCTTCTGTCCTCTGTCTTCGGAGGTTCTTTGTAAAGATAAGATTTTCTTGCTCATCCTTCCACATCCTTTCCGAAGCGATTTTCGGCAATGAACAGGATGCCGATGATGACAATCATCACCAGTGACATCAGGATTGCAGCCGCCGAAAGGGCCTGATAATCCAGGCTCTTGAATTTATTGTTCATAAAATGCTGCAGGGTATAAACTGTGTCAACCGGGTAATCTCCCGTCAAAAGATATACCTCACGGAATATTTTAAAGGAGCTGATCAGAGACATAATTGTAACAAATAAAAGCGTGGAGGATAAATACCTTATTTTTATGTAAAAAAAGGTCTGAAACGGTGTCGCACTCTCCAGTCTTGCCACCTCCAGGATATCCTTGGGAATACTTGCCAGGGCCGCCATAAACAGAATCATATTATAGCCCAGGTTTTTCCAAAGGAACAAAATCACGGTGACCACCAGTGCATAGTCCGACTTCAGCCAGTCAATTTTTGCAACGCCGAATGTGGAAAGGATATCATTGACAGCACCGTTATAGTGAAACAAAACCTGCCAAATCAGCACAATGGATGCCACAGGCACCATCAACGGACTTAAAAAGAAGGTTCTGAACTGGCTTCGAAACGGCAGTTTCGCCTCCAGCACTATGGCCAAAAACAGAGAGAGCACCACTGCCAGCGGCACCGAAATCACCGAAAACAAAGCAGTGTTGCGTACTGCCTTCTGAAAGGCCGCATTGCCGATAATGCTTTTAAAATTATCCAAAAAAACAAAATTGCCGCTGATGGGACTGTCTACCATAGAATAATATATAACTACCAGAAACGGCAATATGAAAAACAAGAGAACGCCGATAAAGCTGGGAGCAATAAATGCCCCCGAGCTTATCTTCAGCTTTCGTGTTCTTCTTGTTGTCTTAATATGCTTCTTTGCAGGAATCTCTCCCGTCTTCTGCTTTCTGCTCACTTTACATTCCCCTGACTGCTTTAGCTGTTCTCATCCACATAAATCTGTGCACGGCTCTGAATAACAGCCGCCACGTCGGCAGCGCTCTTCTGTCCCTGATAGAAAGCTTCCGCCTCCTCGGAGATAATGGTCATTATCTCACTGTTCTGTGATGCGGCGGGCTTTGCCACATCAAAGAGAGCCAGAACCTGGTCAACCTCTTCTTGTGTGGTTGTATGATATTCGTAGGTCCAGCCGTCCTGATAACCGATACTGCCACCGGTAGAAGCCACCTCTTCATGCTCCACACCGTTTTCGTCCGTCCAGGTATAGGTTTCCACCTTGGTTGCTTCCTCGATTTTTGAATCCAACTGTGTCTTGTTGGCAGGGAAGCCCCATGACCACATATCATCATCCGTATCTGCCAGATAACTCTCAATGAAAGCCCATGCCCCCTCCTTTACGGAAGACTTCGCCGCAATGGCATACACATTACTTGCATACAGAGCGCATCCTACACTTCCGTCCATGGTGGGATAACCGATGAAGTTTGCCTTTCCGCCGAAAATTTCGTTATACATCTGGATATCATTAAATTCAGACAAATATACATTATCCAGAAGGACCTCACCATTCTGAATCTTTGTGGGAGTGGAAACCTCATCGTCGTAATCCGCCTCGTCGGGGAACCGGTTCACAAACTCCAACAGGCTGATAAACTCGGGTGAATTAAAATTACACTTTCCAGATGCCCAGTCAATAAATGTATCCTCATTATACATCATGCAGTAGTACATGATGCTGGATTTGGAATTATAGTCAAACAGACTTGCATCGGGATGTGCATCCGCATAGGCAATCATGTCATCCAAACTCCAACCCATTTCCGTTCCCAAATCATCAGCACTGCCTGCAATCGTCTGAATACTGAAATTCTTGGGAATACCTACCAGCACATCTCCGTAGGTATAGCCTGCAAGCACACTCTCAACATAATCTTCCCTGCTCAACACCGTACTGCTCTCCAGTAAAGAAGACATATCCATCAGGACACCCTTTGTTGCCAACTGCTCCGCATTCAGATTGCTCAAATCGATGATATCCGGACAATTACCGGAGGTAATGTCATTATTCATATTTGTTATGGCATCGCTCATGGTAGTCTCTGTCCAGTTGGCACTATTGTCTATATACTGCTTGATGGTGACACGGTATTTCTCATTGGCCTTGTTGAAAGCCACAGCGGCTGCCTGCAGCTCCTGGCTTGCGCCAAGGGT
The DNA here is from genome assembly GCA_022769665.1 of Lachnospiraceae bacterium. Taxonomy (GTDB): domain Bacteria; phylum Bacillota; class Clostridia; order Lachnospirales; family Lachnospiraceae; genus Acetatifactor. Next base: position 32,385 of record JALEIR010000031.1, on the reverse strand, counting down.
TCCCACAACGATGGTTTCCTTCTTGGCCACCTCGCTTCCCGGGGTCTTGGTCAGGACAGCAATGCTGTATTCGTTGCTGTTCCAGTCATTGATAATGGCAAGTATCTTTCCTTCCGATGTTACGCCTATGTTGTTAACATACTGACCGTTGATATCGCTGTCCAGCCAGTCAAACAGTTTCTCACTGGTCTGGGCTGTCATATCATAACGGTAAACCGAAGTTCCGTCCTGTACCAGAAAACTATTGTCATCACCGGAAACCAGACCATTACCGTTACCGCTGGGGAAATTGCTGTAGGAAGAACCTGTACTCTTCTTGTCAAAATCAATCTCACTCAGCTGATATCCGCCGCTGTTTCCGTTACTGGCATAATAGCACGCATAAACCTTGCCGTCCGCACCTCTGCCTACACTGTTAACCCAGCTGTTCATGTCGTTGCCCACGCTGGCAAGACCGCTGTAATTTCCTGCTTCGTCAAACAATACGATCTTCGTGTCGCAGGTGATATACACTCTTCCCTGTCCGTCCACAGTCATGCTTCCGAACCAGTCGATGCCTTCCTTTTCCTGCAACTCGGCGAGGTCAACGTTATAGACCTCATTTCCTTCCGCATCAAACTTTGCCAGAGCCTGCCAGCTTTTATAGTCGCCGGTCACCTCATCATTGCTCCAGAAATCAATCATTGCGTAGACGCTTCCGTCCTCACCTATCTCAAAACTGTTCAGGCTTCCGCCGTCATCAAGTGTCAGCGGCAGAGTTTCCTCTCTGCCATCGAGCAGAGAATACTTTTTCAGACTACTGCCGGATTCTCCCGTCTCCTCATCCCATGTGTTGGACTGATAATAAAGATAATCCCCAATCTGTTTCATAGACCAGTAATCTCCGTTCCCGGTCAGCTCCTTATATTCGGGAACGTACACCCATTCCGGCGTCCGGCTCTCGCTTTGTTGTTCTGCTCCGTCACCGTCCGCAGCGGTACCGCCGCATGCTGCCAGTGAAAGAGTCATGGCCCCGGCAAGTAATGCCGTCAAAAATCTCCTCATCCCTTTTTTCATAATCTCCTCTTCCTTTTACAAAAAATGTTCAATATGCATCTACTACATATTGAACATTATAACATATCTTATACCAAATACACCTTAAGAATTTATGAATTACTGTATAAGAACCTCTAAATTTGCAACAAATCCGTAATATTTCATTTGATTCTGATATACATTCTTTTCAGTTCCAGTCTTCGTTTATGAAAACGCCACATGCCGGCAAGATGATTATAAAACCAGAAGCCTTGTACGAGCACATTGTTCACCTTACCGATTTTGTTTTTGGTGGTATGCTCATAATAAGTACCGCCACAGGAAGATGCTTCTCTGCCTTTCTTTTTCACCAATGCAATTAAATCGGATTCACAGGTGATGTTTTCCGCAAATTCGGTAAAGCCAAGGCCGATACAATCCTCCTTGTGGGCATCGCTTCCGCCAAAAACAGGTTTTTGGTACTGTTTTGCTATCTCCTGTGCCTTTTTGTTACTTTCCGGATTTTCGCAGGAATTAAACCCTTCGATAAAGTCAAACTTGTCCATAACAGCCAGCTGATTCCGATGCTTTCTTGTATTTGTAATACTCAAGTATTTTTCTCCGCAAGGGTGGGCCGGACCAAGAATACCGCCGCTTCCATGCACAATATCAATCAGGAACTGGACGGGCAGGCCCCTGAGTTCCAGAATTCTAAGCTTGACATTCTCAGGCATAATCACAAGGATATGTCCGGCATCGATGGTATCATACTCAATTCCTTTCAGGACGACAAAATCCTGAAATTTTCTGCCTTTCAGATTGTTCTTCCAGAAACGGTAGCCCTTATAGGAATTATGGTCGCTGACAAGCATTCCCCGAAAGCCTTTTTTCTGCAATATACCGATAAAGTCTTCTATGGAAACTTTTCCGTCCAGAGATCCTTCTTTTGTATGGCAGTGCATATCAAATCTCATGTTTTTTTCCACGTTTCATCCTCCAAACTTACAAGTATACAGTAGTTCACTCGCAAACTCGCATTGAATCACTCGCAAGAAAAACAAATGTCTGCTTCGCATCCGCTTGTTTTTCTTTTGCGTCCACTATATCATAAATCCTTTTCTTCTTCTATTGTTTTTGGTATAATTACATAAATATTCCATACTATTTACATAATTTACCGGAGGTTATTATGGCTTATATACATCTGTCTGCAATTTTGGGGTTGTTGCTGTTTGTCCTTTGCTTTTCGGCTTTCAAGGCACCAAATGCTTCAAAGGACACTATAAAGCGCAGTGTTCTGCTGCTCTTCGGGGCTGCCATGATTATAAGATTGTTCGCTGCAGGGCTTTCCGGAGGATTTGATAATGATACCGCATGCTTTGCCGCCTGGGCAGACCGAATTTTTCAGGTTGGACCGGGACAGTTTTATTCTGCCGATTTTTTCACAGATTATCCGCCCGGATATATGTATCTTCTCTATCCGGTAGGTGCACTGCGCTCTCTGCTGCACATCAGCTACTACTCCACAGCTCATTTGCTTCTTTTAAGGCTTCCCGCAATACTCTGTGATTTAGGCTGCGGATTCCTTCTTTTCCGGACAGCTCGTCGGTACATGGGCGGAAGAAACTCCTCATTTCTATGCGCAGCTTATCTTTTCAATCCAGCTGTCATTTTGAATTCCTCTGTATGGGGACAGGTAGATTCCGTATATACCCTGCTGTTGCTGGTCATGTGTCTGTCCCTGACGAAGAAACGCACGCTTCCGGCTTTTTTATCTTTTTGCGCGGGAATTCTGATCAAGCCTCAAATGTTGGTTTATGCACCTGTGTTGTTTGTGGGAATTTGTGATTCCGTATTTTCAGATGGCTTTTCCCTCAAAAAACTGTTTCAAAACATATCTTACGGGCTTTTATCCCTGCTTACGGTATTACTTCTTGTACTTCCTTTTGGTATCGGAAATGTTTTATCACAATATCTGAATACCTTGGGCTCATATCCCTACGCAGCGGTAAACGCCTGTAATTTCTGGGGATTTTTGGGGTTAAACTGGATCAGCCAGGACAATAGGTTTCTGGGCCTCCCTTTCCACTTTTACGGTTGGGCGGCCATCGTTGTTACTGTTTTGGTTGTATTGTTCATCAGCTTTCGTCTCAAAAAGGACAACACCAAATACCCTTTGCTGGCAGCACTGCTCATGACCTCCGTTTATCTTTTCTCGGTACGTATGCACGAGCGTTATCTCTACCCGGCCATCGTACTTTTGTTACTCGCGGTTGTCTGCCTTCCTTCCAAACGCCTGTATCTGTGTTACAGCGGCTTTTCCATCCTGCATTTTTACAACACCGCCTATGTGTTGTTTCAGTATGACCCTTCAAACTATGACAGGAAAGCTCCTCTTCTTCTCATTGTCTCCGCAGGAATGCTGATCATGGGTGCTTTTCTGTACCGCACTGTATATCTGTACTGTTTTCATTCCGACTCCAAATCGCTAAGCAGCGATTCTTTGTACCTGAAGTCTGTCAAGAATCTGTTTTCGTACAGCAGGGCTCCGGAGTCCTCTCAAAAGCCGGAGCGGGTGACAAAAACAGACCTTTTGATTATGCTTGTCATCACCATCGTGTACAGTTGCTTTGCGCTCTATGATTTGGGAGACATGAAGGCTCCCACTTCTACATATAGCATGGTTCAGGGAGATACCATCGAACTGGACTTTGGTTCCGTTTTGCCCTCAGATACCATAAAAATGTCCTACTATATTACTCCTGAGCATAAAAGGAGTTTTACTTTGGAAGGAAAAAACTATGGAGATTCTCTATGGACGGAAAAAGGGGATGTGACACTCAATCAGGTATTTACCTGGCAGGATGTAGAAATATCTTCCGACACTCCCCTGCTCCGCCTCTCTCTGCGGAGCAGTTCCGCCTCCATTATTGAGCTGATTTTTACGGATACTGACGGTAATATTCTGACTCCGGTCAATGCCGATGACTATCCGGCGCTTTTTGATGAGCAGTCTCTTTTCCCTGACCGGTACAGTTTCCGCAACAGCATGTACTTTGATGAAATATATCACGGACGGACAGCTTACGAATTTTTGCATGGTCTGACCGCTTACGAGAACACTCACCCGCCTCTTGGAAAAATCATCATTTCCCTGGGTGTTCTGCTCTTTGGCATGAATCCTTTCGGCTGGCGTATCATGGGAACACTATTTGGTATTGCCATGGTTCCGCTCCTGTATCTGTTTTCTAAAAAAATTACCGGCCACAGTTCTCTTGCTTTCCTGGCTGCAGTACTTTTTGCTTTTGACTTTATGCACTTTACTCAGACAAGGATTGCAACCATCGATGTATATATTACCTTTTTTGTCCTTTTCATGTATCTTTTCATGTATCTCTACAGCACCTTAAGCTTTTATGACACGCCTCTTTGGCGAACCTTTATCCCGCTGGGTTTATGCGGTATCAGCATGGGGCTTGGCATTGCGTGCAAATGGACAGGTGTATATGCCGGTGTGGGGCTGGCTGTAATTTTCTTTTCCGTTTTATTGCGAAGATATCAGGAATACCGGTATGCAGTCCAAAATCCCCGAAGTGCCACCAACGGGATTTCCCACCGCCATATTCTGAATGTATTCCGCCCCCATGTACTTCACACTATCCTTTTCTGTGTGGTTTTCTTTGTGTTGCTTCCCATCCTGATTTACCTCTTGTCCTATCTTCCTTTCCGGGACGGCTCCGGAGACGGATTCCTGCTCAGGGTACTGCATAACCAGGAATACATGTTCGGTTATCACAGCGCACTGGAGGCTTCACATCCATACTCATCCTGCTGGTATGAATGGCCCATTATGAAAAGACCTATATGGTACTATTCCTCTATTGTTACAGGTTCCTCCGGCTACGGCGGTATCAGGGAAGGCATCAGCGCCTTTGGAAATCCCCTTGTATGGTGGGTCGGAATTCCCGCTTCGCTTTACATGTTCCTGCTCTGTATACGCAAAAAGGACAGAACTGCCGCCTTCCTGCTCACAGGATATATGGCACAGTATCTGCCCTGGTTCTTTGTAACAAGAATTACTTTTATATATCACTATTTTCCAAGTGTTGCCTTTGTTGTGTTAATGATTACATACAGTCTGAAACAATGGTACAACCGTCTATCAAAGCGCCGCTTTACAATTCTGCTCATCATCTATGGAGCAGCTGTTTTCGGGCTCTTTCTGCTGTTCTATCCTGTACTCTCGGGACAGCCTGTGGAAGCTTCCTTTGTAAACCGCTTTCTGCGCTGGTTTGACAGCTGGGTGCTGGCGGCTAAATAAGATGGTTTTTCATCTCTGCCAGCGCCTGCTGAATCAGTTCCTCCGCGGCTCCGTCATCAAATTCCTCCAGGCGCTCCTGGGCCTCATTGCAGGCTACACTGACAATCTCAGGAACATCATACCGCAACAAATCCTCCAGTTTCTGAGAAGCTTCTCGGACCTTAAAATTCTCCAAATCATTTAAGACATAGAGCAATCTTGCATTCATTTCGCCGGCACTGATTGGAAACTTGGAGCTTTCTTCGGTTTTCACCGTTCTCTCCAGCATCTTCAATACCCTGCCAACCAATCTTTTCGCCGTCACTTCATCGTTGGCCCGAAGTCTCGCTTTCGCATTCTGCATTCTGCCGAAAATTTCCTCGTCTATTTTAAAGCTGAGTATTTCCTCTATTTTTAAGATTGCATTTCTGATTTTTCCGTTATGGAGTTCATCCTGCACTTCCTTCACATTCTCGTAGAGCTCTTTGTCTTCTACGGGAAGTGCTCCCACCTTCTTTAAGGCTCTGTCAATTCTGGCATGTAAATCCTGAGAGTCAAACGGTTTTAGCACATAGTCCAAGATACCAAGCTTGGTTCCTTCTATGACCGTCTCCCTATCCTTCTTGGAAGTCAGCATAATAACCGGGATTGTGGCGCCGTTCTCCAGGGTACGGATCTCCTTTAAGGTCTCAATTCCGTCCATCAGTGCCATCTGTACATCCAGCAATATCAAATCCGGTTTTTCCTTGTTTAAAAATCGAATTGCCCTGACGCCCGAATTTACGGTTATGACATCATATTTATTCTTTAATTCCTGTTCAATGGTAGCAAGATTGATTATGTTATCGTCCACTGCCAATATGCGCATCTTGTTTTCCATTACTTCAAATCCTCCTTTTTCAGCCAGTCAATCAAACTGTGCAGCAAACGTTCCGCCTCGTCATCCTCATACAGTCTCAGCTGCTCTCGGATTTCCTTCAGTTTGTCTTCTGTATAATAATCCAGCTGATACTTCAACAACTCATCCACAATCCGGGCACAGTCCTTTGAATGGAAATTTTCAAGCTTATCCAGAGCCTCTTCGGTTTCCCTCAAAAGCGCCTGTGTATCAATACTCATGCTTTCCTCTGCAGAATTATCGTTCACCAAATTTTCCCGATTGTTCAAGAAATGCTCTATGCTCTTTATCTGCTCCCCATAGCAGAACATCAAATCACCGAAATGTCGGTTAATAAACTCAGCATCTTTTCTGTTTGCCGCTTCCTCGTGTTCTCTTGCCTGAGCAGACAGCTCCATTGCACCCACATTGGCAGATGCGCTCTTTAAACCATGTACCTCAATTCCGTAATTCGTGTAATCTTCGTTTTGTATCAATTCTCTGAGTAAGGTACACTTTCGTTTTCCATCCATACAATAAAGCTGCAACAGTTCCAGAAAATCCTCAACGTCGCCGGTATGATGCTTCTTCGCCTCTTGAATGTCAATTCCGGGAATACGGATATCCTCAAATCGAATCTGAATCTCCGTGGAATCCTCCGCTTTTGAATTCCTCATCTTCTTGTAGGAACCGGGAATCCACTTTGAAAGTATATCGTTTAGCGGCTTCCTGTCAAGAGGCTTTGAAATATAATCCTGAAATCCGCATTTCAGGAATTTCTCCTTCACTCCCTCCATGGCATTTGCTGTCAGGGCGATGATAATCGGTGTTTTCCCGTTCGATCCGCATTCCTCCCTGATAATCCTTACTGCCTCAACACCGTCCATTCCGGGCATCATATGATCCATAAATATCATATTGAATTGTGTATTTTTCACTTTTTCAATAGCATCAGGTCCGCTCTCCGCTTCCGTCAATTGGAAGCCATAATTCTTTAAGAATCCTACTGCAACCTTCCGGTTAATCAGATTGTCATCTACCACCAGCACCTTATAGTTTTCCACAACAAAGGTATTTGATATCTGTGTCTCCGGAACCGGTACGTCCGGATTCTCCTTTAAGGTATGCTCGTCCACTATTTTTTGAGGCAAATTCACAATAAATGTGGTTCCCTGCCCGTAGACACTTTCTACTTCGATGGTGCCTTTCATCAACTGGACAAGCCGTTTTGTGATGGAAAGACCCAGACCGGTTCCTTCCACTCCTCTGTTTCTCTTGGAATCCACCTGCTTGAAATCTTCAAATATTTTCTCCAAATCCTCCGGACGGATTCCGCATCCGGTATCTTCAATACGAAATGACAGAATTTCCGTACCCGGTTCCATTCCGGGGTGCCCCCCGACAGAAATTTTCACATAACCTTCCTTGGTAAACTTTACGGCATTATTCATAATATTAATCAATATCTGCTTAATTCTTCCGTCATCGCCGTGATACTTGCAGGGAATGGATTCATCATAGGTACATTTTAACATAAGTCCACGCCGACTTGCCGCAATATCCATCATATTTACCACATCATTCACCACTTTTTTGATATGGTAATCTACCATAACCAGCTCCATCTTGCCGGCTTCCACTTTGGATAAATCAAGTATGTCATTAATAATTGTCAGCAGATTCTGAGATGCCGACTTAATGTCACAGGCGTAGCCATACACCTTTCGTCCGCGGCTCTCTTCCATGATAATGTCACTGAGTCCCACAATAGCATTCATAGGTGTACGAATTTCATGAGACATGTTTGCCAGGAATTCACTCTTTGCCGTATTTGCTTTTTCCGCCTGCTCCCTTACCTTCTTTATCTCATCGATATAATTTCTGGTCTCCGTCACATCCAGCACCAAAACCACATAGCCCTGGTTCGATCCGTTTTTATCGGGTATCTGCTTGACATGGCTCTCATAATACCGATTGTTCAGGCTGAACTTTCTGCGGGCATCTTCGTCCAGCAAATCCTCCGGAAAGTCCTCCATATCTTCAATACTGTCGCCCACCGTCTGGAAACTCAGCTCCGTAAAAATATCTGCTGCAGCAGCATTGTAACTTACAATTCGTTTCTTCTCGTCCAGCATAATAACACCGTCGTCCATGTTATGCAGCACGACCTCCGCTGCCATACGGGAAAAGTCATAATTTCTTCTGCTCCACACCAGAATGACCACAGAAGAAAGGGTTGCACCGAACACAAAGGGAGTCGGATCATAGCCCATTGTAAATCGCGTAATATAAGCTATCAGAGAGATAACCGGCAGCAGAGACAACAGGATAAAAATCTTGTATTTACGCCCCGATTCATGGTTCGGTTTTGTGATGGCCGCACGAACTAACACATACATGGAAAGTACATATGGTATCACGCATGCACAAATCATGAAAATATAGTATCCCGGTCCGTAAATAAGGACAAGAAAAGAGCGATTGTTGTCATCCGTCACCCAATCGATTTTTTGGTAATAAAATTGATGTGAATCACAGGTAAATATCACCGCCAGCATGATGACATCAATCCATGCCAGTACGGTAAGCAGACGCTCCGGGGCCCTCTCCTTACAATATGTGTACATAAACCAGCAAAAGCACAGAGCAATAAAACTGGAGCCCAGATATTCCATCTTTGTGGCTGCGATTGCAACCTCCTTTGTCTTCGCAGTCAATTCCAAAAGATATGCCGCGTTCTGACACAGTGAACCACTGATAAAAAAAATCATCAGCTTCTGCTCCCTGGAGCCGTCACCATACAGCAATAGTCCCTGAGCCACAAAAGTCAGGCATATTCCCAGAACCTGAATTGCGATAAACACATTTAGCATACGTCACCTCCGGCAAGAGTACCGCTACATATATTTCTCTTCAAAAACATTGATTTCCATCGGTTTCGCGAAATAATAACCCTGGAATATTTCACATCCGATATTTTTCAAAAATTCAACCTGTTCCGAGGTCTCAACTCCTTCGGTGATAACCGGAACCTGAAGCTGCTTTGACAGTTCAACTACCATTTTCAATATCTTTCTTGCCCGTTCTTCATCCTCGGTTTTACCCAAAAACGCCATATCAATCTTCAGAACATCTACCTTTATTTCCTTCAGCATATTCAATGACGAATAACCGCTTCCGAAGTCGTCCATTTCAACAATAAATCCTGCATTTCTCAGTTTGGAAATCAGTTTCAACTGTTTTTCCAAATCCGACATTACAGAGGTCTCGGTTATCTCCAGCTTCAGATTTGCCGCACAAATGCCGTATTGTTCCACAAGCCCGCAAAAGGTCTTGTACAAATCCATAAAATAGAAATCCTTGGGAGAAATATTTACGGAAATATACAAATCCTCTCTTCCACGGTCCTTCCATTTTTTCAGCTGTGCACAGGCAAGCTCCCATATGTGCCGATCCAACTTCGTAATTGTTCCGTTTTTTTCAAAGACGCCGATAAACTCTCCGGGACTGATCATTCCCCTTTCCGGATGCTGCCACCTGACCAACGCCTCTGCACCCAGTACTTTTCCCTCCGCATCCATCTGCGGCTGCAGAAATATTTTAAACTGTCCTGATGTCAAAGCCTCCGTAAGCTCTCCTATGAGCTTCTGTTCCCGGACACCATTATTACGCAGAGTATCAGCATAGTAAGCAAGATTCTTTTCGTAATTATCCTTAATCGTTGCTATCGCCATAAACGCCCTGTCACACATCACCGAAACCGGTACCGCTTTATTCCCGATTTCGTAAATTCCGACACAGACCTTGATGGGATAAGTATAATTTCCGTCAATATAAATGACACTTTGATTGTCCGGAAGAAATGTCTGTTCCCTGAAATTCTGCTTCTTCATCAGCAGACCAAACCTGTCATTTTCCAGTCTGCCATATACCTCACCCTCCGTATTTCTCGCTCTGAGTGTATCCGCAATTTTAATCAGGAGCTCATCTCCCTTTTCATCGCCGAACACGTCATTTACCAGCTTGAAATTACGAATATCGGAACACGCCAGCAGATACTCCCCCTCCGGGTCAGCTTCCAGCTGTTTGGTAACTCTTTTGTAAAAGCATTTCTTATTATACAGCCCGGTCAGTTCATCATGGTTTGCCGCATATCGTTCCTTTTCCAGATTTCCGGCTTCCTCCGTCCAATCCTGTACTGTAAAAAAACAACCCAGATAATTATTCTTCTCATCCAGCAAATTATGGAAAAACACCTTCAGATAAACCTTGCTGTTTTCCCTGTTGCGTGTGATGGGAAAAGAAAAATCCGTCTTCTCACGAATATTGTTCCGAACGCTCCACTTTTGGAATTCATTCTCCACATCTTTATAATTGCTTTTTTCCTCTTTCAGGAAATTCCGTGCACTTTCATTGACATGAATGCATTTTCCGTCCTCGTCGAGAATAAATACCGCATCCGACATATCCTGCACAACAAGCGTCAATGTTCGTTTCATCAATTCCTTTGGCACAAAAACAACTGCATAATAATAAATCATCATACCGCCCAGGGCGAAACTGACAATGGAGACATTCACTTTCTCGTCGGTAAACACATATGTAGCATCTCCAATTACAATAAACCCTAAAATAACCAGCACCAGCAGATATTTCTCCCGGTATATTTCGGAAGTCACGATTGCCTTGTGAATCAGAATTGCAAAGGTAAACACCACCAGTAAATAAGAAATCGTAAGATGAACACCATAGAAACCATAACCTACAGGTCTAAAATAGACCTCCTCGTATTCTGTCACAATCGGTTTACAATCAAATGCATGGCGCAGGAAAATATTACCCAACATCGACAGGGAATCAAATGTCAGAATAACCCACCAAAGAGGGCGGATAACATACTTTCTGTCAGCACTGCCACAGAACTCCAGCGCAAAACAAAACATAAAGTAAAGCAGCCAGTCAATACACGCAAAAAAGACGCTGTATGCTACCATACAGACGTTTTTATCCGATGTCAGCACAATTACAATATTTGCCAGAACAGCCGCAAAACCGACACTTAGAAGCTTTCTGACAACCACTGCAATTCTTCTGTCATTCTTCTTTGCTTTCGCAATACAGAACAGCAGACAGATTCCAACTGCCGCAAATGCAACAGCATAGGCCGCTTTCAAAAAAATCACCTGACTTTACCCAAATATTTCATATACAATATTAACAGTTTTCAAAATTTTTGTCTACAAAATTCGATATTTTTCACAAAAAACAAACGGCTGTCTGTATACAGACAGCCGTCATCATTTCAATCTATTTACTTCATCTGTGCAGCAACTTCAGCCGCGAAATCTTCCTGCTTCTTCTCCAGTCCTTCACCGGTCTCGAAACGAACGAATTTTCTGATGCTGATGTTTGCATTGTTTTCCTTGGCAACCTGCGCAAGGTACTGGGTTACGGTCTGCTTTCCGTCTTCAGCTTTTACATATACCTGCTCAAGCAGACATACTTCCTTTAACTCCTTGTTCAGACGTCCCATGATAGCACCTTCGATAACCTTCTCGGGCTTTCCTGCCATCTTAGGATCCTGCTCAATCTGAGCTGCAATAATTTCCTTCTCATGAGCCTTGAACTCCTCGGGAACCTCGGAAGTAGCAACATACTTGGGATAAAGAGCTGCAACCTGCATTGCAAGGTTGGTCAGAGCTTCCTTCACTGCGTCATTGACAACGTCTGTCTTTGCATCAAGGATGACACCGATACGTCCGCCGCCGTGTACATAAGTAACAACGCAACCTTCGTTCTCCACAACCTTCTCAAATCTTCTGATGCTCAATTTCTCACCGATAACGGCAATCTTCTCAACCAACGCTTCGGAAACGGTCTTGGAGCTGTCCTCAATCCAGTTCTCAGCCATAAATGTATCGATATCAGGTGCATTGGTCTTCACAGCCTGCTTTGCAACAGCTTCAACAAACTGCTGGAAGGTTTCGTTCTTTGCAACAAAGTCTGTCTCGGAGTTTACTTCAACAACAGCAGCGACATTATCACCCTCGGAAGCAATGCGGCAAATACCTTCCGCTGCAATTCTGCTTGCTTTCTTCTCAGCCTTTGCCTGTCCATTCTTTCTCAGGAACTCAACAGCCTCATCCATATTTCCGTTTGTCTCATTCAGAGCCTTTTTACAATCCATCATGCCTGCGCCGGTCATTTCACGCAGCTCTTTTACCATAGATGCGGTAATTTCTGCCATCTCTATTTCCTCCATTATCATTTTATATTTCATCTATATTTACGCAAATACCTCTGCGGGGTATTTGCAGACGAAATCAGAAAAACTTGGGCAGTGCTCTCCACTGCCCTAGACTTAGAAATACTTTTTACATTATTCAGCGTCTGCAACTTCTTCGATATCTTCAGCTTCAGCGTCTGCCGCAACATCTTCTGCAGTGTAAACAGCCTCACCCTGATTAGCTTCGATAACAGCATCAGCCATCTTAGCCACAATCAGCTTAACGGCTCTGATAGCATCGTCATTTCCGGGAATGATGTAATCCAGTTCCTCAGGATCACAGTTTGTATCACCGATACCAATCAGTGTAATTCCCAGGGAATGAGCTTCCTGTACACAGATTCTTTCCTTCTTGGGATCTACTACAAAAATAGCATCGGGAATTCTGGTCATATTCTTGATTCCGCCAAGGTTCTTCTCCAGCTTCTCCCACTCTTTCTTCAGCTCGATAACTTCCTTCTTGGGAAGAACATCGAAGGTTCCGTCTTCAGACATCTTTTCAATTGCATGCAGTCTTGCAATACGGGACTGAATGGTCTTGAAGTTGGTGAGCATGCCGCCCAGCCATCTCTCATTAACATAGTACATACCGCAACGCTCTGCCTCTGTCTTAACAGCATCCTGAGCCTGCTTCTTTGTGCCGACAAAAAGAATGGTGCCGCCCTGGGCTACGATTTCAGAGATTGCTCTGTATGCCTCATCAACTTTAACTACAGACTTCTGCAGATCGATGATGTGGATACCGTTTCTCTCTGTGAAGATATAAGGAGCCATCTTAGGGTTCCATCTTCTGGTCTGGTGTCCGAAGTGAACACCTGCTTCAAGTAACTGTTTCATAGAAATAACGCTCATTTTTTCTACCTCCGTTTGGTTTCATTCTTCCGCTCTTTCTTTTCTGCCGCAGTCGCGTTAAACTGTGGTTAGCTCCGGCAACGACCTTTGCTCTATGGCAAAAGCACCATCACCGAATCGAAATGCGTGTTTTTTAGTCACAACATTCGCATTATAACATAAGAAAACCCCTGTTGCAAGGGGTTTTCCTGAAATTACCTTGTTTTTGTAATGATTTTTGCTATCTTTTCCCAATCCGATCCACTTTCAATTTTGTAAGTGCCAACACAGATTCTTCGGGAGTAACCGTTATCCACCAAATATTGGTCAAAAGCACCTGCATCCTCTATCAGTCCTGCCTCCTTCAGCTGATTGCAGACAGTTCTGGAACCGGAACCGGATTTGATTGTAATGGAAACTGTTTCTCCGGGTTCTTCGTTCTCCCCGGAGTTCCCTGTATCTTCGGTATTATCTCCTACGTTCTCCGCTTCGCTACTTCCGGCAGTATCTTCCACATTCTCCGCTTCATTATTATCACCCGGCTCTTCAGTCGTCCGGATATCCGATAATTTTATGGAATTGCTGTCCACCATACCCAACGCGTAAGCTGCCGCTTTAATTTCCGCATCCGTCATAGGAGCATTGTCCCTTGTAGCAATTCCCATCATCAGAGCTGTCACGATAATTCCGATTCCAAGCCCCCGTAAATAATATCGCAATTTCACCTGTTACCTCATTTCTTCTGATTCTGAAACAAATCAATCACCAGCTTTACCTCTCCTACGCCAAGTCCCAGTTCTTTTGCGATTGCCACCTTGGATTTTCCCTGATTGTAAAGCTCCAATATTCTTTCGTTATTATTACGTCCGTCAGCATCTGTCTCCTCCAGGAAACTGATTCTTCCCGCTTTTTCTTCCTTTGCTTCCGGCAGTTTCATCTCCTGTTTTTTTTGTGGCTTATCCTCTTTTTCCTTTGTCTTCTTCGGGACAGCTTTCACCGCTTCCGTATCTTTCAACGACTCCGGCGCCAGCCTTTGGAAACCCGACACTGTCTCTTCCGCTTCCTTCACGGTGCGGTTTACCTCAGACACGGTATTTTTCAGATTTACATGCTTGCTGTTTAGCATATCGTACAGGAACATAGCCTCTTCATGATTTTTATGTATCTCGGCAAGAACCGTATCGGAATATTCACTGACCGCCATGATTTTCTCATTGGACAGACGTTCCAGTGAGCGTTCTGTCTTCTCCATGGCGTAAGTGATTGCTTCATCCACCACATCATCCACATGTCCCCGAACATTATCTAATTCCGTGTTTACAATCTTTTCAATTTCCTTCTTGGCTTCCTCCTCTGTCTGCCCGGAGATATTGCCCTTCCTCTCGGGTATAAAAAAGCTTAATACAAAAATAATTCCTCCCACAATCAGCAGGACTATTTCCATTGTTTCCATTCTCAAACCACCTGTATTTTATATCTTTATATCAAAACTGCTCTGCCCTTTGACGAGAACGCGTTCTTTCTGCTGCTCCTTACGATGCTTCCCGCCATCCCCGAAATACTCATTTTTGCCCTTCTCACGGGCATCCGGTTTACTCTCATGCCACTGTGTATCATCACTGCTATGTACTTCACGGGCTTTCTGTCTTTCATTCTTCTGTACCTGAACCTGACCGTTGACCTGATCCGCAAAAGCCTTGTTATCCTCATTCTGCTTGATGATTGAATAATCCTGTGCTCTGGATATCGTTGTCAACTCGATAGACCCAAACGCCATATCGTCCCCTCCTGTCTGAGGCTGTCACACTATAATGCTGCCATACACACCTCACCGCGCTCTTTGACAAACTTACAATAACGATAGCTTGTCTGAATGGTCTTAGATGTCTCTCCGATAATAATAGTGGTCCCCGGATGCAATTCATCATTCACCACAACTTCAGCCTGCTTCTGAATTTCCATCATATTCCGCAGTTTCTCCATGTATTGATTCATCTGTTCCAGCTCGGCCGTCTTTTCTTCCACAAGTTTCGCAACACTCTTCATGTACTTAATCTGGCTTTCGTTATACGGAAGCCCCTTTTTCATCTTATCTTTAAAGTTCATCAGAATTACTTCGGCATTCTTAATTGTCTTTGTATGATCCGTAATCTTCTTTTGCATATTGTTGTACTGTGTTTTAATTAACGGATTGACACCGACCTCAATAATTGTGGAGGACCCCATGCTGGCTCCTATCACTTTTGCCGATACTCTGGTGCCGGCTTGTACATAACCGCCGACGATAATTCCCTTTCGTCCGTCCACATGAACTTCACCGCCGGCAGAGACACGGCTGTGTAGAATTGCTTCTGTTTCTACATACCCACCTGTAACCACTCTAACATTTTCCAAAAACTTTACTATCACATCTCCGCCGGCTTTCAGGTATCCCTTCCCCATTCCGTTCATACCCTTGGCAATGATGATATTGCCGCCGGCTATGATTCTTGCACCTTCCACCAGTCCGTTTATGATAACATTTCCGCCGGCCTTCACTTCAAAGTTTTCCACCACATTGCCGCTTATTTCAATACTGCCGTCAAATTCAAGGTTTCCGGTGGAAACATCCACATTTTTTACCTCGTAAACATCGGAGACAAACACCTTGTCATCCACCAGCGTTACATGTCCGTCCACCATAGACCGAATTACATGCTTATCCTCCGATAGTTCAATATTTCTTCCGAACTTTAAGGTGGCGTGTTTCACCTCTCTCGGTTTGATTGCCTGTCCGTAAACATCATACCCGTTCTCACCGGGATTCTCCGGAATTATCCTCGCCAGTTCTTCTCCCTTTCGGCAGTGATTAATGGTTGTCATATGGAAGTAATCCACGCTTCCATCCTC
This sequence comes from Lachnospiraceae bacterium, assembly GCA_022769665.1. Taxonomy (GTDB): domain Bacteria; phylum Bacillota; class Clostridia; order Lachnospirales; family Lachnospiraceae; genus Acetatifactor. Next base: position 16,185 of record JALEIR010000031.1, on the reverse strand, counting down.
CCGCTGGGCAGGACGTCTGTGCAGTTCGGTGTTGAAATTATACTCGATTCTGGCATCTTCTCCCTGAACGGGCTCTTTCCCTCTGGCAATCACAATATCGGTGCAGTAATCATTGTCCGATTGAAAATGTGTCTGCAGGGCTTCCACATTGATGCCGTATGTAATATTGCGGTATCTTAAATCCTTGTAAAAGTCATCGAAGGTAATTCTCTCTCCTGATTCAGAAGGCGGAATAAATCGAGCAGTGGCAATCATTCCGTCCTGACTCACAGTAAGATGATAAGTCTCCGGAATGGTCGGACACTGCCCTGTACCGAGACGATAATATCCGTCTTTTTCTGTCATTATGAGCATTTCGAGTTTCACACGTTCATATCCGACTTTGATGCCATCGAGATACTCCGCGAGTTCATCCACATTTATTTTTTCTCCGCCGCCCTGAGGCTGATATAAAGCGACGCCAAATCCGCTGCCGTCATTTTGATTCACCAATCGAAAGTAACCGTTCTGCATAGTTGATCTCCAAGAGTAATTAATTAACTGTCCTTTAGAATTCCCATGTAGTCCCCCATTTTTACTTTCATTTTCTGCAGTGCCCTGGTATGCAGCTGCGAAACTCTGGATTCCGAAACTTCCAGAATACTGCTGATTTCTTTCAGAGTCAGTTCCTCGTAATAATACAGGGTAATCACCTTTTGTTCTTTCTCGGTGAGCATTTGCAGGGCTTCTCCCAAAACCTTTGCAAGCTCTTCTTTCTCGACTCTCTCTTCGGGAGCCTCAAAGCGCGATGTGGTATGTCTGCTGTAATCCTGCGACACATCACTGCCTTGTTCCATATATTCATTCAATGAGACAATTCCGGTAATCTTCATTTGTGACTGCCAGTCCAGATACTCGTCCTCAGTAATGCCCAGCCCCTTTGCAACCTCCTCGTCCGTAGCTCCGCGTCCGGTGTTCTGTTCTATTTCTTTGATTACCGCCTCAATCTTCTTCTGTCTCTGCCGAATTGTCCTGGGAATCCAATCCATCTTTCGAATTTGATCCAAAATCGCTCCCCGGATTCTCAGGCTGGCATATGTTTCAAATTTGACTTCTTTCATACAGTCAAACTTGTCTATGGCATCAATCAATCCGAAAATACCATAACTGACAAGGTCTTCATACTCCACATTATATCCCAGGTACATACTCAGACGCCCTGCGACTACCTTTACAAGAGGCGCATATTCCAATATAATTTTTTCCCTGGATTCCGGTGTCTTTGTCCGGGCATATTCTTCCAAAAGCTTTTTTCTGCCTGCTTCATCCATGAAATCTGTCGCCCCCTTCCCTTATCCCGTACTTTACCTTAAGCTGTGCTTTATGCCTTCTCTTCTCCTGAATCGGCTCGATTAACCTGAGCTTCGGAATTCTCTACGTCTGCGGCATTTTCCTTTTCGATTACTTCTCCCTCTTCCTGACGTCTTTTCTCATTCTGACTGTCAAAATAATCCAACGTCCATTTCCATATGCTTCCCAATAAATAGAATAATGCCAGCACAACCAACAGGCTTGCCAGCTTTTCAACCATGGTATACCGCCTGATAAACGTGATAATACATGTGACCGCACCTGCTGTCAGCATCAAAATCAACGGTAAATTCTTCCTGTTCATTTTCTCGCTATCCTCATCAGATTATTGTCTCGCTCTTTCCAACCGCACGGATGTGGAAATCACCGCTCTCCGGATAAAAAATAACCGTTCTCCCGTAATTTGCGCCGGTATCTTCAGCAAGAATCGGTATCTTCAGCTCTTTCAATTTATTCTTGACTGCTTCTACGTTTCTGTCTCCGACCTGACCGATATTGGAACCGCTGCCCTGAAAAGTGAACATGGTGGCTCCGCCCGCTATTTTTGCAACCATACGGCTCTGCTTTGCTCCAAGCTTTTCCATCTGTCTGACAAGCTCTACTATTCCCGTATCGGCAAATTTTGCAACACTTTGCTGTCCGTTTTTAATTGCCTTGCTGTCCGGCAGCATAATATGAGCTAATCCTCCCACCTTGCTCACCGGATCCCTGATTGCAATTCCCACACAGGAACCAAGCCCCAGGGTAGTTATACCGTCGGGGCTTACACAGGTTTTCAAATCTGCCATTCCTACTTTAATAATTTCACTCATGCATCTTTTCCCGTTTCTCTTGTTTCTCGATTTCCGGCATATCTTAAACAATCGGCAAACCCAACGATGTCAAAATCTTTTCATAAGATTCCAAATCCGGAATCAGGATAAAATATCCGTCCAACTTAACCTCGTCGTAAAATTGCGACTGAATCATCAAAAGTTTGTCTCCAAAAATGCCAAAAATACTGGCAGGTACACTTAAGATTGCTCCGGCCATATCCACCGTCACAGAAGGCGGCGTAGGATAAATTTTCATATTTGTCAGCGTGGACAGGGAATTCAGATATGCTCCGGTGATGATATTGCCCACTTCCTTCATTGCGGACAACCCCATCTCCTCAAACTCGCTTCCTTCGGGTAGCATACCCATGGTAATCTTCTGAATCAGATGTCTTGCGCTTCCTTCTTCCACCATGAACATCATGCTTCCGGTGATGTCGCCTTCTACGCCAAGGAACACTCCAACCATAATCTGTTCTTCGCCGCCCATCACTTCGCCGACGTCTCGAAACTCCAGCAGGCGAACCTGAGGAACTTTCATATCCACTTTGCACTGCAGCATCTGCGATAGTGCCGTCATGGCATTTCCGGCTCCGATATTTCCCAGCTCCTTCAGTACATCATAATAGTTTTCAGTAACCTGCTCTAAACTCATGTCTCCCATGGGCTACTTCTCCTTTTTCATACCCTAAACTAATTTCCCTCTATATTGATTGCATTCAAATCAAACAGGGAAATCAGCTCTCCATTGTGCTTTCCGACCGCAGTAATCAGGTTGGTTTTTTCTTCTTTTGAGTTATATGTAATCTTTTCAATCTCATCAGGGGAAAGTGTTACCACTTCCTTTACCTCATCCACGATAAAGCCTACATTGCCTTCCTGTTCCAGCTTCAGTACAATGATTCTGGTGGCTTTCGTATATACATCCTCTTCCAACCCCATAATCAAGCGCATACTGATGACAGGATTCACCTCACCTCTCATGTTGATAACTCCTTTTAGGTAAGGAGGCATCTTGGGAATACGGGTAATCGGCTGCATTCTTACAATATTGTCAATATATCGGATATCAATACCGTACTGTTCGTTTCCCAATCTGATGACAATGTACTGAACGCTTTCCCCTGTTTCTTTATTATCTTCCTCGGGTAAGTTCTTTGCTGTATTTGTACTGAGTTCCATATGTGTCTCCTCTCCCTTCCTAAATCAAGGCATTGGCATCCAGAATCAGAGCGATTTCGCCGTCTCCCAGAATGGTTGCGCCGCTGATAAATTTGCACTGTCTGGTGTATCTTCCCAGAGATTTGATAACGATTTCCTGTTGTCCGATGAGTTCATCGATGACAAGTCCCGCCATCTTGTCCCCTTTCTTGACAATTACTACAATCAGATTGTCATCCTTGGATTTTTTACTTTCAATATCCAGCACTTCATTCAGACGAATCAGCGGAATTACATTACCCCTAAGATGAATCACTTCTTTGTTCTGTACCAGTTTCACCTCACTTGGAGCGATATCCTCCAGGGTCTGTATGGAGCCGAGAGAAATAGCATATTTTTCATTCCCTACAACCACCATCAGGGCCTGGATAATTGCCAGGGTCAAAGGCAGTCTGATGGTCCATGTACTTCCGACTCCCAGTTTGGATTTCACTTCCACCTCGCCGCTTAAGGACTCAATCTTTGATTTAACTACATCAAGTCCCACACCTCGTCCCGACACATCCGTAACTTTCTTTGCTGTGGAAAAGCTGGGCAGGAATAACAGATTGATAATATCCTTATCCGTCATATTTGCTGCCTGCTCAGGGGTGATGGTTCCCCTTTCAATAGCCTTATTTCTTACTGCCTCGATATCAATGCCGTTACCGTCATCCCTTACCTCAATCACAACATTGTTTCCGTCCTGATATGCATCCAGGAAGATAGATCCTACCGCAGGTTTGCCTCTCTGGGCACGAACCTCAGCCGATTCCAATCCGTGATCTGCGGAATTGCGAAGCAGATGCATCAGCGGATCACCGATTTCATCAACCACGGTACGGTCCAACTCGGTTTCCTCACCGGTCATATACAGTTCCATCTTCTTATCCAGCTTCTTGGACAAGTCCCGAATCATTCTGGGGAACTTGTTCACAACGCTTTCAATAGGCACCATTCGCACCTTCATGACGGATTCATGCAAGTTTGTGGTAACCTGCTCCAGATACTCAATCTGTTCGTTGAACGCACTGTTAATGTTCGTCTGTTCCTGACTGGAAACGGATACCAGGGAATTCTTAGCAATAATCAATTCGCTGACTAGATTCATCAGGGAATCCAGCTTTTCAATATCTACTCGAACGGTGCGGTTTACCACGGGCTTTGCGGGAGCCTGTTTCTTTGCGTCCTGTTTCGTTGCGGCAGGTGCGGCCGTGTTTGCCGGCGCAGGAGCCGTCGTCGTTGCAGCGGCAGGGGAAGCCTGCTCTGCGGTATTCTCGACAGCAACGGAAGCTTCCGCCTCTTCATTCTTGCTATAATGTTTATTGTTCTCCAGCACAATCGGTGCACCGGATACCTTTTCAATCTCGGACACATTTTCAGCCGCTTTGATAATCGCATCCAGCTCAGCGTCTGACAAGACAATCAGCGTGAAGTCTCTGTCAAATTTTTCATCCTCCACATCCTGTGCGCTGGGTTCGGACACAATAATCTCAGCCTGTTCTTCCACTGCTTTAAATACCAGAAATGCCCGGGCTGCCTTCAAAATACAATTTTCCTGTATGAGCACATTGAGGCCATAGACCTTCTTGCCCTGCTTCTGTGCTTCCCGAATCACAGTAATCTGGGAATCATCCAGTGCAATTTCATCCCATTTTGCGCTGCTTTCAACGATGGGGGCTTCTGCTGCAGGCTTCTCCTCTTTTTTTGCTTCTGTGCCGGAAACCTTACCGCCGTTCAGGATGTCATTTAACTGCTTAATCAGGCCCTCGTTTTCATTTGTTCCTTCGTCACCGGTAGTCTGAATATTGTCGGTATACTCCTCCAGGGCATCCAGACACTGGAAAAGTACATCAATCATCTCAGGCTGCACTTTGATATTTCCGTTGCGTACCTCAGAAAATACATTCTCCATGTCATGTGTCAGATTCTGCATTCTCTTATAGCCCATCGTGCCTGCCATTCCCTTCAGTGAATGCGCTGCCCGGAAAATCTCATTGACGGTATCCGCCCCCTCAGGGTCAGCCTCCAGCTCCAGAATCCGTGTGTTCAGATTTTGCAAATGCTCCTTGGTTTCGTCAAGGAAAATCTCGAGATACTGACTTACGTCCATACTGCTTACCCTTCCCTTTCTTTATTTGTCAAGCTTTGACTCCAACGTTCAAAATAATCTCCTGAGCAATTTGTTCCAGAGGAACCACCTGATCCGACAACCCGGCATTGACAACCGACTTTGGCATACCGTACACAGTACAGGACTCCTGATTCTGGGAAATCACATGAACCGGTTTCTTTGCTTCCAAATTCCGGATTCCCTCTGTCCCGTCAGCTCCCATTCCGGTCATGACAACACAGATAATTTTGTCATAACTGCTGTTGGAAAGAGATTCATACATATAGTTCGCACATGGCTTTACACCTTCTCTGCTCGGCTCGTCGGAATAATGGATAATGTATTTTCCACCCGCATTCTTCACATTCATGTGCTTTCCGCCCATCGCCACATATACCATGCCGTTTTTCAGCTCGTCCCCTTCCTGTGCCTCCTTCACACCGATTGCGCTTAAGTCATTTAGGCGCTCCGCCAGAGACGCCGTAAACCCCTTTGGCATATGCTGTACCAAAAGTACCGGTGCATCCAATTCTGCCGGGAGTCTGGGGATGACACTCTGCAGTGCCTTGGGACCTCCTGTCGAGCTTGCAATGGCAACAATTTTGGTGCCGGGAGTCTTGCCGGAAAACTTTTTAGCGATATCCACCATCTTTGCAGTGGTTCTTCTGTTCTCCTGAATCTTTTCTGCGGGCTCGAAAACAGGAAGCTTACTGTTTGCCACCACATCGAGAATTCGAAGAAGTTCATCCTTAAAATCGGCTACGCGGCAGTCAACCGCACTGTCTGGTTTATGTATGAAATCAAGTGCTCCCAGTTCCAGGGCATCCAGGGTAGTTTTTGCACCCTCCTTCGTATCCGTACTCGCCATCATCACTCTTGCGGGAATTTTGAATTTTCTTAGTTCCTCCAGAAGTTGAAGACCGTTCATCTTCGGCATATTAACATCCAAAACAACCGCATCATACTGATTCCTGCTGAGCAGGTCGAAGGCTTCCAGCCCGTTTGTTGCTCTCGCAACAACCTGGAACCTCTCATCAGAATCAATTATATCACAAAGCACTCTTCTCATGAGTGCAGAGTCATCAACCAGGAGAATTTTTTTCGGCATTGTTATGACCTCTCTTTTCTTCGACTTTTTCTTTCTTCCTCAAAAATATATTTGATTATTTCTTCTCGTGTATTACTGTCCATGTCATAATACTGTACACGATGCTCCCAGCTCCCCGGACGATTTTCCAGCTCCCGTACACTCAACACTTTTCCGATCACTTCATATTTCTTTCTCTCTCCGCCTTTTAAAAGATGATAACTGATGTAAAGAAGGCTGTCGGGGTCATATTTCTGGGCGGAGATGAAACGCAACCCGCCTCCGCTGATATCAACAATGATACTTTGCTTTAAAGGCAGTCCCGGAGTCAGGACATAAGGGGTTTTGCTCTCAATTGCCTGTATTTCTTCTTCCTCCAGATTTCTTGCGCACATTTCCAATGCACAACTGAAACGGTAAAACTCACGTCTTTGATACTTTCTCAGATTACTGGTCAGTTCTACCACCAGGATATAGACGTTATTACTCTTGTATCTGTCAATAATTCTGGCAAAACACTGATAAAGCCCGGCATCCGTGAAAAAGACCAGGTCATATTCACTGTATACCGGAAGCAATATCAGCTTTGTCTTTTCCATGGGCATGGTAATTTCCAAGGTATCCTCCGATAAGATTTCCTGCACCGAGCTGTTGTAAACTTTATCCACTCTGCCCGGTAATACTTCTGCTGATTTGCCTTCCGTTGCCCTGTCGACAGCCTGCAGCTCAATTTTGTCTCCGACTTTAATAAATTTTGAAATCATATTAACTCACCTGCCCTACATCTTACGTTATTTTTTCCCGTTCACAATATGGGAGAAGAAAGCTGCCATACCTCTCTTCGGCTGCCGTTCTTCCTCTTCTTTTCCCAAGAGTTTTTTTGCAATTTTTTCATAAGCTACCGATGATTTTGCTCCCGGATTCTGTAAAGAAACGGGTACCTGCTGCATCACTGCCCTGGATAACTGCACATCCTCGGGAACACTGCCCAGGTAAGTCATGGGAATTTTCAAATACCTGGTTACCACGGCATTCAGCTTATTAAACAAAATCTGTCCTTCCGCTTCCTTCTCCACCCTGTTTGCAATCATCTTCACTTTTGTCGCTTCTTCCTGAAAGCGGGGATGTCTGTACAGTGCCTTCAGCAGAGAGTAGGAATCTGTAATGGATGTGGGCTCCGGCGTCGTCACCAGCAAAATTTCTCCGCTTGCCACCAGGAATTCCAATACTGCATCAGATATTCCCGCTCCCGTATCCACAATGATAATATCCGCAATGGCATCAAGCTGGGCCAGATTCTGAATGATGTACATCAGATAATCACGGCTCAGATTTGTCATTCCCGCAATTCCGCTTCCTCCGGAGATAAATCCAACCTCCATAGGTCCCCATGTGATAATCTCCCTGATATTTTTGCCCTGATAAATCAGGTCACAAAGATTATGCTTCGGTACCGCTCCAAACATGATTTCTATGTTGGCAAGTCCGAAATCGGCATCCAGGATAATTACCTTCTTTCCCATCTTTCGGAACTGAATCGCCAGATTAATGGAGGTGTTTGATTTCCCCACGCCGCCCTTTCCGCTGGTTACGGTTATGACACGGGCCAAGGGCCTAGATTGCCTGCTTGCCTTAATAATTCTCAGTTGTTCCGCCTGGTCCATATCGTCCTCTCCTTTCCTCACGTCCTATGTCCTGTACTGAGAAGCTGTTTCACTGTCTTCTGCGGATTAAACTGTTCAATGTCATCCGGCACATTCTGTCCGCAGGTCACATAGGCAATGGGAGTTTCCGTATATAATCTCAGATTCATCAGACACCCGAGAGTTGCCGTCTCATCCAGCTTGGTAAATATCAGTTGATAATCTGATATCTCCTTGTAGCTGGAAGCAATTTTCTGCAAATCCCTGTATTTTGTAGTTGCCGACAGGACCAGAAAGGTCTGATATTCTCCGGCTTCCCCTGCCGTTTTTATCAGCTGTCTCATCTTTTCGAGCAATTCTTCATTTTGATGGGAATGCCCCGCCGTATCAATAAAGATATAATCATAGTCTCCAAAATCGGAAACTGCAGTCTTCAATTCTTCCTCCGTGTAAATCACTCGAAAAGGAACTTCAAGAATATTCGCATAGGTTCTCAGCTGTTCTGCCGCAGCAATGCGGTAGGTGTCCGCTGTCAGAAGTACAATTTTTTTCTTTTCCTCCATTGCATAGTGACTGGCGATTTTGGCAATGGTTGTTGTTTTACCGACTCCTGTAGGCCCCATAAACAAAAGAATCTTAGGACCGTTTTGTGCAGGAATAATTCCCTCTGCTTTTCCGAATTTTAAAATCATTTTCTGATACACATTAGCCAGAATATAGTCAAAGGGAAGATTGGGTTTTCTGTTTTTTTCAGCATCGTCAATAATCTGGTTGGCATATTTTTCGTCAACCTCATTCTCCAGCATGGTATTGTAGAGGAGGCGGATAAACTTTTCCTGTTCCTTGTTTCCCTCATCCTCTTCTTTACTCTTTTTTTCTTCTCCGTTCTGAACAGATACCGATTCCGGCTGGGACTGTTCGCTTTTTATCTGTTCCTCCCGGCCAAAACGGTTAACCAGAAGTGTCTGCAGGCTGTCAAGCTTCTTCTCGATATTCTGAGAGCTCTCACTCATAACACTCACCACATTCTGGGCGGTTTCCTTTTCCTGCTCTGCTTTTTTTGCAACAGTATTTTCGTTTTTGGGACTCTCCCTTCGAACCGTCCTCAGAGAATCACTTTCCTCCTCCAGTGCAACGGTAACTTCCACCTGTCTGGAACCGAAAAATCCGGCAAGCCCCTTCTTTTTGGCATTCCGGACATTCATGATAACAATGCCGCTGCCCAGCTCTTTTTTTGCCGCTTCCTGCGCCTCTTCTTCTGTTTTTCCAACAAACTTTTTGATTATCATTATGCCGTCACCATCCCAACAGACTGTAATTCTACATTAGATTCCACTTCGTTATACGATACAACAACCAAATCCTTATAATAATCCTCCGTCAAGCGCTTAAAATACATTCGGACTATGGGAGAAGTAATGATAATGGGACTTTTTCCCAGATTCTCCAGCTTTTGCACTTCCTTCCCCACAGAATTGATAATCGCCCTGGATCTGGCAGGATCAAGATTCAAAAATGCGCCTGTCTCTGTCTGCTTCACACTTGCCATAATTTCCTGCTCCACCTTGGGATCCAACGTAACCACACTGGTCGTTTCATGCGCCGGAAAATACTTGGTGGATATGGCACGTTTTAAACTTTGCCGTACATATTCCGTAAGAATATCCGTATCTCTCGTGGTCGGTGCATAGTCCGCCAAAGTTTCCATAATCGTCAGTAAATCCCGTATGGAGATACCTTCCTTCAGCAGATTCTGCAATACCTTCTGTATCTCGCCGATTCCCAACTGCTTCGGCACAAGTTCCTCCACAAGGGAAGGATTGGTCTCTTTCAGGTTGTTCACCAGGTTCTGCACATCCTGGCGGGTCAAAAGTTCGGATATGTACTGCCTGATAATCTCCGTCAGATGAGTTGCAATAATGGAAGGCGGGTCCACGACCGTATAGCCGAGGCTTTCCGCACGTTCTCTCTGCCCTTCCGTAATCCAGATGGCCGGCAGATGAAAGGAAGGTTCAAAAGTGGGTATGCCCGTAATTTCTTCCTCAACATATCCGGGGTTCATAGCCATATAATGGTCAAAGAGAATTTCTCCCTCGCTGACCTGAATTCCCTTAATTTTTATAATATACTGGTTTGGATTCAACTGAATGTTATCACGCAGCCGGATGATAGGTACTACTGTACCAAGTTCCAGAGCAATTTGTCTTCGTATCATTACTACCCGGTCAAGCAAATCTCCACCCTGGTTGACATCCGCCAGTGGAATAATACCGTAGCCGAATTCCAACTCGATGGGGTCCACCTGAAGCAGGCTGTTAACGTTTTCGGGCTGACGTATTTCCTCCGCCGCAGCTTCCTCGGTATCTACCTCCTGCTCTATACCGGCTGTTTCCAGATTTGCGGCAATCAATCTTCCTCCCACAACGAACAAAAGTCCCATTCCCACAAAAAGGATGGTATTCAAATCTGTAACAACACCCAAAAATGTAAGAGTTCCTCCAACCAGATACATCACCTTGGGAACGCCGAAAAGCTGTTTGACCATAGTCGGGCCGAAATCCGATTCTTTTCCGCCCTTGGTGACAAGAATACCTGTGGAAAGGGAAATCAACAGCGAAGGAATCTGACTGACCAGTCCGTCACCGATGGTAAGAATACCGTAATTGTCCAGTGCTGTGGAGATATCGCTGCCTCCCCGCAGCATACCCATGGCAATACCGCCTACCAGGTTGATTACCGTCAGCAGAAGTCCGGCTATGGCATCACCTTTTACGTATTTCACGGCACCGTCCATGGAGCCGAAAAAGTTTGCTTCCAGCTGTATTTTATCACGTCTGAGCTTCGCTTCCTTATCATCAATGGCACCTGTATTCAAATCGGCATCAATAGCCATCTGCTTTCCGGGCATTGCATCCAATGTAAATCTTGCGGTTACCTCTGCCACACGCTCAGAACCTTTGTTGATTACCAGAAACTGAATCAGAATCAGGATGATAAAGATAATGGAACCGACAATCAAATCACCGCCGCCCACAAACTCACCGAAAGTCTTTACCACGTTTCCGGAGGTGCCGGTGGTCAAAATCAGTCTGGTGGAGGAGACATTCAGGGCAATTCTGAAGATTGTGGTAAACAGGAGGATTGTGGGAAAGTAAGATAAATCCAGGACTTCCTTCGTAAACATGCACACAAACAGAATGGTAAATGCCATGGCTATATTAAACGCCATGAAAAGATCCAGTACAAATGACGGCAATGGTACGATAAACATAATAAACGCAACCAAAATATAAATTGCCACCATAGCATCTGTCCTTGCAAGTCTTGCATTCATACTACTTTCCTCCTTTCTCTCCTCATTACTCTACAATATACTCAACCCGATATACACTTCGAAAGAATCAAAAACCATTCCTCACAGTTTTCCCTGCAAATGATACACAAACGCAAGGACCTCCGCCACTGCCTGATACAGCTCCGGCGGAATCGCCTGTCCGATATCCACATTCGCGTAAAGCATACGGGCAAGCGGCTTATTCTCTACAATTTCTATCTTATTTTCTCTTGCAACTTCCTTAATCCGGGCGGCCATATAGTCCTCACCCTTTGCAATCACAACAGGCGCTTCAGCCACCTCCGGATCATACTTGATGGCAACCGCATAATGGGTAGGGTTGGTAATGACTACATCTGCCTGCGGCAGATTCTGCATCATACGGCGTCTTGATGCTTCTCTCATCTTCTGTCGAATCTGTCCCTTAATCTGCGGATCCCCTTCCTGCTGTTTGTACTCTTCTTTAATTTCCTGCTTTGTCATCTTCATATCGTTGCTGAACTTCACTCTCTGGTAAATGAGGTCAGCCAGCGCGATAATCATATATACCGCAGAAATCCGAATTCCCAAATCCGTCATAATCTCCGCCGCCAATGCAATCCCCTGCATTAACGACATATCATAAAGGTTCAGTAAAAGTACCCATTTGTCTTTCAAATAACCATAACATATCAACAGAATCAAACCGATTTTGGCAAGGGACTTAATCAACTCCACAATTGCATTCACGGAAAATATCCGTTTAAATCCCTGCAGGGGATTCAGCTTACTGAATTTCGGCTGAAGGGGTTTCCCGGTAGGCTTCCATCCCACTTGGGCAACATCACTGACAAATGCCACCACGAAGCCAATCAGCAATACCGGCGCAATAATGATCAGTATTTCTTCCAGCATCAGAACAAACACGGCTTTTGTATCGGTCTCCGGCAAATGACCGTTCCAGTAATCTGCCATGGCCGGAATCCTGTCGTAAACACTGGGGAAAACCTCCAACAGTTGTATACCCATATGGCCCACCCAAACCCTCAGCAATACAAACAATGCCAGAAGACCGAGACCGTTTGCTATTTCACGGCTTTTTGCCACCTGCCCTTCCTTGCGGGCATCATCCAGTTTTTTCTGGGTAGCGGGTTCTGTCTTCTCGCCCCCCATACCTTCCTTTGCAAAAAATTGCAGGTTATAACGAATCATTGTAGAGCTCCCACAAAGGATTGAATCATTTGTTTCATTTCTTCAAAAATATAATCGGCTGTCCCGGGCAACATACCGGCGGTAATGAAAATAACCGACAGTCCAACCAATATCTTCAACTGAATACCCACCGCAAACATATTCATCTGCGGCGATACCTTGGCCAACACGCCGAGAACCGTATTCAACAGAAGCATCGTACAAAATACGGGCAGTACAATCCGGAAACCGATAACAACATAATCTCCCAAGAAGCCCAGCATTGAGGTCAGCAGAGCATCTCCGCGAAACACTGCACCGTTTACCGGAATCAGTGTAAAGGTATCTGCAAGTGCCCCGAACAGATATCGGTACATTCCCGTGGCAATCATCATCAGCATCAGAACATACTGATAAAACACACCGGTTATGCTGGTGTTCTCCTGTGTAGTCGGATCCATGAGAGTAGCCATGGAAAGTCCGGTTTCCATATCAGATATAGAGCCCGCAAAATTCACAATAGAGATACAGATACTTGCGGCAAAACCGATTAAAAGACCTACGATTGCCTCCTTCATCACAATCACTGCATACTCCAGGACAGAATCAAATTCAACGATATTCGCCGGAGTTAACGACTGATATAAAAGCATCGCCGTAAAAAAGCTGATACCTACTCTGATAGTCGCCGGCGTATTCTTCATGCTGAAAAACGGAGCAAGAAAAACAAAGCAGGAAACCCTGGTGAAGATTAGCAGAAAATATTCCAAATCATAGATGGAAAATGAATAATTAATCATATTCTGTCATTCCCGACTATTGATGCACATAAAGAGAAAAGGAAGACCAAAGTCGAACCATAAATTCTACCATACTGTTCATCATCCACTGGCCGAAAAGTATCAGTGCAAGAAACACGCAGATAATTTTTGGCACAAAGGTCAACGTCTGTTCCTGTATTGATGTAACCGTCTGAAATATACTGATAATCAGTCCGATAATCAGGGATACCAAAAGGACAGGCAGGGATACCTTGATAATCAGATACAGTGCCTCCCTTGCAATATCACCCACAGCATCAACTGTCATTTATCCACCTTTCCTTTCCGCTTTCATCAGTAGAACGTCTTAACAAGCTCACCCACAAGAAGCCCCCATCCGTCGGCAAGAACGAACAAAAGAATCTTAAAGGGCATGGAAATCGTAGTCGGCGGCAGCATCATCATACCCATACTCATCAGGGTGGAAGCCACCACCATATCAATTACAATAAACGGTATGTAAATCAGAAAACCTATCCAGAATGCAATCCTCAGCTCACTCAGCATAAAGCTGGGCAACAACACTGACAGCGGTATGGAGTCGTTTTTCCCGTCCCACTGAATACCCGCAATATCCATAAACAACTGCACATCCTTTACCTGGGTTTGAGGATACATAAATTCACGCAAGGGCTGTATTCCCGCTTCAAAGGCTTCCTCCTGGGTTATCTCCCCCGCCTCAAAGGGCCGGATTGCATCGGTATTAATCTTCTCAATCGTAGGTTCCATAATAAAGAAGGTCAGAATTAATGCCAAGCCAATCAGTATCTGATTGGGCGGTGCGGTCTGTGTATTCAAGGCCGAACGGGTAAAATGCAGCACAATGATAATTCGCGTGAACGAAGTCATCATGATAATGATGGTAGGAGCCAGGGAAATCAATGTGAGAATCAGGAATATTCTCAGGGCACCGTTTACCTGTCCGTTACCGTCATTATAAGTGATTGTAACCGTATTGGCCGTGTTCATCCGATACAAATCCTCGGGAGTATTGTAAGTGCCCGGAGGATTGATAATCGTTGAGACCTCTTTGTCACCCGTCTGATGTTCTTCGGTTGCATAAACTGTTATGGAATTTTGAATACACAATATGCCTACCGTAACCAGCAGGCATATTATTATCAATATTTGCTTTATCTTCGGCTTAAACTTCATCATCTGACTGATTATCCTCTGCCTTAACCGATTTCACTTCTGTTTTCTGAGCTGCTCTTTCCAAAATATCCCGGAATCGAAAAACACCGGCATGATTTTCCTCTCTGAGCTGCTCCTTTGATATTTCTCCCAGCAAGGTAACCGTATCCTTACAGACCGCTATCGCCACATACTTTTCCCCCAGACGTACAATCTGAATATACTTATTTCCGGATATACGCGTGGTTTCGATAACCTCAATATTAACGTTTACGCTCTGCTCCTTCTGATAGTTGGCAATCCATCTGGTTACCAGTGCAGTTACTGCCAGTACCAGAACAAATATGATCAATACTGTTATGAACTGGGCATAGCTGTCTGTGTTTCCTGTCAAAAGGACCATCATCAGCCTACAACCTTCTTCACTGCTTCAATAACACGTTCTGCCTGGAAAGGCTTTACAATGAAGTCCTTCGCACCTGCCTGAATAGACTCAATAACCATGGCCTGTTGTCCCATTGCAGAGCACATAATTACCTTTGCTCCGGCATCCACCTTCTTAATCTCTCTCAGTGCCTGGATTCCATCCATCTCAGGCATGGTGATATCCATCAGTACCAAATCGGGAGATACTTCCTTATACTTTTCCACAGCCTTTAAGCCATTTTCTGCTTCCCCCGCCACATTGTATCCGTTCTTGCTTAGGATGTCCTTAATCATCATCCTCATGAACGCAGCGTCATCACATACTAAAATATTCTTTGCCATTAAATCTTCCTCCTACTTGATAATCTCTGTTACTCTTACGCCAAAGCTTTCTTCAATGACAACCACTTCTCCTCTGGCAACGAATTTACCGTTCACCAGAACATCTATGGGCTCACCCGCGATACGGTCAAGTTCAATAATCGTACCCGGTGCAAAGTTAAGTATTTCCGAAATCGACTTGGTTGTTCTTCCAAGCTCCACCGTAACGTCAAGGGGCACATCCATAATCAGCCCGATATTTTCCTGTCCGGGCATCGTCCTGCCATCTGCAGAAAAATTCTGGAACTGCGCCGGCTGGACATTGACATTCGGCATACCCATCTGGGGGGTCATTCCCATCATCGGCATACCCATTTGGGGATTCATTCCCATCATCGGCATACCCATCTGGGGATTCATTCCCATACCGTTCATGCCCATCTGGGGATTCATTCCCATGCCGTTCATGCCCATCTGAGGGTTCATTCCCATGCCGTTCATGCCCATCTGAGGATTCATTCCCATGGCATTCATGTTCATCTGCCCCGCTGCCTGACCGGAATCCGGTGCCGATGCTTCCATGGATTGTACATCCTCTGCCAGCTTTGCGGCATCCGAGCCGCTCCCGCCCATCTGGGTATTGATAAAGGTATCTACCAGCTTGCGTGCAAACTCTATCGGATACAGCTGCATAATAGAGCTGTCTACCAGATCATCAATCTGCATCCGGAAGGATATCTTGACAAACATTCCTCCCAGGAAAGGCGAAAT
>JALEIR010000025.1 GCA_022769665.1 Lachnospiraceae bacterium | reverse complement strand
ATAGAAGCGAGTATATTTGAGTATGATGAAGAGAAAGAGATGATGGTTGATAAGTGGAGGCGCGAATGTCTGAGTATTGGAATTATTATACAAACATAGAAAATGATTTATTTCAGACGTTCCGGTATGTGGAACCAACGCGAGAAAATTTTTCAACGTATTCTGTAGAGTATGCTAAAATCATCAATGTCAGCGGTGCGGAAATTGATAATATAATGAAGGCTTTATGTAAGGCTGCGTATGATAGAAACGGGGAAGTCAAAGAAGCAGGTAACATGGGGCAGTACAAGGAATGTTTGCTAAAATATTTTCCTCATATTGTAGATGTGATGCTTCATGTGCCAAGAGGTGGATACGGGATTAAGCCTTTTGATGAATGGGGCAAAACAAAGCTTTTCTGGTGGGATGAGTATCAGGAAATAAAGCATCATCGTGAGAGCAATTGGAAAAAAGCAAGTTTTAAGAATGCACTTTTTACGGTTGGGGCATTAAAGATATTGAACTTGTATATTAAGCGATTTAACAAAAAATGTCAGGCAGTAAAGAATAAATCAATCGGATAAAAGGTTATCATAAAAAATACTTGCATATGTTTCTCGTATATGGTACATTGTAAACGTAAGAGAGATTAGAATCATATCGCACTTCGGCAAATCTGCATATCAAAGTGCTTTTCCGGCAACTCGCCACGGATTCAGCTTTTACAAGACAGGGTGGAGAACTGAAAAGCATTGGAGGATTCTGGATAAGAATCAAATACATGTTTTTGATATGCGTTTTCTGGAAGTGTCAGTGAGAGAGCAATTTGTGGGAGACGTCCGTATAGTACTGGACTATCTGTCAGACAGGGAAAGCATGTTACAGAGGAATCAGAAACCGAAGAATCCCGAGGAAGTCATGCGGATGCTGTATGCTTTGACAGAAGATATCAGATATCTGGACAATATAGAATTTATGAAAGAGAATGGAGGGAGAAATATGTGTGATTTATTGGATGCAGCGGAGAATAAGGGACTTCAGAAAGGACTTCAGAAGGGTATTCAGAAAGGACTTCGGAAAGGACGGAAGGAAGGACGCGAGGAAGGACGGAAGGAAGGCTTGCAGGCATTAATTACAACTTGTAAGGAACTTGGTGTCAGCTTTGAGGAGACAGCGGCGAAACTGAAGGAAAAATATTCTTTAGGTGATACAGAAGTACAGAAAAGCATGAACCTGTACTGGAAATAAATATGTGTAAAGGGAAGTTGCCAAAATGGACCAAAGCTTGCGTCTGTTTTGGCAATATTCCATGTAAGAAAAACCGGATACAGACTATGCCGGAGCTGTTTTCGGGAATGTATAAAAGGTAAATCTTGTCAAGGTGGGAAAAGTAGAGTAGTATATGAAAGATAAAACAGCCTTTGGGGAGGTGCCTTTTGGAGGACATACAAAACGACGAAAATGAATATATCATCCTGAATCGCCGGGAGGATGCGGAAGAGCAGGAAGAAAAGTCAAACGGGGACAAGTACCTGCAACTTGCACAGTATCAGTATTTTGATTTTGAAGCAATCCGGAAAAGTATGCATCTGACGGAAGCAAAAATTCGCAAGTCTAAAGCGGTGATAAATCAAAATCTGATTACAATAAAAAATGTGGACAGCGGATTTTGTGATGAAACAGATGGAATGACGGGGGAAGCTGAGGGTGTGGGACAGCAGGGTAAGAATATCTTTCCCGTTCATATTGCATTTGACAGAAATGAGGTTTTATACGCGGAGTGCGGCTGTGATGAGTGCAGACGGCATTTCTATTACAGATATTATCGGCGGGATTACTGCGCTTATCTTGCGGCTTTTATGGAATTGTTGCAAAAAGAGCTGGAGGAGAAAAATTTTGGAGATGCCACAGACAAACTGGGCGCCGTACTGATGCATGCTTTTTCTGAACAGCGTGTCAATGGTATCGTGTCAGATGCCTTTGGAAAGAAGGAAAGCCTGACGTTACTGCCCAGAGTATGTAAAAAGGATGGTGAACTGACAGTTTCTTTTAAGGTGGGAGAAAAGAAACTGTTTGTGGTAAAGGATTTATTTCAGTTTTTCGATGATGTACAGGAATCCCGAACCAGTACTTACGGAAGTAATACGCAAATCAATCACTGCATGGACAATTTTACGGAAGAAAGCAGGGCTTGGATTGGATTTATCGGGCGGATTGTGAAAGAGGAGCAGAATTTCGCAAGACGACTGTTGGAGGCTGATGTTTATTCGAGACGTGCGGTAGTGAAACGCGGGGAGTTTGCTTTGTTTGGATGGCGTCTGGACGAACTGTACAGGTTGCTTCGGAACAGTAGTGTGGAGTTCGAGGACAGAGATACAGAAAAGAGGGAGAAAAAGCAGCTTCAAACAAGAGAACAGAATCCCAAAATTACGATGACCATTCGAAAAAACAAAATCAGTAACCGATATTCATTTCATGGTATCGAGGTAGAGTGCAGGATGCCCGGAATTTATGAGGGCAGTAACACTTTCTATTTTATTGGTGCTGACAGTCTTTGCAGGATGCAGGAGGAGTTTGCAGGAAGGATTCGGACGCTGGCAAATTTCTGCAACAATGGTTCCATGTGTTTTCAGGTGGGAAGGAATCATCTGGCTCAGTTTTACTATAATTTTCTGCCCCAGTTGGAGGGGGTAGTGAACATTATGGAAGAAAATGCAGAGGAGATTGCTTCTTATCTTCCACCCGCCGCAAAATTCATATTTTATCTGGATGCGGAAGAGCATGATATGAACTGCAGGATTAGAGTTAAGTATGGAGAACGGGAATTTTCCCTACCGGAGGAGAATGGCGATGAGGAGCTTTTTCGGGATAAACAGCGAGAAGAGGAGATATTGTTTTTGACAAGACAATGGTTCCCATTCTATGACCTTCAAAAGAAAGAACTCAACTGCGGCGGAAATGAAGAACTGATGTATCAGGTGTTGGACAAAGGGGTAGAAGCACTTTTAGCCTTGGGGGAAGTTCAATGTACCAGGCGGTTTGGCGGAATGAATGTAGGACGAAGAGTGCGGGTATCCGTGGGAGTATCCGTTTCCGGAGACTTGTTGAACCTTGAGGTGTCGACCCGGGATGTGACGTCCGAAGAACTGTTGGAGGTTTTGGATAGTTATCGGGCAAAGAAAAAATATTTCAGACTTAAAACAGGAGAGTTTTTAAGCTTGGAGGATGATTCCATAGCTACCTTGGAAGAGATGATTCGGGCATTACGGCTGTCGCCAGGGGAAGTGGCAAAGGGCAACATGAAGCTTCCTTTATACCGGGCACTATACCTGGATAAACTGCTGGATAAGAATGAAGAGATTTACAGCAACAGAGACAGTCATTTCCGGGAGATTGTAAAGAATTTCAAGGCGGTAAAGGATGCTGATTTCGAAGTACCCGATTCACTGCGGAATATTATGCGCGGCTATCAGAGAATGGGTTACAGATGGCTTCGAATGCTGGAAGAATACCGGATGGGCGGAATCCTGGCAGACGACATGGGACTGGGAAAGACCTTACAGGTGATTGCGGTTCTTTTGGCTGCAAAAAAGGAAGGTAAAAAAGGACCGTCACTTGTAGTGACACCTGCTTCTCTTGTCTATAACTGGGGAGAGGAATTGGCCCGTTTTGCACCGGAGCTTTCCTGTTGTTTTATTACAGGAAAGCAGGAGGAGAGAACCGAAAAGTTGGAGCAGTTCCAAAAGTTTGATGTTATTGTAACCTCCTATGATTTACTGAAGCGGGATATTTCAGAATACGAGAATAAGGAGTTTCTATATCAGATTATTGACGAAGCACAATATATCAAGAATCACTCAACGGCAGCCGCAAAAGCGGTGAAATGCATCAAAAGCAAGACAAGATATGCGCTTACCGGAACACCCATAGAGAATCGTTTGAGTGAGCTGTGGAGTATCTTTGACTATCTGATGCCGGGGTATCTTTACAGCTATGAGATTTTCCGCAATGATTTTGAGGCCCCTATTGTAAAAAATGAAGAACCTGCCGTGCTGGAAAGGCTGCAGAGGATGGTTTCACCCTTTATTTTGCGCAGACTGAAAGAAAGTGTTCTGAAGGATTTGCCTGAGAAATTGGAGGAAAACCGTTATGTGAAGTTTGAGGAAGAACAGCAGAAATTATATGATGCGCAGGTCGTTCGGATGAAGCAAAGGCTTGTGATGCAGAGTGCAGAAGAGTTTCGAAAGGACAAAATTCAGATATTGGCTGAATTAATGAAGATACGGCAAATTTGCTGTGATCCGAATCTTTGTTTTGAAAATTACATGGGAGAATCGGCAAAGCTGGATGCCTGCACAGAACTTGTCCAAAGTGCGGTGGAAGGCGGACACAAAATTCTGTTGTTTTCTCAGTTTACTTCAATGTTGGATGTTATTGCAGGGCGGCTGCAAAAAGAAAACCTTTCTTTTTATACCATCAAAGGGGACACGCCGAAAGAGAAGAGGCTGCAGCTTGTAAATGCATTTAATGAGGATGACACAAAGGTATTTTTAATTTCGTTGAAAGCAGGTGGTGTGGGTTTGAATTTGGTGGGAGCGGACGTGGTAATTCACTATGACCCATGGTGGAATGTGGCGGTACAGAATCAGGCAACAGACCGTGCGCACCGAATCGGACAGACGAAGAAGGTTGTGGTCTACAGGCTGATTGCCAAGGGTACAATCGAAGAAAAGATACAAAAGTTACAGGAGAGCAAAAAAGCACTGTCAGATCAGGTGATTGGGGGAGACCCCGGACAGCTTGGCAGTATGACAAAAGAAGATTTTCTGGAGCTTTTGGAATAAAAAGGGAATCTTGTCCATATACTGTTAAAAAGGATTGTATAATCCTATGAAAGGAGACAGGTATGGCAAGAGGACAGCGCAAGACCATCGAAGAAAAGATAGCGGCAAAGCAGGAAGTGATTGATGCATTGATGACACGGGTTGAGTCGGAAAAACGTGAACTGGACGAACTGTTTCAGGAGAAGAAGAGAAAAGAATTGGAAGCAGTCAGTGATTTGATTGAAGACGCAGGATTACAGCCTGAAGAAGTTGCGGAAATGTTGCAGGAATATATGAGGTCAAAGGCCGCGGTGGCATCATAGGACGGGTTATCGAAAAATACCTCCCGAAGCAGTTTTATACTGTACGGGAGGTATTTTTTACTTATGTAAATTTTTCTGGGCTGTTGAGAGCATCAGCTTGATTCGGTTGAGCTGGTTTACTTCGCTGGCACCGGGATCATAATCAATTGCCACAATGTTAGACTGGGGGTAGGTCTTTCGCAGAGCTTTGATAACGCCCTTTCCTACAACATGGTTTGGCAGGCAGCCAAATGGCTGGGTACATACAATATTGGGTACATTGTCATGGATTAACTCTACCATCTCACCGGTTAGGAACCATCCTTCCCCCGTCTGGTTACCGATGGATACAATGGGCTCCGCAAAGGAAGCAATCTCGCGGATGGGGGTGGGAGCCGAAAAATGCCTGCTCTTTTTAAATTCCTTAACAGCGGTTCCCCTGAGCAAATGTTCGATAGCCCAAATTCCCAGTTTGGAAGTGAGGGCAGTCTTTTTACTCATACCAAGGTAATCTGCCTTGTAAAGCTGGTTGTAGAAGCAGTAAAGCATGAAGTCAATCAAATCGGGAACAACAGCCTCGGCGCCCTCACTTTCAAGAAGTTCTACCAGATGATTGTTACCTGCGGGAGAGAATTTTACCAGAATCTCTCCTACAATGCCGACTCTGGGCTTTTTGATGTCAAGAATCGGTATGTTGTCAAAATCACGGATGATTTCTTTGCAAAGCTGACGAAAACGTACCGGATTGATATGCTTGGCGGACACGAATTCCTGAACAATCTTCAGCCATTTTTGATGAACAGCATCAACGCTGCCGGGGGTGGCTTCGTAGGGGCGCATCCGATAGACACATCGCATGAAGATATCTCCGAATTCCGCTCCGATGGCGGCGCGAAGCATCATATCTGCGTTGAGATGGAATCCCGGATTGCTCTCAATACCGGCCAGATTCAGGGAAATGACGGGAATCTGCGCCATATCAGCTTTCTTGAGAGCACGACGGATAAAGCCGACATAATTTGTTGCACGACAACCGCCGCCGGTCTGGGTCATAATGATGGCGGTTTTGTTTAAATCGTATTTTCCGGAAAGCAGTGCCTCCATAATCTGTCCCACGACAAGGAGGGAAGGGTAGCAGGCATCATTGTTTACATACTTCAGCCCAACGTCTACGGAATGCTTGTTATCATTGTCCAGAACAACGAAATTGTAGCCGCAGGCGTTAAAGGCAGGCTCCAGAATCTCGAAATGAATGGGAGACATCTGAGGGCAGATAATTGTGTACTCCTTGCGCATTTCCTCTGTAAAGGGTACTTTTTCTATGGCAGAGGAGCGAATGGTGCGCTCTTTTTTCATTTTTTCCCGCACCTTGATTGCGGATAGCAGGGAACGTACACGAATACGTGCAGCTCCCAGGTTATTTACCTCGTCGATTTTTAAGCAGGTATATATCTTGTCTGAACCGGACAAAATATCGTTCACCTGGTCTGTTGTAACGGCATCCAGTCCGCAGCCGAAGGAGTTTAATTGTATCAAATCCAGATTATCTACGGTTTTCACATAGCTTGCGGCAGCATAAAGTCTGGAGTGGTACATCCACTGATCGGAGACAATTAACGGTCTCTCGGGATGTCCGAGATGGGAGATGGAGTCCTCGGTCAGCACAGCCAAATCAAAAGAGGTAATCAGTTCGGGGATACCATGATTGATTTCCGGGTCCACATGATAGGGACGACCGGCCAGAACAATGCCTCTTTTTCCTGTCTCGGCAAGATATTTCAGGGTTTCCTCCCCCTTGTTTTGAATATCTCGGCGCACATTTGCCAATTCATCCCAGGCAGCTGCAGCCGCATCCTTTACCTCCCTTGCGGGAAGCTCGGAGAATTCCTTCAAGAGCGCCTGCGTTACGGTGCCTAAGTCACGGAAGGACATAAAAGGATTGCGCAGTCTGAAAGAACCGCCGGATATTTCCTCCACATTGTTTTTGATGTTTTCGGAGTAAGAGGTGACAATGGGGCAGTTATAATGATTGTTTGCACCTTCTACTTCGTCACGCTCGTAGAACAGGGAAGGGTAAAAAATGAAATCTACTCCCTGCTTGATGAGCCAGGTAACGTGACCGTGAGCCAGCTTGGCAGGATAACATTCCGATTCACTGGGGATGGATTCTATACCAAGCTCGTAAATCTTCCGGTTTGAACTGGGAGAAAGTATAACACGATAGCCCAGCTTGGTAAAAAATACATGCCAGAAGGGATAGTTTTCATACATATTCAGGACTCTGGGAATTCCCACGGTACCTCTGGGAGCCTGATCGGCATCCAAAGAAGGATAGGAGAAGAGCCGCTGAAGCTTATATTCAAAAAGGTTCGGTACATTGTTTGCGTTTTTTTGTCCGCCGATACCGCGCTCACAGCGGTTGCCGGAGATGAACTGTCTGCCACCGGAAAACTTATTGATGGTAAGTCGGCAGTTGTTGGTGCAACCCTTACACTTTGCCATACTGGTTTCATATTGGAGGGAGCAGAGTTTTTCGTAGGAAAGCATATTGCTCTCGTAGCCGTCTTCGTAACGTTCTCTTGCAATCAATGCAGCGCCGAAGGCACCCATGATGCCGGCAATATCGGGACGGATGGCTTCGCAGCCTGCGATTTTTTCAAAGCTGCGCAACACGGCATCATTATAGAAGGTACCGCCTTGAACAACGATATTCTTGCCGAGCTCTGAGGCATCGGAAACCTTGATGACCTTAAACAAAGCATTTTTGATGACAGAGTATGCAAGACCGGCGGAAATATCGGCAACACTTGCTCCTTCTTTTTGTGCCTGTTTTACCTTGGAATTCATAAAGACGGTACAACGGGTACCCAAATCAATCGGATGCTCCGCAAACAGGGCAGCCTGAGCAAAATCCTGCACGCTGTAATTCAGGGATTTCGCAAAGGTCTCGATAAAGGAACCGCATCCGGAAGAGCATGCCTCGTTGAGCTGTACGCTGTCCACGGTCTGGTTTTTAATTTTGATGCATTTCATGTCCTGACCGCCGATGTCCAGGATGCAGTCTACTTTAGGATCAAAGAAAGCGGCAGCGTAATAGTGTGCTACGGTTTCGACTTCGCCGTCGTCTAAAAGGAAAGCAGCCTTCATCAGGGCTTCTCCGTAACCGGTGGAACAGGAACGCACAATATGTACATCTTCAGGCAGCAGTTCGTAGATTGCTTTCAGGGAGCGTATAGCGGTTTTTAAAGGACTTCCGTCATTGCTGCTGTAGAAAGAGTAAAGCAGGGAGCCGTCTTCGCCTACCAAAGCTACTTTCGTCGTAGTAGAGCCGGCATCGATTCCTAAAAATGCGTTACCCCTGTAGGAAGACAATTCTGCAGTTCCTACATGGTGCTTTGCATGGCGTTCACAGAATGTATCGTAAGCAGCTCTGTCTGAAAACAGTGGCTCCATACGTTCTACTTCAAATTCCATTTTAATATCGGAGGAGAGCTTGCCCACCATTTCCTCCATCGTAAAGGAAACTTCATCCTTTGCATTCAGGGCAGAACCGATGGCTGCAAAAAGATGGGAATTCTCTGTGTCAATAATATGTTCATCATCCAGCTTCAGCGTGCGGATAAAAGCAACCTTCAGCTCGGACAAAAAGTGTAGGGGTCCTCCTAAAAATGCTACATGTCCGCGAATCGGTTTACCGCAGGCAAGGCCGGAAATCGTCTGGTTTACCACAGCCTGAAAAATGGATGCGGAAAGGTCCTCTTTTGTGGCACCTTCGTTAATCAGGGGCTGTATGTCGGTCTTTGCAAATACACCGCATCTTGCGGCGATAGAATAAAGAGATTTGTAATTTTTGGCGTATTCATTTAAGCCGGAGGCATCCGTTTGAAGCAGGGATGCCATCTGGTCGATGAATGAGCCGGTACCGCCGGCACAGATTCCGTTCATACGCTGTTCAACGTTGCCGTCTTCGAAGTAGATAATTTTTGCGTCTTCACCGCCAAGTTCAATTGCAACATCGGTTTGAGGAGCCAGTTCCTGAAGCGATGTTGCCACTGCAATAACTTCCTGGGTAAAAGGAACGCCGAGATGGTTTGCAAGGGTAAGACCGCCGGAACCGGTAATCATTGGATGTAAAGTCAGGTTGCCCAATGTTTCATATGCCTTTTGCAAAAGAGAGGATAGAGTTTCCCGAATATTGGCATAATGACGCTCATAATCGGAGAACAGAATATGGTGTTCCCCGTCCAGAATTGCAATTTTCACGGTGGTGGAGCCGATATCAATGCCAAGAGAAGCTTCTTTTTTCATTTCTTCCATGTATATGTATATCCTTCCTTACCGAATTACGGTGATATCGAAAACTGTTTGTAACCTTATCCCGCCGGAAACATCTTGATGAAAAGCTGCACGGCGACATAGTTCGACTGATTAAGGTATTATACGACAATCAGGGTAAAAAAGCAACGAACAAAAGCTGTGAAAAGTTTATAAAAATCCTGATTTTTCTATAAAATGGAATTGCTTGGTTTACTTCTTGTACTTTGAATGATAAAATGTATTCGTGCGCTTTTTTGAAAATGACACTGAAAACAAGGTGAAAGGAAATATAGTTTATGAGCAAATGGGAGAGAAAATTCGGAAAGTATGCCATTCCGAATCTGACGGTTGTTTTGCTGGGATGTTACATTGTCGGTTATCTGATGACCTGGCTGGCACCGGGCATTATGAATTATCTGACATTGAATCCTTATGCCATTATACATGGACAAGTTTGGAGACTTATAACATGGGTGATTGCGCCTCCTTCTTCGGCAAGCTCCTACAGGGATATTATCTTTGTCCTGATTATGCTGATGTTTTATTTCAGCCTGGGAACTAGTCTGGAGAGAGTCTGGGGGACATGGAGGTATAATGTTTATATATTTACGGGTGTTTTATTGACAGTGGCCGGCAGCTTTGTATGTATGCTTTTACTGTATCTTGTTTACGGAAGCGGATCCTCAGTGATTGTAAGCAGCATCTGCGCCATCGGAGCATGGCAGTTCAGTACGTTCTATATAAATATGTCCATATTCCTTGCCTATGCGGCGACCTTCCCTAATGCACAGGTACTGTTGATGTTTATTATTCCGGTGAAGGTAAAATGGCTGGGAATTGCTTACGGTGTTATGCTGACTTTGGAGATGGTGGAGTTTTTTATAAGCGGAGCGTGGTTCAGCGTTGCTGCCATTGCGGCATCTCTGATCAATTTCCTGATTTTCCTCTTGCGGTCAAAGAACACTCTTCGCTACCGGCCCAAACAGATGAAACGTCGGGCGGAATTTAAACAGGATATCAAAAAGAATCCCAAGATTACCAGGCATAAATGTGCAATCTGCGGAAGAACGGAGGAGGACGATCCGACTCTGGAGTTTCGTTTCTGTTCCAAATGTAACGGAAATTACGAGTATTGTCAGTATCATCTGTTCACCCATGAACACAAGGTCTAAGTCAGACCTCGAAGAATTGCCGGTACAATTATTGTATATAAAAAATATGAGAGGGAATGTATGAGTCAGAGTAAGGAAGTTTTGTTTGCACAAACGTTGGAGAAGGTAAGGTCGCTGGCCAAGGAGCAGGGAAACTGTGTCAGTGAGGAGCAGGTCAGGGAAGCCTTTGCGGAGCAGGACTTGGATGAGAGCCAGATGCAGCTGGTATTTGATTATCTGGTGAAACGCAAGGTGGGAATCGGCCAGCCGGTGGATTTGGATGAATATCTGACGGATGAAGAGAAAAATTATCTTCAGGATTATCTGGATGAGCTTGCGGAGCTTCCGGAGTTTACCCCGGGAGAAATTGAAGCGTTTACCATAGCAGCCATGGCGGGAGAGGCGGATGCCGGACAGAAGCTGATCCAAAACTACCTGAGGGATGTTGTCGATATTGCAAAGCTATATACGGGACAGGGAGTTTTCCTGGAAGATTTAATCGGAGAGGGAAATGTAGCACTTGCTATGGGAGTAAGTATGCTCGGAAGTCTGGAAAAGCCTTCGGAAGCGCAGGGAATGCTTGCAAAAATGATGATGGACGCCATGGAAGAATATATTCAGGAAAATTCTTCCAATGAAAAAATTGACAAGAAAGTGGCGGATAAGGTAAATCTTGTGGCAGACAAGGCCAGAGAACTGGCCGAAGAGCTGCACAGAAAGGTGACCCCGGAGGAGCTTGCACTGGAATCCGGAATATCTCTGAAGACGATTCAGGATGCATGGCGGATGAGCGGCTATAAAATTGAAGATTTGGAAGGTACAACGGGTCAGTAAATACAGAGTACGGAAAGGACATGTATAAGTGATGAATTGTACGGTATACGAGGATTACAAATACAGTATGCAGGATACGGGACGGGTCTATGTAGGATGTAAATATACTTTCGGGGAACTGCTTGCAGCGGACGAGGTTCTGTTCAAATTCCGCATGCTGGTACAGAAATATATTTTGCCGGAGGCCGATCCGGAAGATACATTGGAAACACATCTGTATTATTTAAGCCCCAACAGTTTCCTGGTTAAGCTGTATAATCAGATGAAGGCCAGAATTAAGGTGAATGTTATTGAAGAAAAAAAGAATCTGTTGGGAAAACACAAAAAGAAATATGTGACAAAACAGCTTACCATTGAACAGTTGACGAAAATGTCAAAAGAAGAGAAGGAAGCATGCGGAATGGTGATTCAGGAGATATCTGTGAGCAAGCTGGCACTTCTGGGATTATAAATATTTAAAAAGGAGACACGAAATGAAAGTAGAAGATTTGAAAGCCTACGAGGTAATTGAAAAAAGAGAGATTAAGGATATTGACAGTGTGACTTATCTGTGCAGACATAAAAAGACCGGTGCAAGGGTGGCACTGATATCCAACGATGATGACAACAAGGTGTTTTATATCGGCTTTCGTACAACGCCGAAGGATTCTACAGGAGTTGCCCATATTACAGAGCATTCCGTGCTCTGCGGCTCTAAGAATTATCCCGTAAAGGATCCTTTTGTTGAGCTGGTAAAGGGCTCTTTGAACACTTTCTTAAATGCCATGACCTATCCCGATAAGACTTTGTATCCGGTAGCCAGCTGCAACGATAAGGATTTTCAGAATCTGATGCATGTTTATCTGGATGCGGTATTTTATCCGAACACTTATCAGAATGAAGCTATTTTCCGCCAGGAGGGCTGGCATTATGAATTGAACGAGGACGGTGAACTGACTTACAACGGTGTGGTTTACAACGAGATGAAGGGTGCGCTCTCTTCCCCGGATGATATTCTCTGGAGAGAGGTGCCGACAGCTTTGTATCCTCATACCACCTATGCGGTGGAGTCCGGCGGGGACCCCAAGGATATTCCGAATCTGACTTATGAGCAGTTCCTTGATTTCCACAGAACTTATTATCATCCTTCCAACAGCTATATTTATCTGTACGGAAATATGGATATGGCGGAGAAGCTGAACTTTATTGACGAGGAATATCTTTCCAAGTTCGATTATCTGAAGGTAAATTCGGAGATTGAAACGGAGCCTGCCTTTGAAAAACCGGTGCGGCATGTGGTTGAATTCCCTATCAGTGAGGGCGAAAATGCGGAGGAGAATACCTATCTGGTACAGGCATTTGCGGCAGGAGACAATTTGGATAAAGATCTTTATATTGCAATGAAAATTCTGGATTTTGCCCTTTGTACCGTTCCGGGAGCACCCCTGAAGCAGGCATTGATAGACAGAGGCATCGGTAAGGATGTCTTCAGCATGGTGGAAAATATCAGACAGCCGTTTTTTGCCATCGCAGCAAAGGGAACCTCTGCAGAGAAAGAGGATGAGTTCAAAGCGGTTATCCGGGAGGTGCTGGAAGGCATCGTAAAGAACGGCTTTGACGAGAAAGCTCTGTTGTCGGCAATTAATCATTATGAGTTCCGGTACAGGGAGGCGGATTTCGGTACCACGCCCAAAGGACTGATGTACGGTATCAATATGATGGACAGCTGGCTGTATGACGACACAAAGCCTTTCATCCATATCGAGGCAAATGCCACATATGCGTCCCTGCGGGAGAAGGTAAAGGAAGGATACTTTGAAAAAATTATTGAAAAATATATGCTGAATAATTCTCATTCCGCAACAGTCATTCTTTTGCCGAAGGAGGGCCTGGCAAAGAAGCAGGAGGAGGACTTGAAAGCAAAGCTCGCAAATATTAAGAGCAGCATGACCGAACAGGAGCTGGCGGATGTTCGGACAATGATGGAGAAGCTCAATATCTTCCGGGAACAGGAGGATGCACCTGAGGATTTGGCAAAGATTCCGCTTCTGACCAGGGAAGATTTAAAGCGGGAAGCAGCGCCTGTTTACAACAAGGAGAAGATGCTGGGTGATACGCCGGCTCTGCACCATGACATTTTTACAAACGGTATCGGATATTTCAGATTGGTATTTAAAATCAAGGATATACCAAAAGAGTATTTCCCTTATCTGGGAATTCTGAAAAATGTATATTGCAACATGAACACAGAGCATTATACTTACGGAGAGCTTTGCAGTGAAATCAACCTGGTAACGGGTGAAATTTTCGTGGCCCAGAATAATTACGGCAGTGCAGTGGAGCCGGATCAGTTTACCATGACCATGGAGGTTTGCACAAAAGCATTGTACGAGAACCTTCCCAGAGCCATTGAACTGATGGAGGAGCTGATTTTTACCACAGACCTTACGGATACAAAGAGATTGAAGGAGATTCTGGCGGAAAACAACTCCAAAGCAAGAGAGTACATGATGCAGGCAGGACACGGAGTTGCAATTGGAAGAGCGTTGTCCTACGGAAGCGTCAAAGACGTTGTGGACGAAGAATTAAACGGTGTAAGCCAATATCGTCTGACCTGTGAACTGGAAAAGAATTTCGAGGAGCGGAAAGCTGAGCTTGTAGAGAAGCTTCAGACACTTTGCAAAATGATTTTCCGCCCTGAAAATCTCATGATTGATTTTACGGGAGACGGAGAAGCACTTGAAAAGCTGGAAGGGCCTGTGGCAGCATTAAAGAGCAAATTGTATACCGAAGAAGTCCGGAAAGAGTCTTATGTGCCTGTACCTGAAAAGAAAAATGAAGGATTTACCACTTCCGGACAGGTGGATTATGTGTGCCGTGCCGGTAATTTCCGCAAGAAGGGTCTTCCCTATACAGGTGCTTTGACAGTGTTACGTGTCATGATGGGCTATGAATATCTTTGGGTGAATATACGTGTCAAGGGAGGAGCTTACGGCTGTATGTGCGGCTTCTACAGAGACGGCGGCAGTTATTTCTGCTCTTACCGCGACCCTAATCTGGGACAGACCATTGATGTGTTTGAGAAGGCTGCTGACTTTATTGAAAATTATGAAGCAGATGAGCGTACCATGACACAGTATATCATCGGTGCCATCAGCGAACTTGACACACCGCTGACCGCAGCAGGTAAGGGACGTCGTTCCAGAGAGTACTATATGACCGGTATGACAAACGAAATGCTTCAGAGCGCAAGGAACCAGGTCCTGGATGCAACTCCGGACGATATCAGGGCTCTGGCAAAGTATATCCGGGCATTTATGGATGATGATTTCCTTTGTGTTGTGGGAAATGAACAACAGATTGTGGCAGAAAAAGAAAAATTTATGAGAATTGAGAACCTTTTCTAAATTATTTCGTCTATATGGGTAACAGAGGAGAGGCACTTGACGGACAGATGCCCGACAGGTGCCCTTTTTTGACAAATTATGAGGAGGAAAACATATGAAAAAGAAGATAATTTCAATGATTTCGGTAGTCCTGACCATGATGCTGATGACAGGCTGTGGAGCAAGCAGCAAGGATGCCGTTTCCGTTTCTATGGAGAATAGCAGCTGGGATGCCGGGGAGTCCTTGAATTATGAAATGACTGCCGGAGAAATGGGGGGAAGCTATTACGGAGATTCGATGAGCGCGGGTTCTACGGAAACAGCTGACAACGGACAGATATGGACGGACAGAAAGCTGATTCGGAATGTGGATATGGATGTTGAGACAAAAGAGTATGATGCATTAATGTCCAAGTTGGAAATCCGGATTCAGGAGTTGGGAGGATACATAGAAAACATGGATTCCTACAACGGCAGCAGCTATTCCGGCTATCGCAGTTCCCGGTATGCAAATCTGACAATCCGCATTCCCCAGACAAAGCTGGACTCTTTTTTGAATGTGATGCCGGATATTTGTAATGTGGTGCGCCGTTCCGACAGTGTAGATGATGTGACGTTGACCTATGTGGATTTGGAGAGTCACAGGGATGCCCTGAGAACGGAACAGACCAGATTGCTGGAACTGTTGGAGCAGGCGGAAAACTTGGAAGATATTCTGACTATTGAGGATCGTCTGACCACAGTCCGCTACCAGCTGGAGAGCATGGAATCCCAGCTGCGTGCCATGGATAATCAGGTGCAGTACAGCACGGTCTATTTGAGTATTTCCGAGGTGAAGGAGCTGACCCCCGTGGAGGAAGAAGAGGAGACTGCATGGCAGAGAATTTCCGAAGGCTTCATCCATAGCCTGAAGAGTGTAGGTCATGGCTTTGCGGAGTTTGGCATCTGGTTTGTGATTCACATTCCTCAGCTGGTTATCTGGGCTGTCGTTATCACTGTGGTTGTACTGCTGATCAGAAGACATCGGAAAAAGAAGGCGGCGAAGAAGGCAGCAAAGGAAGCGGAAGTGACAACAGGACAAAACAATACAAAATAATACAAAATAATACAAAATAATGTAAACGGTGCAGCTCTGAGAAAA
The DNA here is from genome assembly GCA_022769665.1 of Lachnospiraceae bacterium. GTDB lineage: Bacteria > Bacillota > Clostridia > Lachnospirales > Lachnospiraceae > Acetatifactor. The sequence goes on along the minus strand of JALEIR010000025.1, from coordinate 2,703 downwards.
GCTGCACCGTTTTATAGTTTCCGTTGATTCTCTAGGATTTCATCAATACTTATCATTTTTATGGAGAAGTAACGCACTGGGAAACAAAATCAACCAAAGTTTCCGAAGGCTCCATTGAAATGGAGGGATGCGACTGGTATGATGAGGTAGTAAGAGATATTGATGCATGGTTTGCATATCGCATACTCGAAGATAACGAAAGACGGAGGTTCCTGCATGAGTGGCTTGAAACTGGCGGAAAATATTGTAAAAAACAGAAAAAACAGGGGAATCACCCAAGAGGAGCTGGCGGAGTTTATCGGCGTTACCAAGGCTTCCGTGTCTAAGTGGGAGACGGGAACCACAACTCCGGATATTCAGATTCTGCCGCAGCTTGCTTCTTTTTTTGACATATCCGTAGATGAACTTTTGGGATATGAAGCACAGCTGACAAAGGACCAGATTCGATTTTATTATCAACAGCTTGCCCATGATTTTGCGGAAAAACCTTTTGATGAAGTCATGGAAAAATGTGAGAGCCTGGTGAAACAGTATTATTGTTGTTATGAATTCCTGGAGAATATAGCGGGGCTTTTGCTGAATCATGCAAACCTTGCGGGAAGTGAAGAAAAGGGCAGAGAGGTGCTGAAGCGTGCTGAGCAGCTTTGTCACAGAGTGATTGAAAACTGCAGAGAAATCAGCCGATGTGAGAATGCTGCCGCAATTTGCGGAGTGATACAGCTGTATACCGGAAGAGCTGACGAAGTAGTAAAGACATTTTCGGAAAAGCTGGAAGCAAACCGAGTGGACGATTATGCGGGGCTTTTAATGGCAGCATATCTGCAGCTTGGGCAGTATAATCAGGCAGAACTGGTTATCCAGGTAGAAATGTATCGCAGTGTTTTGCAAATCATTGAAAGCAGTGTGTATATGCTGTCGCTGCCGGAGCAGCCTCCGGAGAAAATCGAGGAGACAATCCGCAGAACAGATGTAATATTGGAGCACTTTCAGGTGGGAACCTTGCATCCCAATGAGTCCGCAAAGTTCCATTATCAGGCAGCTCTGGTGTACTGCGGCTGTTTGAAAAAAGCCCAAGAAGAAGGAGAAATGATTGAGGCAGGGGAACTGGAAGGAGAAGTTTTTTCCAGACTTGATAAATACTGCAGCGCTGTGGAACGGCTGTTGACGGACGGCATCAAGCTTCACGGAGACGATTATTTTTCCAGACTGGACGAATGGCTGGAAGGACTTGTTGTAAACAGTGAGGTGAGAGCAGCGGAGCTGGTACGGGAAAGTGTGTCGGCTTCGTTACAAAATCCTGTCTTTCAATTGCTGTCGGGACAGGAAAGATTGCAGAGAATCAAAGAGCGTATAGCAAGAATTCAAATCAAAAAGAGCGAGAAATGAGGGAGGAAAAAGTATGTTAAAACTTGAGCATCTGACAAAACAGTACAAGGGTGGGAAAAAGGCGGTAACGGATTTGAGTATTCATGTGCATCCCGGAGATATTTACGGATTCATCGGGCAAAACGGAGCCGGTAAGACAACGACCATCAAATGTGTGGTGGGTATTCATGATTTCGATGAGGGTGAGATTACAATTGATGGTTTGTCTGTGATTAAGAATCCGTTGGAATGTAAAAAACATTTGGCTTATATACCGGACAATCCGGATTTGTATGATTATCTTACCGGGATACAGTACTTGAATTTTATTGCGGATGTATTTGAATTGTCCGCTGAAGAGCGAAAAAGTGCAATCGAAACGGAGGCTCATGATTTCGGCATTTACGATTCGCTGGGAGACTTGATTTCTTCCTATTCTCATGGCATGAAACAGAAACTTGCCATCATCGGGGCACTGATTCATCACCCGAGGCTTTTGATACTGGATGAGCCTTTTGTGGGACTGGATCCGGAGGCGGCATTGAAGCTGAAAGAGAAGATGAAAGCTTTGTGTGCGGAAGGAAGTGCGGTGTTCTTTTCCACACATGTCCTGGATGTGGCGGAGAAGTTATGCAACCGTATCGCTATGATTTCCCACGGTAAACTGGTATTGGAGGGAAATACGGAGGAGGTTATGGGAAACAAGTCACTGGAGCAGATCTTTATGGAGGTGGCAGCAAATGGTAAGACAGATTAAGTGGTTAACCGGTATACAGCTTTGTAATCTGTTCGGTATCAATGAAATGCGGTTTACAAAAGACAGAAAGAAAAAGATAAAAGCATACGGACTTGGAATTATCATGGCATTTGTGATTTTATGTTTTCAGTTTTACGTTGGAGGGTATGCCTATGTGCTGACAACCGTTGGGATGGTGGAGCTGATTCCCACAATGCTCGCGGCAGTAATCAGTCTGGTTATTCTTTTTTTCACTTTCTTTAAAGCGGGAAGCGTGATTTTTCAAAAGAAAGCATTTGAACTGCAAATGTCACTTCCGGTTAAAAAGGCAGCTATCGTAATCAGCCGATTTTTAACGATGTATGTAACCAATCTGGCGATTTCCGTGCTGGTGTTTTTGCCCGGACTGGGGGTTTATGTCTGGTACAAAAGACCGGGAGTGCTCTTTTTTCCTTACGCGGTAGTCGGTCTGGTGATTCTGCCGCTGTTGCCTTTGACAGCTGCAACAGCACTGGGAGCCTTGATTCAGGCAGTCAGTGCGAAATGGAAACATAAAAATCTGATCAATATTATTCTGACACTGCTGGTAATCGTAGCTATTT
>JALEIR010000014.1 GCA_022769665.1 Lachnospiraceae bacterium | reverse complement strand
TGGCGGTCTGACGCACGGTTGCGTTGGAGTCGATGATATAATTGGCAATGCTGATAGCACGCTCTTCGATGTAATCCTTCAAAAGAATACCCCTTAAGAATCTTTTTTACAGTGTATGAAAGATTCTTGAGGGGTATGCATATTCTTTGACTCTCTCTTTGACTCTTCCCTTACATCTCTTCCGGGCATTCCATATTGTAAATATAAACTATTTATTCACTTTGAAGTTACGAAGGAGAAAAGCATGGCAAAATCTTGGAAAAGAGCAATTGTTTTGCTCGCTATAACTTTGGGTTGTTGGTATGTTGAGATAGTAATCAATCCCTCCCATTTTGAATTGATTTTGGGAATTGCCGCTGTTATTTCAACTATACTATGTTTATGTTTTCTGGTGATTGCCATTATCAAACAAATCAAACCAGATACTTCGGGTTATAAGATTTTTGCATGGACAGACAGTTTAATGGGTATCGTTGTTACGATATACGCAATATATGACATAATGACAGCTACCGGGTGGATTTCCCTGGTCTGCTCATATTCTATGAAATCCAGACACTACCAAGTCAAGGGGACAGGTTCCTTTGACTCTCGGCTCCTTTGACTCTCATTATACCAAAAACACTCCCGGATTTCTACCGGGAGTGTCCTTACCTATTCATTCTCTGTCTTGAAATAAAATGCTGTCAAATTCTGACCGTTACCCTTTGTCACAAAGCCATCTTCAAGAGCAAGTGCAACCATTTCTTCCAATATGCTCCACATAGATACAATCGCTCCGACCTCATTTGCTTCTGGTATTGCAGTTGGTGTCTTCTTACGAAGTTCTTCCCCTGACTTATCTCTATGCTTAGCAATCAATTCTGCCATCTGTTTGATACCATCACACAACTTATCCTTTACAGATTTATAATCTGCATATGAAATCGTAGCAAATTCCGGACTAAGCCTTCCTTCTTTCACACTGACAAAACCATTCTTCAAAAGTAAGGACAGTGCTGCCACCTCTTCCGGCTCCTGTTTTCTTTCCACGGCCGCCTCAAGCATTTGTCCTACGGCGTTCCGATACTCGAAAGGATTCAACACTTTATCTGACAATTTTACAAAATTCATAATGCGCATATATCCGTTGCTTATATTATATTGACTATAAATCCCAACTGTTTCCGGATGATACTCACCTCGTATTCCCATAACATATCCGTTACTGCCATTTTGTAAAAGCGGAAAGGTTAATCTTGTTTTCATCCGCTGCTCAGATATTACACTTGCTTCCCAAATAATCAACAGAAGCACAAACCATTTCTTTGTGTTAAGGTCTGCAGCTTCATAACAATAATCGGTCTCTGCTAGATATCCGACTCCTTCATCAACCCATTTCTTTATATCTTCAATTTTAGTGTGAAGTAGTTCTGTTGCCTGCTTACATATCGTTCTTCTCCACTGCTCATCGTACAAAACCATATTGCTCTGATAAGACTTCCCTTTTCTTACAAGCAGTCCCATCTTTTCCAAAATTGCCACTTCATCCTCAAGATATGGAACACCCACACCCATTTCCATGCTAAGTTCCTGCAATGTCTTTGGACTATCATAAGCAGCAATAATCAGATTACCCGGCAGTTTTCTTTCGAACAACTCCCAATATCCATTTGAACTATTTCCCCAGAAGTTCATAGTAAACTTTTCAGGTGCATAACTTAATTCGCCATATTCTCTAACCATATCCATTCCTTCTTTCAACTTTTTTCTTCCTTCAAAGAGGCACTGTTTCACATTGGACACAGACAGATTGTATTTATCCGCAATTTCTTCGCAAGCTTGACCCCCAATATAATAGCTAATCAAAATCCGTCGATACTTTTCTCGAAGCAACGATAATTCTCTCCGCAAAAGCATTATCTCTTCTTCTCTGACATAACTTTCTTCGGGTGAAAAACAACAAGCTCCTGCAAAATTATCCGGAATTTCTGTATAAGTTTCTTTCTCGCTCCTTCTCCAGTAATTCTTGCACAAATTATTGGCAACGCTCCATATATATCCATATACAGTTTCATCATTTTGAATTCTGCTATACGAACGAAGCAACTCCAGGATAATATCCGATGCTACATCTTCCGCTACAGCTGTGTTCTCAAGTCTCTTGACGCAGTATAGATATATCTTTTGCATATTCCCTTGGATAATGTTTTCTATCTGTTCCTTTGTCATAAATTCTCCATTTCGAAATGTTCTTTTGAAAGCTTTCATATGTATAGTGGCAAATATCTCTTAACGGTTAGAAAATTTTTCAAAAAATAAGGTGTACCTGCGCACACCCTATTTTTCCAACACACTACCTATTCAGTTGCACATATAACCTTGTTTTCCAACCGTTCCGGAAAGTCAGGGAGACTCAGCGATGTCGGATTGCCTGGATGATTCCCCATATATCTGCAATGACTCCGCCTATCACAATGGCTATTACCACAATATAGGCAATTACCTTGATTACCATATTCGGCCCCGCTGCAATCCCCCAACTGGAAAAGCAAACTGCTGCAATAAAGGCTATGGTACCGACAAGGTAGTTTCCCGTCATTTTACAGCAGTACCACCATGCAGAAATAACGCTGTATATAAACACTGCCATCGCAATTCTCACAGCAATTCCCTGGTCCTGACCTGTTCCGAACGCTACTGCAATACTGATTCCACCTCTTAAAAGCATCCATATCCTTTTCTATGCACGCTCAAATCCACGCAAAAATCTTCAATTCTAAGATATGGTCGCAACATACACTTCATTCCATGGTTCAGCAATATATGCTACCATATACACCCCGACACATTCTTGAACATCATTCATTTTTGAAATGCTTTCCCATCATCGCCAGATTGCCTGCCGCATAGAATCCCAACTTCTTATAAAAATGCATATGATGTTCGTCGTTCACACTAATCAGTTCTATATGTTCCACGCCATTGCGTCTCACAACCGCTTCCAGTTCCTTCAAAAACGCTGTTCCGTATTCCTTATTCTGATACTCTGCAAAAATAACTATCTCCTCTAGGAAATATGCCTTTAAATCATCAAACTCTTTGTAATATCCCATCACAAATCCGGTCATTTTACCATTGTCGTACTGAACCAAACATTCCGCATCCGGGGTGGTCATCACTTGATGAATTCTTTTATGCTTTCTCATAAGTCCAACAGCCATCTTCGTGTGTATTATAGTATTCGACATAGTTACAGACTACTAAATCGATATTCTCTTCTGTCAATTTAACATATTCCATTTTTGACCTCCTCACCTTTATTCAAAGCGGAATACATTCTCTATCTCATTTTTTTCAAAAGTCTTTATTGCCATTCTCCACATTGCTTTCGCGTGGATTCTGTCATGCCAGATAAACCGACGCAGAACCTTTCTGACAGACCACATCTCACCATAACTTCCTTCCTGTATGAAGTTGCTTAGGAAGTTTGGCATACTTTCTAATCGTTCAAATCCTCTCTTTCGGCATTCCAAGATAGAGCCCTCATTATCTACATCTGCTCCTATTTCACCAAATGCTTCATTGTATTTATTCATAATCAACCTGCGAACTGCTTCTTTCAGAATTCTACTCCCCATTATACCAAAAACACTCCCGGGTTTCCACCTGAGAGTGCTCTGCTTTTCTTCATTCGGTTAAACCTTGCGTCCCCAATAGCTAATATTTCCCTGCGAAAGCTCCACCGGATCAATTTCCAGATTTCTACAGATCTTAATAACGACATCGAAAGAAGCTCCACCTACACCCCTTGTAAGTAATGTCATGAGTGTGCTATAAGGGATGTCAATTTCCCCGGCAAATTGTCGAATACTCGTATACCTATCCAGAATTAAGTTTCTAAGCATAAATTCACGGTTCATTTCGGCTCCTCCGCCACTATGATTTCCACACCTTTCTCACCGATAGCAGTAATCTGGTCTTCTACACAATCCCAATCTGTAACAAGGCAATCAAAAGCTACAACATCACATACCTTCACAAAGGAATCCACTCCGATTTTTGCGCCGGGAAGCAACAAACATTTTTTACGGCTGTTCCGGATAACCGTCCTCTGAAATGCTGCTGTTTCATCTGTACCATTTGATAAACCAAAATCAGCGGTCAAACCCGCACCGGTAATAAAGCAAAGATCAAAATGAAGACGACTGACAAAATCGTTGGCAAAACTATCTACCACCGACCCGCTCTGACGCATCTTACCACCCACAAGATAGACATCCATATTGTCAAAGCTTCTCAGCTCCTTACCAATGTCGACTGAATTTACCACTACCGTGTAATAAATATCCCTGGGCAAATAGGAGAGCATGATATATCCAAAGGAGCCTCCTGTAAGATATATTGTGTCGTTCTCATGAATCATACCGGCTGCAATTCTCGATATTTCTCTATAATTATCATAGACCGGCATTTTCTCAAAGTTGCGATTTACAGGAGGTCTTACACTGACTTGACTTGCAGCAATTGCCCCTCCGTGAGTCCTCTTACACACCCCTTGTCTCTCTAACAACCGCAAATCTCTGCGTGCCGACTCGTCTGATATCCCATACTTTTTCGTAATCTCTGCAGTTGTAATCTTGCCGTTTGCCTGAAGCATTTCAATAATTTCGCTGTGGCGTTCCTCCATAAACATAGCGCACCTCCATAAATTCAAATGTATCATGTCGAATTCGACGTCATCATAATACAACACATTCGGTAATATTTCAATATTTTCGGTAACCGAATTTGCGTATATTTTCTAGAAAAAATACTATGTGTACAATTATTTTTGAAAATTAACATTACCTGTTCCTGACTAAGCACAGCCCATTTCATTTTTACGGTTGCATGCTTCCTTTCCTGACACGTAACCGTAATAAAACCTTCTTCTCTACGGTTGTATTTCACTTTCTCTAATCTGTAACCGTAACCAAACACTCTTCTCTACGGTTGTATTTCACTTTCTCTAATTTGTAACCGTAACCAAACACTCTCCTCTACGGTTGTATTTCACTTTCTCTAATTTGTAACCGTAGCCAAACACTCTTCTCTGCGGTTGTGTTTCACCTTCTCTGATATGTAACCGTAACCAAACTCTCTTCTCTACGGTTGTATTCTGCTTCCCCTGATTTGTAACCGTAACCGACCTTCTTTATCATATGATTAGATAAAGCATCTCTCGAAAATTGTGACTGATATAAAGGCACTCACTATATACTTAAATAATTCACATACCGACAACTTTTATGTTGCCTGACTGATATGTAATCACAATATGAATAATTCCATATCTATTTCAATGTATGTTCATATGTCCTTATTCAACGAATGTGTAATTCCGAAAAGGAGTAATTATTTTGTGCGACATTTTTTAATTAAGCAAAAGCACTCCCGGGTTTCCACCTGAGAGTGCTCCGTCCTTCCCCTATTCAATTACCCGTACACCGGTTTCTATCCGTCTGTGGCTGGCATTCCATACTTATAAGCACTTTCACAATAATCATCATAGCACCCCATAAGTTTCCTTTCTTCATCGGCCATCCGCTTCCGTAATCGCTAAGTTAATTATTTTATAATTTTGTAGGGTATTTTGAGTTATATTCATTCACAAGCCGCAGCACTTCAGCAGCATCGCTTTTAGAATTACTCTCGATGTTTCCATAACACCATCAAACGAAAATTGAATATTATGATATCCTCCACTATTGATGCTATAGCAAAAACATTCTGCAACTGTTTTTTTATCTGCACACGGCGTATCAAGTATGACGCACATTTCCTGTCCTGTTTTTTTCGTATCAAGAAGAAAATCGTACACCAATCCGTTGTTCTTAGCCAAAATGCTGGGACGGACTGCGGGATGACGTACAAACTCCTCGACCTGTTCCGGTGTAAAATGCCATAATCCGTTGATTTTCTCGCCTTGAAGTATACCGGACGCAATATAATTGCGGATGGTTCGGTCAGATAATCCCGTAAACATCACCAAATGATTTATAACATAGTATTTTCCTGTGTCTTGCATAGTTTGTCTCCTTTTCAATATATTCCTGCAGGTCTTAACTATATTATAAAAATCATTTTAGGGCATATCAATTTGAAATCATCCCACTTTTTCATATTCTAATTATTCCACAACACCCAAATCCTGTTCTCCGCTGACAATAAACCCTATATCCCCGATTCTCTCTCCTGCAGCGATACTGCCGTTATAGTCCTTGCAGGTAATATGCAGAGCATTACCGTCCACGCTGTAATCTCCGTTCCATCCGTCAGAAAACGCGATATCTCCGTTAAAGAGCAAATCAATTTCCCATTTATCGCAATTAACGCCGGAGGTGTTTTCTATTGTCAATTCATATTGATAAAAAGTCTTTCCCTCCGACTCCCAGCTATTCTTTACCTGTGTCGTCACAGAAAGGGAGCCACTGTTCAATACAACTTTTGAATCATCCGCATATTTGTTTTCCGTCTTTTGTCCGCTTTCGGAAACCGTGTTGCTATCCTGCTTTCTCTCGTTGCCGGAGGCAGCACTGCTTTGCGACTTTTCATCGTATCCGGCAAGTGTCACATCCTCTTCCCCTGTGAGCATACGAAAAAGCCATTTGCCGGAAGCGCTTAAATCGCTCTCCGAAAATCCGGACACCTTCTTGCAGCTGCTGCTAAATATTGCGGAGGTCTCATTTTTGTTGGAAATATTCCATGCCACATAACTGACACCGCAATCATCCATGGTTTTTATCCATTGCTCCGCCTGATACTCGTCTATTGCACCGTTTCCGCTGGCATCGCAAATACCGTACTCAGATACAAAAATCGGCAATCCGGCAGCAATGGCAGACTTCATGCTGTCCCTCAGCCAATCGGTATGGGTGGCAGCGTAAAAATGCAGGGTATACATGATATTGTCATATCCGGTAATGGGGTCTGCTGCCGCCTGGTCTACATACTGAGACCAGTTGGGGGTTCCCACCAGAATGATTCCGTCATCATCATTGGCACGTATGGTTTCAATCACTTGAAGGGCATAGGATTTGATGTCATTCCAGCTTGTCCCGCCGTTTGGCTCATTGCAGATTTCATAAATTACATTGTTATAGTCCTGATATTCCTCGGACATTTCAGCAAAAAACGCCTTTGCTTCTTCAATATAATTGTTGGGATTATTGTCCGACAGGGTATGCCAGTCAATAATGACGTACATATCCTGCTTTGTGGCGTACTCCACACCGTTCCTGACCAGTGTCTTCAAATTCTCCCGGTTACCGTCTGTACAATATCCGCCGCCCTCCGCAGTATACATGGCAAGACGAATCACATTCACATTCCATTCTTCCCGAAATTGCCGAAAGCAATCCTCGTTGATATACTCGGGAAACCAGGCAAGCCCGTGAGTGCTGAGTCCCTTTAGTTGCACGGCATTGCCGTTACAGTCTACCAGCTGAGTTCCTTCCACACGCAGCGCTCCTGCTGATGCAGGTGTTGCCAAATCCGTCTTGGAAGAATCCGGCTTTCTTTGCGACTCTGTGTTCTTTTCTTCCGAAGTATTTTCATCAGGTTCGGAAACCTCGGTTGCCTTCGCTGTCTCCGTCGTTTCTTTCACATCGGATGATTCTGTTGCTTCCTCCGATTCCGTTGTTTCCTTGGATTCTATTGAATCCGCAAGTTCTGTATTCGACTTTGCAGCTGCATCGGCAGTAGATTCTGCCTTTCCGCATCCCTGGAAAATCAACATGCCACCCAGTACAATCGCGCATACCGCCACCATCTTATTTCTCTTCATAAAACGTCCCCAACTGTCTTTTCCCATTCAGACTCTTTAAAGCCGACACATACATTATTTTCTCCAATCAGCAATGGGCGTTTTACCAACATACCGTCGGATGCAAGAAGATTAATCATTTCTTCATCGCTCATACTGCCCAGCTTATCCTTCAACTGCATTTCTTTATACAACAGTCCGCTGGTATTAAAGAACTTTCTCACAGGCAGACCGCTCCGTGCAATCCAGATTTTCAGTTCCTCCGCTGTAGGATGATTGTCCTTGATATGGCGGCTCTCATAATCAATCTTATTTTCTTTCAGCCATGCCTCTGCCTTCTTACAGGTAGTACATTTTGGGTATTGTACAAATAACATCTCTATACTTCCTCTCTTTCCTTCATCCTTATTCACATGCGCACCAAATCAATATACTTATCTGCTTCTTATCTCACATTTATCTTATATACATCAAATTGTCCCGCGACACTGTCCTGACATTCCAAGTCAACGCAAACACCTTTTTCCGCATATAGCTCTGACAGCCACTCCAAATCGGCTCCCTGCTCTGCCACAAAGTAAACATTGTCCTTTTCAAGCAGTGCCTCCTGTATGGAGGTAAAACCAAACTGCGCATATTTCTCCCCGCAGAGAGGACTCTTTGCCAGCCAACCGCCACAGATATCATAGTTTTCCGTTCCTTCCCCGTTATCCGTAAAAATAGCTTCCGAGTAATTCACCGTAGAGTATACATCCATAAAGTAAAAATTATCTTTCCTCTCCCTATAATACGCCAGCAGTTCTTCCCACTCCTCATTGAAAGCCACCGTATTCTGATATTCGGTTCGAAAGCTTCCCCAGGAGGTGAACGCCACAGTAACTGCTCCCGCAAGGAAAAGCACCGAAATACCCGCATATAGCGGGTTCAGCCTCTTTGGCTTTCCGTTCTCCTTCAGCCAGCTCAATTCTTCAAACACCAGCACAAGAAGACAAACTATCTCAATCACAAACAGAGAATGCGTCACTCTGTTGGGTGTCCGCTGTTTTAGGATAATATACATCCAAAGTACCGAGCGCACGGAAAACATCAAAAACATGTAGACAATGTTTTGTATCCGCCCGGAAAAACAGGTCAGTAGAAGCAATACGGCATACAAAGCGGCACATACAAAATTCCAGGGATAATCATCCCCCGCTACAATAGGATCAAACAAAACCCTATGACAATAGGACCAGATTCCCTCCTTCAGAGGTAGTGTAAACATACGATAATAGAGGCGCTCTAAACCCTTGTGTTCCGATATTCTCTTTTCATCCGCATACTCAACCACACTGCGCAATGTATCACTTGTAATATCATCGTCCAATGAGAAATTATAATTATCCAAAAGAATGTATTGTGCTTCCGAAATTCCGGTAGAAACGTAGAAATCTTTATTTTCCGCATAATCCGGAAGCGTCAGAAAATCGTAAAGCTGCGTGCGGTACTCAAACACCTTCCTGTACTCACTCCATCCGGCATCAGAATATCCAACATATTCTATCCCATAAAGCATCAGCACACAGGCCAATAGACTTCCCCAAATTATTCCCCATTGTCCCAATTTCCGGCTAACAAGTCTAAAGCCGTTTTCCCGGTAATAACGAATTACCGTGAGCAGCAGAGAAAAGGGCAGGAGGAACAGAAAAATTTCCGTTCGCAGGCAAAAAGCAACGATATACTGCCCCAAAATTCCCAGATAACATAGTACACCCTTTTTGGAAAAGAAATCCGAATCCTCGCAATACAGCCGTATGGTTGCAGAAGTCACCAGAAGAGCCGCCGTATAGGAATATTGGACAATAATCAGTTCATATAACATAATTCCGACAAATAACAAATTAGTCGCAACAAGCAAAACCCAATCTCTCTTCTCAGTCGGTTTCGCCTTTCCCAAAAGGCAGTTTAGTATTGTATATAATGAATAAAACTGACTGAAAACCAGAAATAATCCAAACCAGGGTACAGTGCCGGTAATTCGATAAAGTAAAGTTAAAAAAACATTCAGCGGCAACATAAGCTGAATGTTATGCATGTCCGGAACACCTGAATAGGTACCGGAAACAATCGCACCGATAAGTACATCATCATTCATGGCATACCGATAATCAAAGAAGCAGGAAAACAATATCAAGACAGCCACCAGTACAACTGCCTCAATCACACGATACAAATTCTTTTTTTCTGTTGCTTCTCTCATATTCCTCTCCCTTCTTAGGGACGCTTCTTTTAGCGTCCCCAAATTATCGATGCCGCCATGTAGTTCTGGAGAACAAAATCAATATAGGGAAAATTTCCAATCTTCCCGCGAGCATATCCATAATCAGTACCAGCTTTGAGAAAGTACTGTAAGCTGCAAAATTGCAGGCAGGCCCCACCATCTCAAATCCCGGTCCGATATTATTGAAGCAGGCCAAAACTGCCGAGAAGTTCGTCGTTATGGAAAAACCGTCCACGGAAATCAAAAGAAAACTCACGCCTATTATGATGACGTACGCTGCCAAATAAGCGTTTGTATTCTTCAATATTTTTTCATCTACCGGCGTTCCGTTTACCCGGACCGCCTGCACTTTTTGGGGATGTACAACCTGATGCACACTCCTCTGCAGACTTTTCAACACCAGCAGAAGTCTGCCGCATTTAAAGCCGCCTCCCGTGCTTCCGGCACTGGCTCCGATGACCATCAGGCTCAATAAAATCGCTTTTGAAAAGCCCGGCCAAAAATCAAAGTCCACTGTGGCAAAGCCGGTAGTTGTCATAATGGAAGAAACCTGAAATGCCGCATGCCGCACAGTCTCTCCCAGTGTAGCATAATACCCCTTCAGATTGAGCGTAATCAGTAAAATACTGCCTGCCATCACTCCAAGGTACAGCCTTAGTTCCTCATCCCGGAATACATTTTTAAACTGCTTTATCAGTAACATATAATAACAGCTGAAATTCACCCCGAACAAAATCATAAACACGGTACACACGTTTTGAATATAGTGACTATAGCCTGCAATGCTGTCATTTTTCACGCCAAAGCCGCCGGTTCCCGCTGTGCCGAAGGCAGTACACACCGCTTCGAACAGAGACATATGTCCTGCCAAAAGGAAAACCACATTCAGTATGGTCAGCACGACATATAGAATATACAAAATCTCTGCTGTCTTTTTCATCTTCGGCACAAGCTTTCCCACATTTGGACCCGGGCTCTCCGCCCGAAGCAAATGCATTGTAAAACCATTATCACTTCCCCCTACCGAAGAAATCGCCAGAAGAAATACCAAAACTCCCATACCGCCCAGCCAATGGCTGAAGCTTCTCCAATAAAGAATTCCCTTGGGAAGTCCTTCCACCGCCGGCAATATAGATGCTCCTGTTGTCGTAAAGCCTGAAACAATTTCAAAAAAAGCATCCACAAAACCCGGAATTGCTCCCGAAATATAAAAAGGAAGGCAGCCCAAAAGACTCATGACAATCCAGCTGATTCCCACGCACGCCAAACCATCCTTGGCATAAAACTTATTTTTGGTTCCTCTGCATAAAGCAACAAGCACCAGAGAAACCGCAAAAATAACGGCTATGCTCCATAAAAATGCTTTAGCAGCTCCAAACTCTCTCTCCCACAGGCTGATCAGCAGAGCAGGTATCATGAATACACCTTCCACCATCAGTATCTTGCCGATGAATCTTCCCATCATTTTATAGTTCATGGCATACCTCACAAATTACTCAAAAATATCATTCAACTGATAGATTCCCTTTTCACCGTTGGTTACGATAATCAGGGTATCTCCGTGATTGAAGTAGGAATCACCGTTGGGGATTTCCTGCTTGGCACCTTTTGTGATGCAGACAACAAGAACACCTTTTTTTAATCTCAGATTCTTCAACGGCTCACCGCAGTGCATCGTGCTTTCATCTACCGAAAACTCCATGGCTTCAGCCTGCCCGTCCGCAATAGTATGTACCGTCAGGGCAGCTCCGGTCTGGTTTTTCATGGCCCGGACATAACGCACAATGGTATTACAGCAAAGCTCCTTGGGGCTGATGACGCTGCCTAAAGTTAGCTTACCCAGAATATTGGCATTGTCCATACGGCCCAGCTTGGTGATAACCTGCGGCACTCCACAGCTGTTGCCGTATAAGGAAATAATCATATTCAGTTCGTCCAGCCCTGTCAACGTCACAAGAGCATCACAGTCGGAAATACCTTCACTCTCCAACAAAAACTGACTGCTGGCATCTCCATGGATAATACAGATGTTGGGCAGTATGGCTGCAAGGTGATTACATCTGTCCAAATCTCTCTCGATAATCTGCACATTAATTCCGCCGCTCTGAAGCTGTTTTGCCAGATAATAGCTGACACGGCCCCCGCCACACAAAATAACACGCTTTACCTTATGGGTAATAATGCCAAGATTTTTCAGCAAAATTGTCAGGGTATCCGCAGAGGCAGTTACAAAAATTCTGTCTCCTTCCCGCAAAACAAAATTGCCGTCCGGTGTAATTGCCCTTCCGTTTCTCAAAACCGCACACACCAGAATCTTGCATTTTACGATTCCGTTCATATCGTTCAAAGCCACATTGCACAGCTTACTGTGCTCATCAATCCGCAGCTCTACAATTTCCACTCTTCCTTTGGCAAAGGTATCTCTCTTCAGAAAGCCGGGGTAACGCAACAGTCTTGCGATTTCTGCCGCTGCCTGTTTCTCGGGATTGACTGCCATGGAGAGAGCAAACATTCCGCTCATTTCATAAATCTGATCCGTGTACTCAGGATTACGCACACGGGCTATGGTATGTATCCTTTCATTCAAACCGTGTGCCGTCATACAGCACAACAGATTGATTTCATCTGCTCCTGCCACGGCAATCAGCAAATCCGCTTCCTTTACACCTGCCTGAAGCAGTACTTCCATGGAAGCACAGTTACCCTGTACCACCATAACATCATACCGCTCCTCACTGGATTCCAAAACCTTAGGATTGGAATCTATCAGAGTCAGGTCATTTCCCTCCGCAGACAGCTGTCGTGTCAGAGTCGCTCCCATTTTGCCGTCTCCGGCAATGATTATTTTCATCACTATTCCTCCATCCCCCGCAGCAAAGCAATCTCTGCCCGATATCCATCCGTTTCGTTGGGTGTCTCCAGATAAAAAGGTAAATTTTTCAACATCGGATGTGTCACAATTTTCCGAAATGCCTCTGTTCCGATATGTCCCTGCCCGATTTTCTCATGTCTGTCCTTATGAGCTCCGCACGGATTCATGGAATCATTGAGGTGAACGGCATGCAGACGTTCCAGGCCGATTATACGGTCAAATTCACCAAGCACATCGTCAAGATGCTCTACTATGTCATATCCACCGTCCCACACATGACAGGTATCCAGACAGACACCCATCTTATCCGACAATTCAACCCGGTCCAGAATTGCACGCAACTCCTCAAAGCTGCGGCCCACTTCGCTTCCTTTACCGGCCATGGTTTCCAAAAGTACCGTGGTGTGCATTTCCTGCCAAAGTGTTTTGTTCAGTGTATCGGCAATCAGTCTAATGCCTTCCTCCGCCCCCTGTCCAACATGGCTTCCGGGATGAAAGTTATACATAACACCGGGAATCATCTCCAGGCGTTTTAAGTCGTCAGCAAAGGTTTCCAAAGCAAACTCCCGGGTACGCTCCTCCTTTGCACATGCATTTAAGGTATAGGGCGCATGAGCCAGAGGCTTTGCAATACCCGCCTTCTCAAAGTATTCCAACATTGCTGCCACATCTTCCGGCAGCCACTCTTTTACCGCTCCGCCCCGGGGGTTTCTGGTAAAAAACTGAAATGTGGTGGCTCCGATGGACTCTGCCGTTTTTGCCATAGCAAGAAATCCCTTGGAGGATGACAGATGACATCCGATTCTAAGCATACTAAATAATTCTCCTGACTGATAAAATGGTTCGATACTGGGCTCGGCTGACCTTAATTCCCGTCTTGGCACTACTTGCATGTACAATCAACCCTCCACCGATATACATACCCACATGCCCGTCATAGCAGATGATATCTCCGGGCTGCGCATTCTCATAGGACACTTCGGTTCCCGCACTCCTCTGTAAATAGGAGGTCCTGGGAATACTGTACCCGAAATCCTGATAGATTTTATAGATAAATCCTGAGCAATCAGCTCCGTTGGTGAGACTTGTACCTCCCATAACATAAGGGTTTCCGATAAACTGGCAGGCATATTTGGCAATCGTTTTCCCAAGTTCACTGCCCTGGGCATTGTCGATGGTAGCCGTATAATTGGTTGTCTGAATAGCCATGTTGGCAGCATTCTGAGCCTGCTGCAGTTGCTTCAACTTTGCCTGATCCTGCTGCAGAAGCTTCTTCGCCACAGCAGCTTCCTGTTGCGCCCGTTTGATTTCTGCCTCAAAATTTGCAGATTCCTTCTTCTTCTTTGCCAGCTTTATGTCCAAATCAGCCTTCAAGCTCTCCATGGTTGTCCTGTCTGCTTCCAAGTTGGCCTTATCCCGATCCAATCCGGCTTTTTCCTCTTCCAGGCGATCCCACAAATCATGAACCTGATTCTTTGTCTCCGCAAACTCGTCCAGTCTGCCCATGCTGTACTCGTACACTCTCTCAATGTAGTCCATCTGATTGAGAATATCCGCCAGTCCTTTTCCTTCCAGTATGGCTGTGATATATGAGATATTGTTGTTCTCATACATCATGCGAGTGCAATCCATCATATTTTGACGCTGCGTTTCCTCCCGTTCCACTGCCGCTTCGTATTCCGCCTGCGTCTGCTCAATCTGTATCTGCTTCTCTCCGATTTCATTCTCCTTTTGGGAGATCTCGTCCTCCAGCAAACCGATGCTTGCCATAGTGTTTACAATTTCCGCGTTCAAATCAGCAATCTGTTCTTCAATCAGATCCTGTTCATCCTCCAAATCCGCAATCTGGTTGTTCCAGTTGTTCAATTCATTCTGATGCTTGTTAATATTTTCCTGGACCTCACTGATAGTAGTAGCTTCCGCAACCATGGCTTCCGGAACAGCTGAGGATACAGCTCCTGCCGTCAATCCGACAATCAATATGCAATTTACAATTTTTAAGATTTTTTTTCTGTTGTCATTATTCATGGAAAAAGCATACCACATTTCGGTATGCTTTTCATCTCCTAAAATATTAATTTTTCAGTTCAGCAGTAAAATGACAATTTTTACAGTTCACAGTTGTTCACGGTTCTGGGGAAGGGAATCACATCACGAATATTGCCCATACCGGTAAGATACATAACACATCTCTCAAAGCCCAGTCCGAACCCTGCATGACGCACAGAGCCATATCTTCTCAAATCCAGATAGAACTCATAGTCTTCCTTCTTCATGCCAAGCTCATCCATTCTGCTCTCCAGAATCTCCAGTTTATCTTCTCGCTGGCTGCCGCCGATAATCTCTCCGATGCCGGGTACCAGACAATCCATGGCTGCAACGGTCTTACCATCCTCATTCAGCTTCATATAGAAGGCTTTAATCTCCTTGGGATAATCTGTTACAAACACAGGACGTTTGAACACTTCCTCAGTCAGATATCTCTCATGCTCCGTCTGTAAATCGCAGCCCCAAAATACCTTGTAATCAAAGGCATCATTATGCTTCTCAAGAATTTCAATTGCCTCCGTATAGGTAACATGTCCAAAATCGGAATTGGCCACATGCTCCAGCCTTTCAATCAGCCCCTTATCCACAAACTGATTAAAGAAAGCCATCTCCTCCGGTGCATTCTCCAGCACATAGCGAATGACATATTTTAACATGCTCTCTGCCAACAGCATATCATCCTTCAAATCCGCAAAAGCCATCTCCGGCTCAATCATCCAGAACTCTGCAGCATGCCGGGTGGTATTGGAATTTTCGGCACGGAAGGTAGGTCCGAAGGTATAAATATTCTTAAATGCCATTGCAAAGGTTTCGCCGTTTAGCTGGCCACTGACGGTAAGATTGGTAGGCTTTCCGAAGAAATCCTGACTGTAATCAATTTTTCCTTCCGGAGTGCGAGGCACATTCTCCAAATCCATGGTAGTCACCTGGAACATCTCTCCCGCGCCTTCGCAATCACTGCCCGTAATCAGAGGTGTGTGCACATATACAAATCCCCGCTCCATAAAAAAGCTGTGAATTGCATATGCAATCAGAGACCGTACGCGGAACACAGCCTGAAATGTATTGGTTCTGGGGCGAAGGTGGGAAATTGTTCGCAGATACTCAAAACTGTGCCGCTTCTTCTGTAACGGATAATCAGCCGAAGAGGCTCCTTCCACAACCACCTCCTCTGCCTGCATCTCAAAAGGCTGCTTGGCGTCCGGCGTTGCAACAATGGTACCCTTTACAATCAGTGCCGCACCCACATTAATTTTGCATAATTCCTGGAAATTCTCCAGCTTCTCACCGTACACTACCTGCAGAGCTTCAAAAAAAGTTCCGTCATTGATTACCAAAAAGCCAAAATTCTTGGAATCCCTGTTGCTGCGCACCCAGCCGCCTACGGTTACCTCCTTGCCGATGTAATTCTCACGGTTGCGGTAAAGCTCCCTGATGTCTGTTAATTCCATACCCTTAGTTCTCCTTTTTATTGATTTTCGGTAATAGTTGCCTTTTCGTTCAGGTACTCCATCACCGTTTCATTCATAAAGTAATTACGGTAATCCTCCGGAGAGTTATTACCCATATACTCCTCTACTGTGCCATATCCGGCTTCCTGTGCATACTCCAACAGCTTTTCCTGCAGCTTTTCATCACTGATTCTTAAGCCTTCCGCATTTGCTATCGCCTGAAGAACCATATCCTGTCTCAATGTCTCCTCCGCATAAGTCTCAACCACCTCATCGCTGGTCATGCCGAAGAAATAATATGCATAGGTTTCCGCATCAACTTCGTATGCTGCCGCATTGCTCTCAATGCTCTCTCTGATCATTGCCCGATAAGAATCCACAAGCTTCTCCGGAAGTTCTCCAAACATACACTGTTCCATCAAGGCATCCATGATACCGTTCTTTAAATTATAGGTATAGTTGGTCTCCGCATTTGAGTAGAGATAATCATAAACATACTGTCTCAGCTCTTCCACAGTGCTCACATTTTCAATACCCATGGAAGCTACCACGTCATCCTCCATGTCCTCCGGGGCAATCTCAGTTGGCAGAATATAGTGCACCGTCACGGTAAAAACCACCTGCTGTCCCGCAAGGTCAGCGTTTCCGTAGCTTTCCGGAAAGGTCAAATCCAAGTCCACCGTCTCTCCGGGCATGACACCTACAAGCCCGTCCTCAAAGCCGTCGATAAACTGTCCGCTGCCGATGGTAAGATTTGCTCCCAGAGCGGTACCTCCCTCAAAAGCAATACCATCCTTTTTCCCTTCATAGTCAATAATTACCGTATCTCCCACGGCAACGGTACGATCTGTAATTCCAAACTGTTCTGTATCCACACTGCTCAGATACACATTATTCAAAAGTGTGTTCAGTTCCTCTTCGTCCACCTTTATGGGGTCCACAGCCACCATAAGGTTACTGTAATCTCCCAGCGTAACAAACTTTTCCACCCTCAATCGGTTCAGCGGTATTTCTCTTTCCGCCTTTACTCTGTCAGCAGACGCATCTTTGTCGTTGCCACAGCCGGTCAAACAGGCAACTGCCACCAATACAGCAGTCCAGCTCCAAAGCTTTCTTTTCATAATCTCCTCACTTCTTTTTCATTTTCATTCTTTCTTTATACCATAACCAATTCTATTTTGCAATTACAACAGCGGTGACATCAATCTGCATACCTGCTCTTTAAACCGGATTTTTAAACTTCTGGACGCATAACTGTCCCTGGTAATCTGTGTGCAATATTTCAAATCCTCCCGAAACAGCTGTTCCATCTCCATAGCCTTCTTTTTACTGTACACCACAGCATTTACCTCAAAGTTTAAGGCAAAGCTCCGGATATCCATATTGGCGGTACCGTAGCAGAATATCTCTCCGTCCACGATAATTCCCTTGCTGTGCAAAAATCCGTTGTCATAAGTATAACAATTTGCTCCTGCCTTCAAAAGCTGTCCCATATATGAATAGGTTGCCCAATAGACAAAGGGATGATCCGGTTTGCAGGGAATCATCAGATTGACTTCTATACCGGAGCGCACTGCAATCAACAACACGTTCAAAACAGCCTCATCCGGAATAAAATAAGGGGTTTGAATACAAATTCGCTTCTTTGCTTTCGTAATCAGACGAATATAATTATCCCTGATCTGTTCCAGAGAATTATCGGGGCCACTGCTGATAATCTGCAATTCGCAATGGTCTCTGTCCCCCGCAGGCGGTTCAATAAACATGCTCTCATCCGAAACCGGATTCTCCTTGGCCGCATAATTCCAGTCAAGAATAAATCGAAGCTGTAATCCCAGCACTCCTGCACCGACAATACGGAGATGAGTATCCCGCCAATGACCGAATTTTTCATCCAGATCAATATATTCCTTGCCGATGTTAAATCCCCCGACATAAGCCACTTTATTGTCTATCACTACAATCTTCCTGTGATTTCTGTAATTGATACGAAGCTGAAGTCTGCCGAGAAGAGCCGGAAAGAATTCCGCAGTCTGAATTCCGGCTGCCTCCAGCTGTTTCCAGTAACTCTTCTTTACGCTCCGGCAGCCCATTCCGTCAAACAGTACCCTGACCGTTACTCCTTCCGCCGCCTTTCTTTTCAACACCTCAACAATACGCCGGAAAAGCACATCGTTACGGATGATATAGTATTGGAGATGAATAAAATGTTCCGCTTTCTCCAGATCAGCTATCAAAGCATCAAACTTCCGGTTCCCGTCTGTGAAAATATCAATATCATTCTCTCCGAAAAGGATGGCATCCGCTGTTTCCATATTGTACATCGCCAAATCTGTATATCCGGCAATATCCTCATCCCTCTTATTTCCCAATCTTTTTTTCAGCATAAGCTCCTGATCTTTGATAATTTCATGCAGATTATCCTCAATCTCTTTTGCCCGGAACATCTTCCGCTTATGCATATCCTCGCCGAGAAACAGATAAAAAATGAAACCGATACCCGGCAGGAAAAACAGTACCAAAAGCCAGGCCCACACACTTTTCGGATCACGCCTTTCAAAAAAAACGATGACAATGGCAAAAATCATATTAAAAAAGAGCATGGCTCCCAAAACAAATGATATGACCTCCCAAACGGCTGCTATATTGTCCATATACCAAATCCCCCATTCTTCGATAGCTAATAGCATAACACAATTTTCAAAAAAAATCTGCAAAAATACTGCAAATGTTTTGTTGCCTATCTGCAGGTAGTTGTGCTAGAATGTACTAGTGAGAAATTTGCAGGAGGCTTAGAATTTATGAAAACTTGGATGATTGTATTAATCGTTGTTGCGGTAGTGCTTATCGCAATCATCGCGGCATTATATTTTCTCGGAAAAAAAGCACAGAAAAAACAGGCTGAACAGCAGGAAATGCTGGATGCAAACAAGCAGACCATCTCTATGCTGGTGATTGACAAAAAGAGAATGAAACTCCGGGATTCGGGACTTCCCCAAATGGTTATCGACCAGACTCCCAAGGCAATGCGGGGTTCCAAACTGCCTATCATCAAGGCAAAAATCGGTCCCCAGATTATGTCCCTCATCTGTGATGACAAAATCTTTGATTCCGTTCCTGTTAAAAAGGAAGTAAAGGCCGTTGTCAGCGGCATCTATGTTCTTGACGTAAAGGGCTTACACGGCAAGGCAGATGTACAGCCCGTCAAGAAAAAGGGGCGTTTCAGACGTGCTCTTGAGGCTGCCCAGGAAAAAGCCGGTGCAAAACCTTTAAAGTAAACTTTCCAAAACATGTCTTCAAAAGCCGACTCGTTTGAGCCGGCTTTTTCATGTCTTGTATTTGTTGACGAACCCACGCAAATTGTATATAATTAAATACAATCCTTGTATACAAAATACAAGCTTTCGACACAGTTCCATAATTCAAATACAGTTTTAGAAAGGCATGACAGTTTCATGGATTCGTTTCAATTAAAGGCTTACGCCAAAATCAACCTTGGTCTGGATGTTGTAAAAAAGCTGCCCAACGGGTATCATCAGGTAAAAATGGTGATGCAGACTGTGGGAATATATGATGAACTGACTCTGGAAAAAGCGGAGGACGGTATCACCGTGACTACAGATTCCGGCGAACTGCCCACCGATGAAAACAATCTGATTTATAAGGCTGCCCGCCTAATGCGGGAAACCTATCATATTAAAGAAGGCGTGAAAATCCACCTTCAAAAGAACATTCCCATCGCTGCCGGTATGGCCGGAGGCAGCACGGATGCGGCCGCTGCCATGAAGGGCATGAATCTGCTCTTCGGACTGGAAATTCCAACATCGGAGCTGATGCGGATTTCCGTAGCAATCGGGGCCGATGTCCCCTACTGCATTCTGGGCGGCACCGCACTTGCGGAGGGCATCGGCGAAAAGCTGACCCCTCTTATTCCCGCTCCTTCCTGTTTTGTTCTGGTGGCAAAGCCGGATATAAATGTATCCACAAAATATGTGTACGAGCATCTGGATGCTACCGGTATTTTGTCACACCCGGATATCGATGGCATTGTAACGGCTATCGGAAACGGCAGCCTTCAGGGCATTCTGGACCGTATGGAAAATGTGCTGGAGTCTGTGACAATCCCTGCCTATCCCATCATAGACACAATCAAGGAAAGAATGCTTGAACTAGGTGCGGCAGGCAGTCTCATGAGCGGCAGCGGACCTACGGTATTTGGTATCTTTCTGAACAAAGCAACAGCAGAGGCGGCTTTCGAACAGTTGAAGGACGACGGCGTGGCAAAGCAGCTCTTCATGACCACTTTTGTCTAAAAGAAAGGTGATACACTATGCAGGACTTTTTACAGTCAAATATGGATGAATTTTTACCGTTACGGGATGTTGTTTTCAACACACTGCGCCAGGCAATCCTCACCGGCGAACTGAAGCCCGGAGAGCGGCTCATGGAAATTCACCTGGCCGACAGACTCGGTGTCAGCCGTACTCCCATCCGGGAAGCCATCCGCAAGCTGGAACTGGAAGGACTTGTGACCATGATTCCCCGCCGGGGAGCAGAGGTGGCTCAGATTACAGAAAAGAGCATGAAGGATGTACTGGAGGTTCGCAGAGCATTGGACGCTCTCTGCGCAGAACTTGCCTGTGACCGTATCACAGATGAGGAACTGGAAAATTTGCGGCTTGCCTGTGATGCCTTTGAAACCGCAGTAAAAACAAAGGATGCCAAAAAAATCGCCCAGGCGGATGTAGCACTTCATGATATCATTGTCCGCGCAACCGGCAACCAAAGACTAATCCAGCTTGTAAATAATCTGTCGGAGCAGATGTATCGTTATCGTTTTGAATACATAAAAGATTCCAGTCAGCATCAAAATCTGATAGATGAGCATAGAATTATCTACCAAAGCATTGTATGTAAAGATAAAAAAACTGCTGCCGATGCAGCCAGAACACATATAGATAATCAGGAAAAAGCGATTATGTGCCAGATTCGTCTTGACAGGGAAAACGGCAAAAAGTAAATTTGTATAAGTAATAAATCTTAGGCAATAATCTATCTGAAGAAAGAGAGGTTATTGCATGAGAAAAGGAAAATTCAAAATACGCATTACAGCTGCATTGTGCGCAGTACTTGGCTGGTGGGGATTGCTCTATCCGGATCTTACCCTGACTCCGGACACGGTCCGGATTATCTGCAGGGAAGATGGAACGGAATACGCTTCAGACAGAGACTGGAGCTTCGATGACAATCTTTATCTGGAATTATTGGGAACCGACCGGGACAACATCCGATTCCGCAGCCGTCTGCTCACCGAGCTGAATGCATTTTGGGAGGCTCTTTCATGGGACAAATCAACCGCAAACTGATGCATAAGGACGCACCCATCGGTGTCTTTGATTCCGGTGTGGGCGGCCTGACCGTTGCCCGGGAAATCATGCGTCAGATTCCCAACGAGAAAATTATATACTTCGGAGATACCGCCCGTGTCCCTTACGGCAGTAAATCCCAGGAGACCGTCACAAGATACTCAGAACAGATTGTACGCTTTCTGCGTACCTTTCAGGTAAAAACCATTGTGGTAGCCTGCAATACAGCCAGTGCCTACGCTCTGGATTCTTTGGAACAGGATATTGACATTCCTATCATCGGTGTTGTAAAGCCGGGAGCTAAAACAGCCACAGAAGTAACCCGCAACGGCAAAATCGGTGTCATTGCCACAGAGGCTACCATCGGAAGCCAGATGTACACGAAGTACATAAAAAATCTGAACAAAGATGTCACCATTTACGGTAAAGCCTGTCCCCTTTTTGTCCCCCTTGTGGAAGAAGGACTTTGGGAGGATCCCGTAACGGATGAAATTGCCCGCCGTTACCTGACAGAATTGATAGATATCGACATTGATACTCTCATTCTCGGTTGTACCCACTATCCGCTGATTCGCTCAACACTGGGCAGAATTATGGGCGATAAAGTAACTCTTGTAAATCCGGCTTATGAGACAGCAATTGAGCTAAAGCAAATGTTGGCCCGGATGGATATGCTCAACGACGAAACACCGGCGCTGGGCAGCAACAAATATCAGTTTTATGTCAGCGACAAGGCTGAGAAATTTGTGCGCTTTGCCAACTCCATTATCAAGTATGGCATTCTCTCCGCCAAGGCGGTGAATATTGAGGAATACTGACGTGACAAAAGATGTGCATATTACCGTCACCGGAACTCAGTTTGACGAGGACGGTCACAGAACCGTTACAGAGCAGAAGGTGGAGGGACAATATTTTGAGAGAAACGGCAACCGTTACCTTCTGTACGAAGAAAGAGACTCCGACACGGGAACCGTCACCAAAAACACCATCAAAATAGAAGAATCCGCAGTGGAGATTTCCAGAAACGGACATATCAGCTCACGAATGGTTTTCCGCCCCGGGGAAACCCACAGGACAGGCCATGTAACTCCCTATGGTATTTTGACATTGGACATATACACGGAGAGCCTGAAAAGCGTTTGGAAAGAAAACAACGGTATCCTTCAGGTGGCTTACCGACTGTATGCTGAAGGAAATCTGCTTTTCGACAATAAACTCTCCGTTAAGGTGACCGCCCGGGAAAAGAACCGGTCGGATTTTTTGGAAAAGGCCTAATTTTTTTACAAATTTTGCCGAGATATATTATACCAAATCAAGGATGATGCGTCCCAAAGCGGACAGAAACGACGTGATACGTCAGAAAGAGGGATAAAAATGAGTGTAAACGGAGTTACATCTGCGACCCAGGCTGCGGCTGCCTACAGCTATTCTTCCACCGAAAATGCGAAAGCCGTTGAGACAAAAGAAACAAAGGCAGACAGCACTTCAACTGTCGCCGAAACGGGTGTTGTTTATGAGCCTTCCAAAGAAACGGCTTCAGCATCCGCCAAGAAGACCTATAAACCCGACACAAACCTGATTAACAAGCTGAAAGCTGACGCCGATGCCCGCACCGAACAGCTGCGCAGTCTGGTTGAAAAAATGATGTCCGGTCAGGCTAACGCTTACGGCAAGGCAAACGATATTTGGTCTTTCTTAAGAGAAGGCAACTTCACAGTTGACCCTGCCACAAAGCTTCAGGCACAGGCTGATATTGCCGAGGACGGCTATTGGGGTGTTGAACAGACATCCGGCAGAATTCTGGATTTTGCCAACGCTCTGACCGGAGGCGATCCGAGTAAAATCGAAGAAATGCGGAATGCTTTCAAAAAAGGCTACGAGCAGGCCGAAAAGACCTGGGGCGGCAAGCTTCCCGATATTTCACAACGTACTTATGACGCCGTTATGAAAGGATTTGATGACATGGCAGCTGCTGCCGGCCGGACAATAACCGAATAGAAGTATCAAAATAAGGACTCCCGGCTTTCTCCTTTTGGAAGGTCGGGGGTCCTTTTCTTGTCTCTCATCAGCTTCCTTTTACAACTAAAAGCTTTTGACCCGCTTTCAACTCATCGCTCTCCAATCCGTTCAATCTTCGCAGGGTATCCACAGGTGTATAGTATTTTTTACCGATATTCCACAGATTATCTCCATCCTTCACCATATATACAACCATACCCGGCAAATTGCTCATTTTTCCTGTATCCAACGGAGCTACCGATACCTGGCTGATTAACTCTACAGGCAGGGCCTGGAAAACTGCCGTAGAGAAGCTTAAGACAGCTTTCACATCCAT
The DNA here is from genome assembly GCA_022769665.1 of Lachnospiraceae bacterium. GTDB lineage: Bacteria > Bacillota > Clostridia > Lachnospirales > Lachnospiraceae > Acetatifactor. Next base: position 88,479 of record JALEIR010000014.1, on the reverse strand, counting down.
TTCTTCCCCATCCAGCATCGTCACCTGCAGTTGCTCCACTTCCGCATGTACTGCGCTGCTGTCTCCCGGCGAAATATCCGGTATCTCCAAGGTATACCTGTAAGGAATCTGGGCCTGTGCGCAGCCGTAAGGAGTTTCGTCCTCTCCTGTAATATACATGATTTTCACCGATAAATTTCCCTGAAGCAGAATACCGTTTTCAACCGTATTCTGCTGTTCTAATGCCACAGTTCCTTCGCTGTGTAAAAGCTGTAGAATATTGCCTGTCTTCACATGAACATGATCCGTGACCTTAGTCTTTCCTGTCACCCGGGAAAGCAACCTTCGCAAATCCGCTTTGTGGGACACCGTGGTAATCTCGTTAGTTACCCCATAAATATCCGAAATGATTTCCAACTTTTCCTCTTCGTAAACACGCATGGTAAAATCCAGTACCAGCTCCAATCCGACACATCTTTCCTCACCGTCAAAGTCGGGACGGACTGCCAGCTCCTTCTGTCCCAGGCGGTATCGGATATCCGGCAGCATTCCCTCCCTGCAGCCGTGACATTCCAGTACACCGCTGAACGGAATCACGGTTTCAAATGAGCGAACGGGATGATCCTCCCCCTCTCCCTCATACAATATAAAAATATGGACATCTCCGGACAGACTTATTTTTTCCTCCAACACCTTAAACTCAACATCTCCCAACGCCACTGTATTCCAGAGAAGCTGGAAGATATTCGGATAATTTGACGGTAATGTAATCTCTTCCTTCAGTCTGAAAATATCATTCTTACAAATGGCTATCTGTGCCAGTTCCAGCGGCATACGCCTGTACTCCGCTCTCTCTTCTCCATGCACTGCAATAGGAGCTTCCTCATCGTAAAGTTCTTCCACTCTTGCCGTCATGGTAAGCAGAGATTGAATGTTCAGCTTTCTGGAATTAATCATGCTTACCGTCAGGTCCTCCACCTCGCTCTCCACAGCAACGCTGTCGGCGGGCACCGCTCCCCGCAGGTTAACTTTCTCATCAAAGGGCAGCTTTCCTTCCAGAACAACCAGACTGCTTCCCTCTTCCAGAGTGTGATAAAGTATCACATAGGAAAGATATCCCCTGACATTCACAAAGTCGTTGCCGGGTTTCATTTCCTCAACAATCAGCTCCCCTTTTTCCAAATTCAATGTGTTTACATCCGGCTTACTGTCCGGAATGTTGACATCGTCATCCAGGGTAAACTGCGTGACCGCCTCGGTCTTAATGCGGTCCATATGTATATTTCTCTTGATCAGCTCCACAAAAATACCTCCACATATATACTGGTATAAGTATATATATGAAGGTATCTCTCCCATTATTCTTCCACCACTCCGATAAGATCGGTTACATTCTCCACATGATATTTTCTCATGTAGGCCTCTATGCCTTCCACAATCTCTACCGTTGTATAGGGATTTACAAAATTCATGGCTCCGACACTGACTGCACTTGCTCCTGCCAACAAAAACTCTATGGCATCCTCCGCTGTTGCAATTCCTCCCATACCGATTATGGGTATTTTCACTGCATGTGCTGTCTGATATACCATACGCACCGCTATAGGCTTGATAGCGGGACCGCTCATACCGCCGGTTTTATTGGCAATGGCAAATTTTCTTCTGTTGATATCAATCTTCATACCGGTAATGGTATTAATCAAAGAAAGCGCATCTGCACCTGCTGCCTCTGCAGCCTTTGCCATCTCCGTAATATCTGTGACATTAGGACTTAACTTCATGATGACCGGCTGCTTTGCGTGCTTTTTGATTTCCTGCGTAATATGGAACAGGGCATCTGCTTTCTGACCGAATGCAATGGCACCTTCTTTCACGTTGGGACAGGAAACGTTAATCTCCAACATGGAAACAGCCGGCTCCTCACCAAGCCGCTCCACTACCTCCACATAGTCTTCAACAGTTTTACCACAGACATTGACAATGATTTTGGTATCATACTGCTTCAGAAAAGGAATATCCCGTTCCAGAAATACATCGATTCCCGGATTCTGAAGGCCGATGGCATTCAGCATACCGCCGTAGACTTCCGCCACTCTTGGAGTGGGATTACCCGGCCAGGGCACATTTGCCACACCTTTGGTCACAACCGCACCCAGCTTATTCAAATCAACAAATTCCGAGTATTCCATACCGGATCCAAAGGTCCCGGAAGCTGTCATAACAGGATTCCGAAAGGTTACTCCCGCAATGGTTACCTGTGTATTCATCTCGATTTCCTCCCCCTTATATTTCAACCTCATCTGCTTCAAACACAGGACCGTCCGTACAGATGCGTGCATTGTGTACATGGGAGTGATGGTCGATTTCCTTTGTCTTCACCACACAACCCAGGCATGCTCCCACACCGCAGGCCATGTGCTCTTCCAGAGAGATATATGCTTTGATATGGTGCTCTTTTGCATAAACTTTTATGGCCCGGAGCATAGGCATTGGTCCGCAGGCATAAATGATGTCTGCCTTCAGGCCATTCTCCGCAATGGCATCCATCACATTCCCCTTTGTCCCAACGCTGCCATCCTCGGTGGCAACATAAACCTTACCGTATTTCTCAAAATCTTCTTTCAAAAAGGTCTTTGCATCACGGTATCCCATAATAATCTGCTTGTCCGCCTCCATCTGTTTGGCAAGTTCCAGAATAGGCGGAACTCCGATTCCTCCCCCCATGAGGAAAACCTTCCTGCCCTTTGCTTCCTCCATGGGAAACCCATTGCCCAAAGTACCCAGAATGGCAATACTTTCACCTTCCTCATAGCCGGAAAATTCTCTTGTCCCCGCTCCGGCAATACGATAGACAATACGTAATGCGTTTCTTTGCGCATCCACTTCACAGATACTGATAGGACGGGGAAGCAGTGTGCTTTTATCCTTCGGATAAATACAGAGAAACTGTCCCGGTTTTGCCTGCTCCGCCAAAGTTGTTTCTATCCACATATCATAGATTGCCGGTGCAATTTCCTTCTGAGATATCACAGTTGCGTTTTGCTTTTGTTTCATACTCTATTCCCTTTCCAATGCTTCATACACTACTTTTCCGCCACAGATGGTCTTTGCCACCTTACCCTTCAGCGTACGTCCCGTAAAAGGTGTATTGCTCGCCTTGGAGACATACTCCGTAGGCGTCCATTCCGCAGTGGTATCAATCAAAATAATATCGGCAGGACCTCCCTCCGCAAGATATCCGGCATCCAGGTGATACATGTTCGCAGGATTTGTGCTCATCAGCGTTAACAGCTGACCCATAGTCAGATATCCTCCGTCCACCAGCTCCGTAATACCCAGGGATAGTGCCGTCTCCAGCCCGATCATGCCGCTGGGAGCTTCCGTAATGGGCTTTGCCTTCTCCTCCGCTGTGTGGGGGGCATGGTCCGTCGCAATCATATCGATGGTGCCGTCTACCAGCCCTCGGATAATCTCCTGTCGATCTGTCTCTTCCCGAAGGGGAGGATTCATTTTTGCAAGAGTACCATATTGTATCGCTGCATCTTCCGTCAGTGTAAAATGATGTGGTGTTGCCTCCGCATGAATATTATGTCCCTTTTCCTTGGCCTTGCGCACCAGCTCCACGGATTCCTTTGCACTGATATGCTGTATATCGATACTTGCCCCCGTCTCCAACGCCAGTTGCAAATCCCGTTCTACCATGGTAATTTCCGCTTCTCTCGGAGAACCGCCGATACCAAAATATTCACTGGCTTTTCCTCGGTTGATTCCGTTATTCTCAATCAGCGCCGGATTTTCCTCGTGAAAGCTGATTGGCATATCCAGAGCGGCAGCATTTTTCATCGCTTCTCTCACAAGCTCTTCATCCATCAGCGGAATTCCGTCATCGGTAAAGCCTACCGCTCCCGCCTCCGCCAGTTCCCGCATAGGTACCAGCTTTTTTCCCTTCATGCCCATGGTCACATTGGCGCAGGTATGCACATGAATTCCTGTCTCCATGCCTCTTTTTATAATATATTCCAGCGTCTCCGTATTATCCACGGGAGGCTTTGTATTCGCCATAAGTACTACTGTGGTAAAACCGCCCTTGGCCGCAGCGGCAGCGCCCGTGGTAATATCCTCCTTCTGCGTAAAGCCCGGCTCCCTGAAATGTACATGAACATCCACCAGACCCGGAGCTACCAAAAGTCCCTCGGCATCCAGTACTCTGTGCTTACCCTTTGGCGCTTCCAATTTCTTACCGATTCTGACAATTCTGTCATTCTCTATCAAAATATCATAATTTCCGTCCCATCCCGTTTTCGGGTCAATCATATATCCGTTTTTGATTAACAGCATGGCAGCCTCCTGTTCTTATGTCCTTGGTGACAATGTAACAACAGTTTACCACGGATTGAACGAAAAAGGAAGTCCACATCCTTATTCAAATATGACTGTCTGTTCCAAAAATTCCGTTTTCAACACAATAAAAGGAAAAGAAGGTGTTTTGTTGCTTTTCTCTGATGCTTCCGGTCCCAGCAGTGTTGTATCCACACAGATATTGGTATCTGTCAGGTAAAGCTCTTCTACGGCTATACTGTAACCTCCCGTCTCCTGCTGCCCGTATCCCACACATATGTACAAATTTTCATTGTCTGTATAAGTAATCTGAAAAGGCGCGCTTTTCTTTTCTTCAATAATTGTCATTAATTCCGCCGGTATTTTCTCCTCACTCAAAACCGTAAAATCCAAATCCCGCAGTTTAATCCTTTCCTCGCTCAGCAGCGTACATCCGGACAACATCAAAACAGCTGCCGCAAGCAACAATCCATAAACAGTCTTCACTACAATCCGCCTTTTTCCCATCTTCCACCCATCATATATTCCGCAGCATTTCAACTCTGCTACAAGCAACCGGGGCGAAAGCGTGTCGAACAAGAACTGTGGCATGAAAGCGCCCATAGTTTTGCAGAACAGGTTGAATGTCACTTTTTCTTTTGCTGTATTCTATGTACATGGAAAATAATTTATGCTAAACTAAAAGCAGTGTCGGGTGAATGATTTTTCATTCCCGGCGCTGCTATAACAAATTGTGTGAGGTTAACATATGATTCGTCTGATTGTGATATTCATTTATCTGATTTTATATTTAATCTTGTCCCTGCCCGTTCTTCTTGCGGAATGGATTATCGGGAAATTTAACCCACAGCTGAAGGATAAAAGTTCCAAGGCTCTGGTCAGCTGGGGCTTCCGCTGTATCCAGCATCTTGCAGGAGTTAAACTCATCGTTCTCGGCTGCGAAAACATTCCCACAGATACTGCCGTGCTCTATGTGGGGAACCATCGCAGCTTCTTTGACATTGTCCTGACGCTCTCCTGTTTTCCGAAAATAACCGGCTATGTGGCCAAAAAAGAAATGAACAAGGTTCCTATCCTCCGACTCTGGATGCGAAATATCCACTGTCTGTTCCTGGATCGTGAAAACATCAAGGAGGGACTGAAAACCATCCTAAAAGGCGTGGAGGAAGTAAAAAACGGTTATTCCCTCTGTATCTTTCCCGAGGGCACCAGGAACAAGGTTAATGACACCTTTCTTCCCTTCCATGAGGGCAGCTTTAAAATCGCCGAAAAGGGCGGTGTCCCCGTTGTTCCCATGACGATTGTAAACAGTGCTGCTGTGTTTGAAGACCATTTTCCCAAAGTAAAAAAGGCAACTGTGGTGATTGACTTCGGGACCCCCGTCTTCCCCGAAAAACTTGATAAGGATACCCGCAAGGGGATTGGGCTATATGTATCCGACATCATAAAAGAACGGTATTTTGAATTGAAAGAGACTTATTTTCAATCTCCGGCAAGTCCTGAATAATGATTTAGGAACAGTGAAGGCAGAACATTATCCCGCCAAAGGAAGTTCAACGGTAAAGCGAGTTACCTCATTGTCGCTGTCTGCCATAATACTGCCGCCGTGGAGGGTAACAATTTCCTTTGCAATGGCAAGTCCCAGGCCTGCCCCTCCGCTGTTGGTATTGCGGGCATCGTCCAGCCGGTAAAATTTTTCAAAAATATTATCCAGCTTCTGCCGGGGAATTGTCTTGCCCCTGTTTTGAAAAATAATGCGGACTTTTTCCTGATCCGTCTCACATTTCACCAGAATCTCCGAAGTCGGATAGCTGTATGCCACCGCATTTCTCAATATATTGTTAAACACTCTTGCCAGCTTCTCTGCATCGGCATAAACCGTCAGTTTTTCTTTTTCTTCCGGCAATTCCACCCTGATTGTATTATTGTGCTCCTGCAGAATCGGATAGAACTCGTCCGTCATCTGTACCAGCATAAAGGTCAGGTCAACAGTCTCCTTCTCCAATACAATCTGCTGCAGATTGTATCTCGTAATCTCAAAGAACTCGTTAATCAGCTTCTCCAATCGCAATGCCTTATCCAGCGTAATATGCACATATTTTGCCTTCTGTTCCTCCGGCATATCCGGAGCCTCCTCCAACAAACTCAAATAGCCCACAACGGAAGTTAAAGGAGTCTTCAGGTCATGAGCCAAATAAGTAATTAAATCATTCTTGCGTGCTGCCTCCTCCTTGATGGTCTGCTCATGCCGCTGTATGCTTGACTTAATTTCCGCCATCTGCACGGATATTTCCGCATATTCCGGAGGAAACACCTCCCCTGCTTCCCGGTCATGCTTCATATAGTCCCCGATCATCCATCCCGCCTGCGCTATCACAGTTTTCTCCCGTTTAGCGGTATAAACATATGTCACCAGCCGGATTATCAGCATCGAAAAAAGCACCAAAATCACAAGTCCCCGAAACAGATATTCTTTTACCCGCCACCACCGGATACCAGCGGTGTAGTAGCCGTTTCCTTCTCCGTCCAATGCTATCCAATCATAATATACAAGCTTATCCTCCAGCCAGTTCAGCAAAAATCCATTCAACAACTCATCAAACAACCGGTAAATTCCCACACACAGGATAATGCCGCCGATTAACATCAGTATGGTAATAACCGTTCTCTTGATTTTATCCTTCAATTTTGTAACCGCACCCCCAGACTGTCTTTATGTATTTGGGACTTTCAAAGGAATCTCCCATCTTCTCCCGCAAATGCCGGATATGTACCGTGATGGTATTGTTGTTTTTTGTGTAATATTCGTCCGCCCATATCAGGTGAAACAATTCCTCAGCACTGACTACCTGTCCCTTCCTCTGGCACAAAATCCGAAGAATGGAAAATTCCGTTGGCGTCAGATTTAGCTCCTTTTCATTGAGCGTACATTGATGGGTTTTGATATTCAGAACAAGCCCCGAAACCGACAGCACCTCCTCATCTTTTTCCTCTGCCGTGTTGTATCGCTTATAACGTCGCAATTGTGCCTTCACCCTGGCTACAAGCTCCAGGGGCAGAAACGGCTTTGTCATATAATCGTCGGCTCCCAGAGTAAGTCCCGTTATCTTATCCGTCTCTTCCCCCTTCGCCGTCAGCATGATTACCGGATAGGTATACTTCTCCCGTATTCTACGGCAGATTTCCAGGCCGCTTATCTCCGGCAACATGATATCCAGGATTGCCAAATCAAATTTTTCTTCCCGGATGCACTGCAGTGCTTCTCCGCCGGTATAGCATTTCACTACCCCAAATCCCTCATTCTCCAGATAGAGTGCCACAAGATCCGCTATCTCCTTCTCGTCATCTACAATGAGTATCCGTTCTTCCATACCGTCTCCCTCGTTTTCCCCTTTACAGATAAAAATCTTAATCCCATTCTGCCATAACCGGTCTGAAAAAGGATTAAGATTTTCATAAGATTGCTTATTTAAGTCCCCTGTGCTCTTAAGAATTCCAAAATCTTGCCAAACTCCATTCCGTGGGAAGCCTTGATGAGCACCGTACTACCATCGGGAATGTACTCTTCTCTCTCTTTTTCCAATGCCTGAAGCAAGGCATCTCTTGTGGGAAAATGAGCAATATGCCTTGTCTTCTCAGCTCTGTCCACGGCAGCGTCAAACATATGGACAGCATTTTCTCCCACGCATATAATCCTGTCGATACCGGCAGCAGCGGCATACTCACCCACTCCGGCATGCAGGGCGTCGGAATTTTCGCCCAGTTCGAACATATCTCCCAAGACAGCCACTTTCGCAGTATCCGCCATAGCGAGCAAATCGATGGCTGCCCGCATAGAAGCGGGATTTGCGTTATAGCAGTCGTCAATCAAGGTATATTTCTCCAACCGGATTAAATTGTTTCTCCCGCTGACAGGCTGAATCTGTTCAATACCGGAGGCAATGTCCTCCCCCGATAAACCAAAAAGTCTCGCCACGCAGGCAGCGGCAGCCGCATTCAAGACCATATGTACACCCGGCAGCGGCACATGAATCTCCATACAAGTATCGCAAAACTCCAATACAGCATCGCTGCCCCAAAGCCCGTGGCTCTCTATCCGGGTTGCACGGACTTCCTCCTCCGGGTTTTCTCCAAGGCCGAAGAAATGAGGTTTATGTCCCTTCACCTCACAAAGTGTACTTAACTTATCATCCTCTCCGTTTAAGCAGATTTCGCCGTTCTCCGCCATAAAGTCAAATATTTCGGACTTAGCCTTTAAGATACCGTCTCTGGTCTTTAAGTTCTCCAGATGACATTGTCCGATATTGGTCATGACACAAACGTCGGGGCGTACCATTTTACTCAGACGGTGCATCTCTCCGAAATCGCTGATTCCCATCTCCACCACAGCCACTTCATGCTCCGGTCTGATGCGCAGCAGAGTCAGAGGTACACCGATTTCATTGTTAAAATTACCTTCTGTCTTAAGTACCTTGTATTTTTCTGACAGTACACCTGCAATAAATTCCTTGGTGCTGGTCTTACCGACACTTCCCGTAATACCAACGATGGGAATTCCCACTTTCAGGCGGTAAGCCTCCGCAATGTCCTTCAGTGCCTGCAGGGTATCCTCAACCAACACATAACTGCCCCATCCGCTGCAATCCAAGCCCGTCTCGTCCTGTACCTGTTCCGGCGTTTTCTGTGTAACTGCAAGGATTGCTCCGGTCTCGTACACCCGGCTGATAAACCGATGTCCGTCCACCTTCTCTCCCAAGGTAGCAAGGAAAACGCCTCCCGGCTCAATCTTTCGGGAATCAATGACCAGAGATGTGACAAAAGTGTCGTCTTTTGCTCCGTTCTTTAAGTACAGCTTTCCACCACATGCATCCGCTATCTCTTTCAGGGTAAATTCCATCATATCATACCTCAAACATCCTGCCTTTTATCCGCGAAACGCACAGGCAAGAATCCTTTCGCAAAGCTCCCCAAAGTCTATACCGAGCACCGCTGCCTCCTGAGGCAGAAGAGAAGTAGGTGTCATACCCGGCAGCGTATTTGCCTCCAGACAGAACACTTCTCCCTCACGGCTCATTCTGAAATCCATCCTTGCATAATTTTTCAATCTGAGTGCCCGGAACACCTCCTCGGAAATTTTCTGCAATTCCGCAGTCTTCTCGGGAGAAAGCTCTGCGGGACAGGTTTCCACCGTACTTCCGGCCTGATACTTATTCTTATAGTCATAAAAGCCCACCTTGGGCGCTATCTCAATGACCGGCAGCGCCTTTCCGTCCATAACTCCCACAGAAAACTCCCGGCCTTCTATGTATTGTTCAATCACAACCTCATTGTCATAGCGGAATGCCTCTTCCTTGGCTGCCTCATATTCCTTCTCATCTCTTGCAATACACACACCCACGCTGGATCCGCCGCAGCATGCCTTGACAATACAGGGAAAAGGAACTCTTTCGCTTTCTTTTTCTCCCTTTTTCAGGCGAATGCCCGCAGGAGTGGGAATCCGATATGCCTTGAAAATATCCTTTGTGATACCCTTATCCATAGCCATGGCTGAGCTGACAAAATCCGTACCCGTATAAGGAATGCCCAGTAATTCAAAACATGCCTGAATCTTTCCGTCCTCACCGTTCGCACCGTGAAGAGCCATAAATACACAGTCCGCATTTTGACAAATTGTCAGCACATTGGGGCCGAAAAAGCTCTTTCCTCCATCCTTCCTCAATGCCTTAATTTCATTCAAGTCAGGATTTTGTTCGGTTACAGCACCTACCTCTGCTGCCCAGTCCGGTTCCCTTTCAAAAATACCATCGGGATTTCCTTCATATCCCAGATAAACATCCAGTAAAATTGCCTGATGTCCTCTATTCCTCAATGCTTTGTAAATCATGCTCCCGGAGCTCAGGGAGACGTCTCTCTCCGTGCTGGTTCCTCCTGCCAAAACAACAATTTTCATCTTCTCATATCCTTCCTATTCTTATTCCGCATGATTGGCTGCCAGCTGTGCTAACAGCAATACATATCCTATTCTGTCCTCATCTGTCTCATAAAAACTGACCGATTCCGAATTCTGCCCCGACAGATAATGGAGAAATTCTTCTGTTATCTTTGTATACTGATAATTATTCATAATATAGTTGGCGCATGACAGCTCTACCGCACACTGTAACAGGTCTGTCGAACCGTTATTCTTTGCCGTCACAGGGTCAATCATCTCTTCATACCGCTTGGAAATCTCCTCTGCCCTGTCCATCAGGTTTTCCATAAATGTCTCACACAGCTCCATATCTACCTTCTGTCTGGTAGCCATATAGGTCATTGCCCCATACAGATAGGAGCTTTCCTCCAGGTAACTGCTGTTATTTTCAAAAAAGCTCTTGTAATCCTCAATTTGTTTCCGATAAGTATAGAGGCCGGTAGCCCGATATAGCTCCGTCAACGCGAAAAAAGAATCCGCGTCTTTATTGATAGAATTCTGAACCTGACTGTATACGGTAGATGCCCGTTTCAGACAGTCGGTTGCATACTCCAGGTCATACTTCTGATAGAGATAACTGAATTTTGCCAGAAGTGCTGCATAAAGAGCATCTTCTCCGGAATTTTCACCGTTTTCCTCCATATAGCCTACCCAGCCCTTCAACTCCTTTAAAACATCGGGTATTTCATCTCTGTCTTCATCCGGAAAAACAGACGTATACCACTCATAAGCCTCCAAAAGTGCAACAGCTTCCGAAAGCTTCCATATTTTCTTTTGGCAGCTTTCCATCATCTGCTCATAATTATCCAAAAACAGCCTGTTATATAGTTGTTCCTGAATCGAAAAACAATATGACCTTCCAATGATATCGCACTCCAGATAGTAAGTTCCTTCCGTATCCGCTTCACTGAAATCAATCACGCCGGAATACAAATCTGATTCTCCGTGATAAGTTACGGATTCGACGGCTCCACAGTAAACTGTCTCACCCGTTGCATCATCCACCAGCCGAAATTCTTCCGGCAGTCTTCTGCCTCTCACCGCCGCAGTCTTTTGGTCTCCCAGGGCATATCCCTTTGTATCAACCAAAACATTTGGCAAAAGTCGGGGCACCACATAATCCACAATCGGAGTACTTTCCATGCTGACTGCTGCCGCGTATGGATTTTTAACGTTGGTTTCTTCTTCCTCTGCTCCGCAGCCGGAAACACAGCCGGCAGCAAGCATCAGGATGAGAGATAAACTGATTTTCCTGTAAGCTTTCAAGGAATCCTCCCATTTTCACTGACATGTCTTTATGGAACAGTACCATTATAAACGCATTATCCACGGAACGCAATCTCATTTCCCCGATTCATACACAATCTTCCCGTCAATGATGGTATACAACGTTTCTGTAAAAATTTCCATGGGATTTCCCGTAAAAATTGCGATATCTGCATCTTTACCAACCTCCAGGCTTCCCACCCTGTCCGCTACACCACAGATTTCGGCGGCATAACACGTAATGGCCCGATATCCTTCTTCCATGGGCAACCCTGCCTTCACCGCAAGCCCTGCGCACAACGGTAGTGAAGCAATCAGCGAAACCGGATGGTCTGTGGTAATCGCCGTCATAACACCTGCCCGATTTAAAATTCCGGCTGTTTTAAAAGCCATATTCTGTACTTCTATTTTACTGCGGCTTGCCAAGTCAGGGCCCACAATGGCAGGGAATCCTTCTTTCGCCAGTTCCTCCGCAATCAAATGCCCTTCCGAACAGTGATCCAGAGTCATACGCAGTCCGAATTCTTTTGCAATACGGATAGCGGTAAAAATATCGTCTACCCTGTGAACATGTGCCTTTAAAGGAATCTCACGATTCAGCACCGGCAGCCAGCATTCCAGCCTGAAATCATCCTCAAAGCATTCGCCCTTCTCTTTTGTCTCTTTCCGTTTACGGGCGTATTCTCGCGCCCGGTACAACTCTTCTCTGAGCATGGCAGCAACTGCCATTCTGGTAGAGGGACTTTTTCCCTGCCCAGAGTAATTCACCTTAGGATTCTCGCCAAAGGCTACCTTCATGGCTGCGGGGAATTTTACAATCAGGTCATCCACCCGACGTCCCTTTGTCTTAAGGAAAGCGAACTGACCACCCACCACATTGGAGCTTCCCGGTCCTATCATTGCACCGGTAATTCCGGCCCTTACCGCATCGTCAAAAGCCGCATCCATGGTATTGATGGCATCTATTGCTCTAAGCTGCGGAGTGATAGGATCCACTGCCTCATTGCAGTCATCCCCCTCCATACCCTTCTTTTCCTCTGTAATACCCATGTGGCAATGCGCTTCGATGATACCGGGCATAATCAGCCCCTGTCTTATTTCCAATATCTTCTCATGAGCAGCGGGATGAATTTTCACTTCATCCCGCCTGCCGATTTCCGCTATTTTCCCATTCACAATATGAATGCATCCATCCGGGATATCCTTTCCCGCCATGGTTTTGATTGTTCCGCCCACAATATACATATTGCCGTCGCCCCCTAACGGAACAGTGCTTCAGGGTTCACCGGCACGTCGTCCATGGTAAGTTTTAAATAGAGGTTTGCTCCTTCCACACTGTAATACTTGGTGGGAGAAGCAACAACACCGATTGTCTCACCGGGATTGACATAACTGTCCAGGCTTACATTGATTTCCTTCAGCTGTCCGTAGGTAATCCGGTAACCGTCTCCTAAATCCATTGTGATTGCATGACCGATTTCCGCGTCCTCAAAAATGTCTGTCACCTTTCCTTCTGCACATGCCGATACCGGCATACCTTCCTCTGCCACAAGCATTAATGCAGGATTATACTTATACTGATCCAGTGTTGAGAAATACACACTGCTGTCCATGCTGAAAGGAATCAGTACCTCACCCTCCAAAGGGCGAAGCAATCCGTCACTCTCCGCAAAATGCAGTTCCTTCTCTATAGTCACATTTTCGCTGCCGGTTTCCTTTTTCTCCATACTCTCTTCGGGCGCAGGAGTTTCAGTTTCCTCCGGCTCTTCCTCAACCTTTGCGGTCTGCTTTTCCGGACTTTCCAGACCTTCAAAAACCTTTCTGCCTGTTTTCAAGTTATCGGTAAGACCCGGTATTTCAATGTTACCGGAACCGGCTTCCATCGGCAGATAATCCAAATCGTCCTCCATATTATCAGTGACGGATGTCCCGGTACTGTCTCCCGACAGCAGTTGCTCCGCACTCTCATTTACCTTTTCATTCCCCGTATTACCTTTGGCAATTTCCTGATTCTTATTTCCCGCATTTTCTTCTATTGCGGTAAAGTCCAGAGTATATCCGTTATCCTTTGACTCCTCGTTTTTGTTTTGCATATAGATGCCTGTCATGGTCAGTGCAGTCAACACTAAGGCCGATGAAGCAAGCATGATTATTCTTTCTTTTTTGGCATTACTTTTTCTGTTTCTTCTCATGGCTGCTATCCTTCCTTTCACCATCATTGTTCCCGAAACAGGCGAAAGTATACAGCCATTTATATCTAAATCACCGACTTCTGAAGCCACCTACCACTCCGAAAACGGCAGAAAAATACAATGCCTCTCACAGCCCAATCAGTAAACATACCGTACCATACTGCCATTGGTCCCATATGAAAAGCTTTTACAAGAAAAATACACAATGCTACCCTCAGGCACCACATGGTAATTGTTGATGTCAACATGGAAAAACGAACATCACCGGCTGCCCGCATACCGTAGGCAGGAATAAAGGACATTGCCCAAAGCAAAGGCTTTGCCACGGTGATAGCCGCCACCATCTCATAACAAAGATGCGCACTGACCGGTTCCATTCCGGCAAGCCGGATAATAGGTTTCGCCAAACCGAAAACCGCCAGACAGGATATCAAAATACCCACAAAGCCGATTTGGGTACACTTGACGATATAGTACTTTGCCTCCTCCTGCCTTCCGGCACCCAATGCCCGGCCTACCATTGTCATCAGTCCGATTCCCACGCCTACTCCAAATATACCGTTTACCATCTCCATAATATTCGTCATAGCCTGTGCAGCAATGGCATCGGTACCCATGGTGGAAACCGTAGATTGAATTGCCAGCTTTCCGAACTGAAACATACCGTTTTCCACTCCGGCAGGAATACCGATTGCCAGGATTTTCATAATTAACGGTATATCGGGACGTATTTTCAGATAATTCCGCACAACAATATCCTGTTTGTCCTTCCGTAAATAAATCAATACTGTCAACGCACAGAAGACTCTGGAAACAAGGGTGGACAGCGCAGCACCAACCACTCCCATTCCAAATCCGAATATCAAAACAGCGTTTCCCGCTATATTCAAAAAATTGGAAATCACGGATACCTTCATGGGAAATCGGGAATTTCCCCCGGCACGAAAGAAAGCGGCTCCTGCATTAAAAAGTGCCAGAAACGGATAAGATAAAACTGTCACCAAAAAGTAATTCATGGCCTTGTCCATAACTCCCGGATCAATTTGTCCGAAAATAAACCTCAGCAGCGGCTTTCTGAAAATCAGGCCAAAAATTGTAAGTGAAACGGAAATAATCAATACTGTCAGAAATACCTGCCGTGCCGCCCTGTTGCTGCCCTCCCGGTCTTTATGGCCCAGATACTGGGAACAAATAATGGCAGCTCCGGCCGCCATAGCCGCAAACACCTGAATCACCAGGTTGTTGACTGAGTCCACAAGAGAAACAGCAGAAATGGCTTCCCCTCCCACATTGCTGACCATCATGGTATCTGCCATACCCATAAAAGAATTCAAAAGTTGTTCAACAACAATAGGAATCAACAGGGCAAACATACCCTTTGCAGGGTACAGCATATTTTCAAAATCTATCTTGTTTTTATAATATAATTTGCCGGATATCTTCATTTTTATACCAGTTCAACCAATGCCCTTCCCATATGATTTTCTCCCGTGCAGCTACAGATTCAAACGCCCTTCACCACGCACAGACAGGGAGGCTTTCACCTCCCTGTCAGTCTACGCTTCTTTATTATATTTTGCAACATCTACATGTTGTACGGTTCCCACATTGCCGTTTTCATACAGGAACACTCCGGTATTTCGTACTGCGCCCAGCGTCTGTCCGCCGGAACCCTTTTGTGCAAAGTCCGTAGTGACATTTTGCAGACAGACAGCGCCCACACCTTTTTCCGTCAGGCGGTACAGCACATCGTTTCCGTTTTCGTCTTTGGCCCAGATTTTCAACTTGTCCCAGACTCCGTCATTTTCATCAATCCAGCCGTTTCCGTCTTCGTCATATTTCGCCAAATCCGCAAAACCGTTGCCGCTTACTGTGCCAAACAGCTCGCTTCCGTCATTGATGATGCCGTCTTCGTTTTTATCTAGTGCCAGATATCCGCTTCCGGCTCCGAGCCTTGATATTTCATCCTGCTCTCCGTCTGCATCAATGTCAAAGTAAAAGGTCTGGTCCTGAAGCTGTACCGCATCCGTATCCAGATTGATGACCAGAGGGTCGCACATAGTAAAGGATGCCAGTTCCATATCTTCTCTGTAATACTCCTGAAACTCCCGGCTCATACCTACATTGACGTTAAAGTTTATTTCTCTTCCGTCGGTGGTTTTTACGGTTCCCACCGCAGAAAAGTCTGCGCTCTCCGTCTCTTCAAAATAGGTTTCCTGACTGTAACTTAGCACTTTCACATTCGTAACCAGGGTGTGGGGCTGCACACTCTGTACTTCCTGCAGGTTTTCCGTGTCAAATCCGTTGGACCGCAGCCATCTGTTCAGCTGATTTCGCCTTGCCGCAAAAAGCAATTCAAAAATATACCTTATGGTCTGCTCCCGAATATCCGTGTAGGTTTGACCGACCGAACTTCGCATGGATACCTTTGCCGTACCTGCCTGAAATCTTGTCTGCCAATCCTGCAGTGAAGGAACAGTTTTTGCAGTGTCCTCCGTTTGTTCTCCCGAACGATTCTCTTCCGTATTTCCGGCATTTTCCGTGTTTTCACCGATTGCGGCATTCAAAGAATCGTTTCCCTGTGTCAGATTCTCCAGATAATCCGTTATGGAAAAGCGTCTGACTGTTATGTTGGAAGCCCTGTAGCTTCCGACGGATTCCATTCCTACTGTACCGGAATCAATTTTCAAATAGAAAGCTCCTTTTCAGACACCCATTTTGCTCCCTGCAATCAGATTCACCCTCCCTGATGCCGTCCGCTGTATGATGCAAAACTTTTTATGGCTTCCCTCCTGTCTGCCCCTCACCGTCATTGTGATAAAAAAATAGTATTTGTGAAGGAAAATCCATTTCCGACACAAATACCATCCGTGGTGTCTTTATCATGTACTCGGTAGCGGTTGGCCGAACCGCATCCCTGTACATGATATATCGACACAATCTTCATGAACTTTAGCCGTTGTCCCTATTTTGCTTCTTCCGGACCGCTCTTTTCAGATGCTTTTCCGGATGCCGCTCTTTTGGCCATCATCTGCTGAAGCTGTCCGCTTCTGGCTGCCATGATTCCGGCTACCATCGCTTTAGGTACTACCACATTTTCCCCAACAGGATTAATCACAATACCCAAAGCAGGACAATCATTCCCCTGTGCGTCCTTGCGAAATAACATATTTACATAGTCATCGAACTTCAATGCGAAGCAGGGAAGTTCCTTATCCTTCTCTGCCCATTTTCGATATTCCACCGGGTCAGTAAAGCCCATGAAAAACTTCTTTCCATCCTTTGTTACCAACATGGGAAACTGCACCCTGCTGCCGGAGGCAATCATCAGTTTTCCCTCCGCATCCTGAACCGGTGCAGGTTCAATGATTGCAGGGGCCTGAAAAGATGCCTTTACCAGTTCTTCCACAAACATACTGCGATGCTCCGGAGTATCCTCCGCCTTCATCAGCTGAATACATCCCACCAGCATGGGATTTGAAACGGATTTATTAAATTCCATCGTTTTTCCTTTCTATACTCTGTTATAGTTAATCAGGCAGCCCTTCAGAATAATCTGTCTCTCCTCGTCAGTCAGCTCTCCCAGTTTCAGCACGAAAGGCTTTAAGGCACCATCCTTCACCACATATGCATCAATCGCATCTGTCTTATCCTGTACTGCCTTTTTGATTCCCGGAATAAACAGATAATCCAGATTCTTGAAAGGCAATTCACCTTCCTCAATCAGGAAGGGAAGCATACCCCAGTTAATCAGATTGGAACGGTAACGCTTTGTAGCATACTCATTGGCAATGTTCGCCCAGCCGCCCAGAACCTTCTGGCAGGAGGCAGCCTGTTCTCTCGCAGAACCGTCTCCGGGTTTTACAGCAAAAATAGTAGAGCCAAAGCCGGTATTCTCATGATTTACACCGTCAAACTTCTCTTTGATGGGCTTCATCACGTCCTTGATGGCCGGACATACCTGACAAGGATGTCCTCCCTTCATGCGTTCTTCCTCCAGTGCGTGAATCGCCTTAGCACGTCCCACATACTCAGGATCCTTACGGCTCAAGGTAAACTCAGCCAACCCCAACGGATTGGAACGGTAGGAAGACGTCTCTCCGGAAGGAATCAGCTCGTCCGTTGTGGTTACAGGGTCGTGAATCTCGCTGACTACCTGCAGAACCAGATTCTCCGGCAGTTCGCTCATAGCAGGCCAGTCCTTGATGTTAGGTCCGAAATGAATCTCAGTATCAGGTTCCGCTACACCATGGGAGTCAAATACACGGTTTGCGTAAATCTTGCTGTCAAAGTGATATTTATATTTTCCGATTTCGCCGTCGAAGTCTGTAGCAGGCGTCAGCACACCTTTGTTGGCTGCCGTAGCCGCAATGGAACGGGCATCCATCAGTGCCACAGAGGAAATCTGACCGTTTTGCAGCTTGCTTCCCTCACGGTTCGGGAAGTTTCTGGTCGAATGACGAATACTGAAGGCATTGTTTGCAGGGGTATCTCCCGCACCGAAGCAAGGACCGCAGAATGCTGTCTTCATAACGGCACCGGTCTCCAGAATAGTAGCCGCACAACCGTTTCGAATCAACTCCATATATACAGGCATGGAAGCAGGATATACACTTAAGGTAAATCCGTCGGAACCGATGTAGCTGCCTTTCAGGATGTCTGCTGCAGCACAGATATTCTCAAATCCGCCGCCGGCACAGCCTGCAATAATTCCCTGGTCTACCATGAATTTGCCGTTTTTCACCTTGTCCTTCAGCTTGAACTCAACTGCTCCGTCAAGGCTGACAAGCGCTCTTTTCTCCGTCTCATCCAAAATATCCATGAGGTTTGCATTCAGTTCTTCAATGGTATAGGTATTGCTGGGGTGGAAAGGCATTGCAATCATGGGACGAACCTTGGAAAGGTCAACCAGAATCATACCGTCATAATATGCCACTTGTCCGGGATTCAACTCCTTATATTCATCCTTCCGCCCATGAATTTCGTAAAACTCTTCAATCTCTTTATCAGTCTTCCAGATAGAGGATAAACAGGTAGTTTCCGTTGTCATAACATCAATGCCGATACGGAAGTCCGCACTTAAGGATGCCACACCGGGACCTACGAACTCCATCACCTTATTTTTTACATAACCGTTTTTAAACACTGCGCCGATAATAGCCAGCGCCACATCCTGAGGACCAACCCCTTTCACGGGAGCGCCTGTCAGATAAACACCCACAACACTGGGCATATTGATATCATAGGTCTGGTTTAACAGCTGTTTTACCAGCTCAGGGCCGCCTTCGCCCATAGCCATGGTACCCAGCGCACCGTATCGGGTATGGGAATCCGAACCCAAAATCATCTTTCCGCCTTCAGCGAGCATTTCTCTTGCATACTGATGAATCACTGCCTGATGAGGGGGTACATAAACACCGCCGTACTTCTTGGCACAGGTCAGTCCAAACATATGATCATCTTCATTGATGGTACCGCCTACCGCACACAGGGAATTGTGGCAGTTTGTCAGCACATAGGGCATGGGAAATTTCTGAAGTCCTGATGCTCTTGCTGTCTGAATGATACCTACAAAGGTAATATCATGGCTTGTCAGCTTATCAAACCGAATTTTCAGTTTATCCATATTGCCGGAAGTATTATGACTTTTCAAAATGCCGTAGGCAATGGTATTTTGAGTTGCTTCCTCTTTTGTAATCTTCTTTCCCGTCTTGCTCTCAACGGCAGTCTGCGCATCCGGTGCATCCGCAACAATTTCCGTTCCGTTTACCAGATAGGCTCCGCCCTGCAGTAACTCTATCATAAAGCTCCTCCTGTATCTGTCAATGTGTTGGTTTTAACAAGTATTCATTATAAAGGAAAGCGCATGTTTATGCAAGGTCTGAATTAGTCCCGTCCACCCTCAGGATAATCCTGTATCAGTTCTGCAACCTCATCCAAGTCAATCTGTAATTCTCCGTCATAGAGAGCCATCCCCAGCTTTCCACTCAAGGGCTGTAAATGAGGGGCATAGTCATCTTTCCAATGGTAAGATACCAATACCTTCCGAAAAGGATCCACAATCCAGTATTCTTTTACTCCCGCATCCGTATATTATCCGTTTGTCAACCGTTTCACATTGATACGTCCGTTATATATCCGTTTTTATCCGTTTTCCACCCATTATTTTTTGTGTAGCAGTCAAAAAATGTCGAGCTACAAGTAAACTTACCCCCGACGTTTTTATTGCTTACGACTGCTCTCAATCTAATTTCTCTCATCATCTCATCAAACCGGGATTCATAGTTCTGTATGTTCTGACTTTTCTATATGAAGTCTTATTTCATTCTCATGTAATTTGCACCATTCATATCCATCCTTCATGAATGTTCGAATATCTTTTTCTCGATACATTTTATCTAAAATATCAATTGCATTTCCATCCGAAGTCTGCATAGTAAAGAAATAAGGATATATGCACCCCCCTTTTTCGCGTGGAAAATAAGGATTTATACTACTAACCGTAACCAATTTTATGGCATAGGATAAGGTTTAATTGTTCCTTACAAACAATCAATTCCACATTTTTGTTTCGCAAGGGACAAAACTTCTAATTTTTCGCCAAAACACAAAGACACCCAAGACTAAATCTTATAGTGTCGAAACACTATACCCACGATTGAGTCTTGGATGCCTTATATCCCCCATCCGATGATGGTTGAAAACATCGATGAAATTGCAAACAAAACTATAATACACTATTCCCCGAGTGTCAGGAGAAAAGGAGTTCATAACACACCGGACTAAACCGTAAATTCCGTCCATTCTATTTTATTGTACTGCATCACATCATCAGCCATTTTCATCCCGATTTTTTTGTAAAATGGTATTGCATTCTCATTGGCAATCAGATATACCGCTATATCTTTTTCGCCACCGGCAATTTCATGCGCTTTCTTCATCAGCATGCTTCCAATACCATTTCTCTCATAATCACGGTCAACCCCCAAATCAGTAACATATAGCCAATAACAGAAGTCCGTCAGCCCAAACAAAACACCAACTATTTTTTCTGTTTCATCTCTTGCCACTAAGCTAATGGAAACATTCCGAACCAATTTCCCGATTCGCTCCTCAAATCTCTCCTTAGGATACTGCGAACCCAAATCCGTCCTTTTTAAGAAATCGATGTATTCATCTGCTGTCAAACGTTCTTCTCTGTAATTTATTTTACCCTTCTTGTCACACATACTCACATCATCTCTCTTTCAGGTACGCGCAATCCATTTGCCAAACGCTTTTTCTCAGATTGCATTATGCAATCGCTTCCGTTCCGGTAAACTGTGCCATATAAAGTTTGTAATAGAATCCCTTCTTCTCCATCAGTTCGGCAGGTGAACCCTGCTCAACGATACCGCCGTCGTTGATAACAAAGATTCGGTCCGCGTTCTGGATGGTGGAAAGTCTGTGAGCTATAACAAAGCTGGTACGTCCATGCAGAAGTGCCTCAATTCCTCTCTGCACCAGAATTTCCGTGTGAGTGTCAATGCTGGAGGTCGCCTCATCCAGAATCAGGACTCTGGGCTGAGAAACCATGGTTCTTGCAAAGGCAATCAACTGTCTCTGTCCGATGGAAAGTCCTGCCCCCTGCTCCTTCAGCTATGTATCATAACCCTTTTCCATCTTCATGATAAAGTCGTGGGCATTCACCGCCTTGGCTGCGGCAATGATTTCCTCATCCGTGGCATCCAACTTTCCGTATGCGATATTATCCCGAACCGTTCCGTGGAAAATGAAATTATCCTGAGTCATGACACCCATCTGCTTGCGCAGAGAATTTATTTTTACTTTTTTCAGGTCATATCCGTCAATGGCAATGGTTCCCTGCTGAATGTCATAGAACCTGCTGATTAAGTTGACGATTGTAGTCTTTCCCGCTCCGGTAGGGCCAACCAATGCAATGGTTTCTCCCGGTTCCACCGTAAAGCTTACATTGTCCAATACCTTGGTCTCATTCTCTGTTCCTTCATCGTATGTAAAGGAAACATTCTCAAAGGTTACCCTTCCTGTAATTTCCGGCAGTTCACCGGCATCGGGAGCGTCCTTGATTTCGGGTTCCGTATCCAGAATATCGAACACACGCTCCGCTGCAGACAGGTTTGTCACCAGCTGGTTGAAGAAAGTACTCAAGTTTGCAATGGGCTGCCAGAACATGGTGGTATAGGAGCCGAACGCCATCAGCACACCCAGCGTCACAGCGGGAGCACCAATGATTTTTATGCCTACCAGATACAGCATCATCAGGCTGATTCCCCAGGATGTATCAATAATGGGGAAGAAAAGATCCGCTGCTCTGCAGGCATGAATAAAGGCTGCACACTGCTCATCGGCAAGCTCGTTAAACTGGTTTCCGGTTTCTTTCGTTGCATTCAGGCTCTGCACTACCCTGATTCCCGCTACATCTTCATGTACATATGCATTGACATTGGAAGCTTTTTTACGGACAATGTGCCATCTCACATGGTTCGCCTTCTCAACCATGAATATACCGAATGCCATAAAGGGGATGGTGCAGAGTGACGCCAGCGCAAGACGCCAGTCTTTTACAAACATAATTACCAGCACACCGATAATGGTAAGGGTGTTGGGAATAATATTGGTTACAGCCTTTGACAACACATCCTTCAGTGAATTTACATCACCGATGATTCTCGCCAATATTTTTCCGGTAGGTCTGCTGTCGAAAAAGGTGAAGGAAAGCTCCTGAATATGTTCATAAACCTCCTCACGAATCGACAAAATAATTTTATTTGATATATGAGACATCACATACATATGTACCTTTACCATAAGCACATATATCAAATTGATTACCACCGCAAAGACCGCAAGGCGAATCAAGCCCTGAAAGTCCAGCTGCGCTACATATTTATCGATAGCATCTTCTATCAGAATGGGATTGAACAGGCTGATACCCACCGTTACGGCCATAGCTAACAAAACTACAATAACCTCTTTTTTATAGCCTCCCAGGTATCTCAACAGTCTGGTAGCAATTTTTTTTGCATCCGTTGCCTGAAGCTGTTCATCCTCACGAAATGAATTCACTGCCAACTAGATCACCTCTTTCCTCTGCTCAGGGTATTGTGCCATATATGTTGCATAATAGAGTCCCTCCATAGCCATCAATTCCTCATGAGTACCCCTCTCGGCTATCCTACCCTTATCAAGATATATGATTTCATCCGCACTGCGCACCGCAGATATTCTGTGTGCAATGATAATCTTGGATGAATCTGTTATTGTTTTTAACATCTGCTGTATTTCACGCTCGGTCTCCATATCCAAAGCCGAAGTTGAGTCGTCCAACACAAGTATGGGACTCTTCTTGGAGATTGCTCTGGCGATACTGATTCTCTGCTTCTGTCCGCCTGAAAGTCCCACTCCTTTTTCACCGATAACCGTGCTGTACTGCTCATCCATCTTTTCAATGAAATCCTTTGCCTGAGCCATCTGTGCAGCCCTTTTTACCTCCGGGAACTCCATAGTGGCACGTTTTCCCATCTTGATGTTCTCCTCAATGGTATCAGAAAACAAAAAAACATCCTGTAAGACTACCGCACTGGTACTGCGCACCTGTGAAAGTTCCATATCCCGTATATCTACACTGTCAATGGAAACTTTTCCCTCAGACGGATCATAAAAGCGCTGCAGCAAATTGATGACTGAGCTTTTTCCGGAACCGGTAGCGCCCATGATACCCAGGGTCTTCCCTCTGGGAAGTTCAAAATCAATGTTCTCCAGAATCGTATTGCCGTCCAGTGTAAGCGCCACATTTTCAAATTTCAGATTACCCTGTATTTCATCCAAATGCACGGGATTACCGCTTTCATGCAGCTTGGGCTTTTCATCTGCAATTGCCTTTACCTTCTTGTAGGATGCAAAGGAGGATGAAAGTTCGTTTGCAAGCTCCGCAAACATATCCAGCGGCCAAGTGCAGTCACGGGAATATTCTACAAAAGCCACCAGAGAACCCAGGTCCATCTTATTTCGGATTACCAGAAGTCCTCCCAAAATCGCACACACAACGGGAAGTATAGCTCCGATAAACTGATATATGGGATAATATCTGGTCATCAGTCTGGTTTGCTCCATGTTCAGCTCATAATAATGCCGGTTGCGCTTTGCAAACTTGGATATCTCGAACTTTTCCCTTGCGAACGCTTTCACCGTTCTTACTCCGGCCAGATTCTCCTCCGCTACGGTGGTCAGCGCCGCATTTTCTTCGCTGAGGTCCGTGTATACCTTATCGAATTTTTTCTCCAGTACAAAGCTCATGGCTGCACCGAAAATCATAACCGCAAGAGGCAAAAGCCCCAGCAACGGGCTCAAGGCAAACATACAGTACAATACCGACACAATGTAGAGCGCAATCTGCACAATCAGCATGCCTGTCATGCCGAATGCATCCTTCACCTTATCCACATCATCTTTGACCCGGGCCATCAGTTCTCCGGTGTTCGTGTTGTCAAAATAGTCCATGGAAAGTGTCTGGATATGAGCAAATAAATCCTTTCTCATCTGCGTTCCGATGGTCTGGCTGTTCCTGTCGAAAGTAAACTCCTTGAAATATCCGAATACACTTCTGCCGATACCCAAAACCACCAGCGCCGCCAACAGTATTCCAAATCTGGAAAAGTCACCGCCCACAAAGGATTCATTCACGATAATCTTTGTAACCTGCGGTGTCAGCATCTCCAGCAGAATTGCCAGAATCAGACTGACTATGGCAAACAGATAGCTCTTCCAGAACGGAAGAACATACTTACTTAACTTTTTCAAAACATCCCCTCCTGTCTTTCTCTTTCCCCCGGTTTCGTATACCTGTGCGCAAGCGCCCGCACAGCTTTCCTCGCTGCTCGCTCCGACTCTTGGCTTCGCCTCTCGTTGCTGCGGCGCTCGTCAAACTGTGCCGTGCGCAAGCGCCCGCACAGCTTTCCTCGCTGCTCGCACAAAAAAAATCCGGGCAAAAGTTGCCCGGATAAAAAGTATTACTCATTAGATTAGATTGCACGATACGCAAAATAACTATGTAAGCGAAACCGAGGTAACAATGTCATTACTCTTCACTTTATGGAATTCATTCATTACCAATACCGATAAAGTCATTTTCGTTACCTCTCTTTCTTTCATATTATCTGCAGGTGACTAAGCTGCCGACATGTATTATTCAACCACAATGTTTTTCATCTGTCAACTGTTTTTACAAAAAATGGGTGAAAACAGTTTTCTGCTTTCACCCATCAGTGTTTGGGAAACGGTGTTATCTTATCCGTCACCCCGGATATATAATCCATACTCACGTTATAAAATTTTGCCAGCGTAATCAGACTGTCCACCGGAATACGTGTCTTACCGCTTTCATAATCACAGTATGTCCGCTGACCCACGTTGAGTAAGCCTGCTATCCTCTGCTGCGTGTAAAAATGCGTTTCCCGCAGATTGCGAATCCTCTCATTATAATTCATTTCCCTGTCCCTCGAAATACCGAATCTCTGTGTAATTAAGTATAATTCACACACTAGTATTTCCTTGAATTTTAGAGTTATAAACTCTATAATTTGCTTATACCACACTGGCTAACGGGGGGAAAATTACAAATGAACGAATCAGCCTTCGAGCAGCAGTGTCTGGCAGTTGTACAGATACTATTGGATGCTTATTTGTCAGGCAACAGGGAAAAACTGCAAAATACGGTACATTTACTTTCAGAGAACTTTGTCTTCATTGACGAGTGCAATGCAAATGTGGTTCAGGGATGGTCAGCGCTGATTTCAGGAAGTAATATCTGCTCCCATCATAATCTGTACAACCGTAAACAGGGGCTGAATTGCCTTGTCCGAAGCCTGAACTCTTACAGTTGTGTCGTTTACGGCTTTGCCGCCTCGGTACGATGTTCCTGTGTCTGCAGCCTCAGTGCTTCCGGTCTTCCTCTGATCAACAGCCTGCATCTGTCCGTTCCCTTTGATCCCGTCTGTGAGCAGGAAAGAACACAGGATTCACTGACAAGTCTTCTAAACCGTATGTATACTGAAAAATATATGCTGCAACGTCTTCAGACAGAAAACAGTCCCCATGTCCTATTTATGACAGATTTGGATAACTTTAAATATATCAATGATTTTCTGGGACACCCCGTGGGAGACGAAATCCTTACCCTTGTAGCTCAAATCTTACAAAAAACCTTTGGCGGGGAAGCAATTATCGGGCGCGTGGGCGGAGATGAATTTTTGATTTTGACGGAAGAAAGCCTTCTGTCCCGCTCTCCGGCGGAAACGGCTCAGGCAGTAATCAACTCTGTGACCGCTCTGCTAAACAGTTATCAGCTGGAACAGAGCTGTTCCATCGGCATCGTCCCCGTTGCTTCCGGAAATTACAGTTTTGATACTCTGTACAAAGCTGTAGATAAGGCATTATACACTGCCAAGGCCTTCGGGAAGGCCGGATACCATATCGGAAATATCCAATAAAAAGGGAACATTTCAACCACCGGAAATGTTCCCTTCTTTATTGATGATTTACTTCATTTTTTACAGCGTCACCTTATCCAGATGCCAAATTTCATCCACATACTGCTGGATGGTTCTGTCGGATGTAAATTTGCCGGAGCATGCCACATTGAGGATTGCGCTTCTCGACCAGCTTTCCCTGTCTCTGTAAGCAGCCTCTACCTTTTTCTGTGCTTCCGCGTAGGACCTGAAGTCCTTCAGAATAAAGTATGTGTCAGCCTTGGAAGTGCTTAGGGTATTCAGCAGAGAATTGTAAAGGGGGCGGAACAGCTCCCTGTCAGAGGAATAGGTTCCGTCAATCAGCTGGTCAACCACCTTTCGGATATCCTTATCACTGTTATATATATCCATAGGATTATAGCCGCCGTTGTTCTCGTAATTGATGACCTCATCTGAGGATAGGCCGAATATAAAAGCATTTTCCGCACCAACCTCCTCAACAATCTCAACGTTTGCACCGTCCATAGTTCCAAGGGTCAGGGCACCGTTCAGCATGAACTTCATGTTTCCTGTACCGGAGGCCTCCTTGCTGGCGGTTGAAATCTGTTCGGACACATCTGCTGCCGCAAAAATAATCTCCGCGTTGGATACATTGTAGTTCTCAATAAATACTACCTTCAGCTTTCCACCAATGGATGCGTCATTATTTACTACATCCGCAACGGAATTAATCAGCTTGATGGTCAGCTTCGCGTTGCGGTAGCCTGCCGCAGCCTTTGCCCCGAAAATAAAGGTTCTGGGATAGAACTCCGTATCCGGCTTCGCCTTCAATTCATTGTACAGATACATCACATGCAAAATGTTCAACAACTGTCTCTTGTATTCGTGAAGACGTTTTACCTGTACATCAAAGATTGAGTTGGGGTCAACGGTTACGCCGTTGTGCTCCTGTATATAGCTTGCCAGACGAAGCTTGTTCTTGTACTTTATTTCCATGAACTCCTTGCGGGCTTTCTTGTCATCAGCAAGATCTTTCAGCTTGGCAATCTGAGGCAAGTCTGTAATCCATCCGTTACCTGCCTTGGAGGTAACCCAGTCTGCCAGCAGAGGATTACCGTGAAGCAGGAACCGTCTCTGGGTAATGCCGTTGGTCTTATTATTGAAACGTTCGGGGAACATCTCGTAAAAGTCCTTCAGTTCCTGATTCTTTAAGATTTCGGTATGAAGCCTTGCCACACCGTTAACGGAATAACCTGCCACAATGGCCATATGAGCCATCTTCACCTGTCCGTTGTACAGAATAGCCATCTTGCGAATCTTCTCCTGCACATCCACACCGTAAGTACCGGCGTACTTTACTTCAATCTGCTGCACAAAGCGGCGGTTGATTTCCTCCACAATCTGGTAAATTCTGGGAAGCAGTCTCTGGAACAAATCAATGGGCCACTTTTCCAAAGCCTCCGCCATAATGGTATGGTTGGTATAAGCACAGGTACGGGTGGTGATGTCCCATGCTTCATCCCAGCCCAGATTATAGTCATCCAGAAGGATACGCATCAACTCCGGAATTGCCACAGTGGGATGGGTATCATTGAGCTGGAAGGTTACCTTTTCCGGGAAACGATGAATATCATCGTGTTTCCTCATAAATTTTTCCACTGCCTCCTGTACGGATGCGGAGATGAAGAAATACTGCTGCTTCAGGCGCAGCTCTTTTCCGGCATAGTGATTATCGTTGGGATAAAGCACCTCAACGATATTTCTTGCCAGGTTCTCCTGTTCCACCGCTTTGCGGTAATCCCCCTTATCGAAGGAATCCAGCTGAAAGCCCTCTATGGGCTCCGCATCCCAGATACGCAGAGTATTCACAATACCGTTTCCGTATCCCACAATGGGAAAATCAAAGGGAATGGCTCTCACAGCCTGATAATCTTCCTGCACAAAATGGCTGCGTCCAAACTCGTCACAATGCATGGAGACATGGCCTCCGAACTTTACAACCTTCGCATACTCGGGACGGCGCAGTTCAAAGGGGTTGCCGTTTTCCAGCCAGTTGTCGGGAACCTCCACCTGATAACCGTCCTTAATCTGCTGCTTGAACATGCCGTAACGGTAACGGATACCACAGCCGTATGCAGGGTATCCCAGGGTTGCAAGAGAGTCCAGGAAGCAGGCAGCCAGTCTCCCCAGTCCGCCGTTTCCCAGCGCAGCATCCGGCTCCTGATCTTCCACGGTGTTCAAATCCAGCCCCAACTCCTCCAGTGCTTCCTTTACAGGTGCATACGCCTGTAAGTTGATGATGTTGTTGCCCAGAGCACGCCCCATCAGAAACTCCATGGACATATAATAGACCATCTTGGGATCCTGCTTTTCATAAGCCTTCTGGGTATCAATCCAGTTATCCATAATCCGATCCTTGATTGCCAGGGAAACTGCCTGGAACACCTGCTGAGGAGTCGCCTCATTCAGGTCCTTACGATACAAGGTCTTAACATTGTAGACAACACTTCTTTTAAAGAGTTCTTTGTCGAATTTCGGCTTTTCTGCAGATTTTTCTGCCTTTTGTATTGTTCCCTTCATTGTCATTCTCCTTTTCAGCCAATTTTCTCAACAGCAATGACTACCTTTTCTCCGTTCACGTTCCATTCCTTTTCCACTGCAAAGTTCTTATCGCTTGTCAGTTCTTCGGCCAGAACTTTTCCGCAGATGGCATCGGAATTCTTCCGTGCCAGTCCGGCCAGCTTTTCATTGCCGTTCAGGGATACCCTGATATGATCCATTACTTCAAAGCCTGCATCCTTACGCATGGTCTGAATCTTACTGATGATTTCGTATACAAAGCCTTCCTCAATCAACTCCTCCGTCAGGTTCGTATCAAGGACAACCGTCATCCTGTTGTCCTCCTGAGACACATAGCCTTCCTTCTGCGCCATGTCAATGAGCAGGTCATCCTTGGTCAGTTCTACAATGACACCGTTCACGTCAAAGGTCAGCTTTCCGTTTGCATTCAGGTCATCCATTGCAGCATTTCCATCAAGGGACGCCAGCGTTTTCTGAATTCCGCCCAGTTGTTTTCCATACTTGGGTCCAACGGTCCGAAGCTGGGGTTTAAAGGTGTATGAGGTGAAATCTCTAACATCATCGGTAAATACAACCTCCTTGACATTCAACTCATCCTCAATGATATCCGTATAGAATGCGCTCAACGTAAAGTCTGCCTTTATATACATTCTGCTGATGGGCTGACGGTTCTTGATGGCTGCATCGTTGCGGCAAGCTCTGCCCATGACAACAGCATCCAGAACATCTTCCATGTCTTCCTCCAGCTCCTTATCAATATAAGCTGTCTCTACAACAGGGAAGTCGCAGAGGTGAATGCTCTCGGGAGCATTCGCATCAATACTGCGCACCAGATTCTGATAGATATCCTCTGTCATAAAAGGAATCATGGGAGCCGCTGCCTTACAGATTGTCACAAGCGCAGTATACAGCGTCATATAAGCATTGATTTTATCCTGCTCCATACCTTTTGCCCAGAAACGCTCACGGCTGCGGCGCACATACCAGTTACTCATCTCATCCACAAAATCCTGCAGGGCCTTTGCCGCCTCCGGGATACGGTACTTGTCAAGATTATCGTCTACTTCACCCACAACGGTATTCAGCTTGGACAGAAGCCACTTATCCATAACCGGCAGCTTATCATATTCCAGCTTGTATTTCGTAGCATCAAAACTGTCAATGTTTGCATACAGCACAAAGAATGCGTATGTGTTCCACAAAGTTCCCATGAACTTACGCTGACCTTCCATTACGGCTTTGCCGGAGAAACGCTTGGGCAGCCAGGGTGCAGAGCTCGTATAGAAGTACCATCTGATGGCAGCAGCGCCGTACTCCTGCAACGCCTCAAAGGGATCTACGGCATTCCCTTTGGATTTACTCATCTTCTGACCGTTCTCATCCTGCACATGTCCCAGAACAATGACATTCTCGTAAGGCGCCTTGTTGAACAACAGGGTTGACTCTGCCAACAGGGAATAGAACCAGCCTCTGGTCTGGTCTACAGCCTCTGAAATAAACTTTGCGGGGAACTGCTGTTCAAACAGTTCCTTGTTCTCAAAAGGATAGTGGTGCTGCGCAAAAGGCATTGCACCGGAATCAAACCAGCAGTCGATTACCTCCGGCACACGATGCATGGTCTTTCCGCACTTAGGACAAGGAATGGTGATGGCATCGATATAAGGTCTGTGGAATTCAACCGTCTTCGCATCCTCATTTCCGCTCAAACGATACAGTTCCTCACGGCTTCCCACAGAAAGCATATGCCCGCATTCACATTCCCAAATATTCAGAGGAGTACCCCAGTAACGGTTACGGGAAACACCCCAGTCCTGTATATTCTCCAGCCAATTGCCGAATCGTCCTTCTCCGATGGAAGCGGGAATCCAGTTGATTGTCTTATTGTTGCGAACCAGGTCATCGCGAACAGCCGTCATCTTGATGAACCAGGATTCTCTCGCATAATAAATCAGAGGAGTATCGCATCTCCAACAGAAGGGATAATCATGCTCAAACTTAGGCGCAGCAAACAGTTTTCCCTCCGCATCCAGGTCTTTCAACACCTCGGGATCAGCATCCTTCACGAATTTTCCGGCATAGGGAGTCTCCGCCGTCAAATCACCCTTTCCGTCCACAAACTGTACAAAAGGCAGGTCATATTTTCTTCCAACATTGGCATCGTCTTCACCGAATGCAGGTGCAATGTGTACAATTCCGGTACCGTCTGACATTGTGACATATGTGTCACATGTCACATAATGTCCCTTCTTATTCTGCTTCTTTGCCGCTTCTCCGGCGCAGGCATACAAGGGCTCATACTCCTTGTATTCCAATTCCTTACCCTTATATGTCTCCAATATCTCATATGCCGGCTTTCCCTCCTCAGCCAGTCCGCCGAGAACAGTGTCCAGTAAAGCCTGGGCCATATAATAGGTACGTCCGTCCGCTGCCTTTACCTTACAATAGGTTTCATCCGGATTCACGCAGAGCGCAACGTTGGAGGGCAGAGTCCAGGGAGTTGTGGTCCAGGCCAGGAAATACGCATCCTCGCCAACGCACTTAAATCTGACAATGGCAGAACGTTCCTTCACAGCCTTATAGCCCTGAGCCACCTCATGGCTGGAAAGAGGGGTACCGCAGCGCGGACAATAAGGAACAATCTTAAAACCCTTGTAAAGCAGCCCCTTGTCCCAGATGGTCTTCAAAGCCCACCACTCGGACTCGATAAAATTGTCATCATAGGTAACATAAGGATTATCCATGTCTGCCCAGAAACCGACCGTTGCGGAGAAATCCTCCCACATACCCTTATACTTCCAGACACTCTCCTTACATTTGTCAATAAAAGGTGCGAGGCCGTATTCCTCAATCTGCTCCTTGCCGTCCAATCCCAGAAGCTTCTCCACCTCTAATTCCACGGGCAGTCCGTGAGTATCCCAGCCCGCTTTTCTGGGTACCATATAACCTTTCATGGTGCGGTATCTGGGAATCATATCCTTGATGGTACGGGTCTCTACATGACCTATGTGCGGTTTACCGTTTGCAGTGGGCGGGCCGTCGTAAAAGGTATATGTGGGGCCTTCCTTTCTGCTGTCAATACTTTTTCTGAAAATGTCATTATCCTTCCAGAACTTCTCCACCGCTTTCTCGCGTTCCACAAAATTCAGATTCGTGTCAACCTGTTTATACATACTTTCCTTCCTTTCTTAAAATATAAAAAAGACCCCGTCCCGTAATAGGACGAGGTCTGTTATTACCTGCGTTTCACCACCTGTTACAATCATACGTTCCGCGCCTTTGCGGAATTATATGCTTTCCCGTAACGGGGGAATACCGTTCAGGGCTACCGGTACCGGGCCAAGCCTTTCCTTTTGTCCTGACTGCTCGGAAGTGATTTTCGTTGTCACGCTACTGGTACCGGTCTTGCACCCTCACCGGCTCGCTGAAACTTTCCTGAGACAACTACTCTCTTCGTCACCGCATTTTTCTCTTTTCGTCATTATATCTCTGCCTATTTTTAATTGTCAAGAGCTTTCTTGTCAGCAAATTAAGCAAAGCTGCCGCTGCTGCCGACAGCGCAAGCAAAATCAGATAGAACAGCAATCCAAAACGAACATGTTCCGCCAACCATGTCCCCAGATATGCACATATATAGACATGAGTCAGCCACATGTAGGTGGATTGTTTTCCAAACCATATCAATATCCTTTCCACATAAGGCAGGAATAGGAATAATGTCAATAACGCATACACAAATATGGGAACCAGAAGGAAATCTGTCTCCGCATAAGCGGCAGAGTCAGACAATGCCACTCTCACAGCAACCACTGAGCAAAGAGCGACAACCGAAATGCCGATATTCCACGGTTTTCCAAGCTTCTCCAGCCTTTCTGCCAATCGTTGATAAAGGCTGAAACGTGCCATCAGAAATCCAATGCAAAAAGGCATAAAATAGGAGATTCTCAGGTTCCTTGCCACAGTCAGCATCCACTCCCACAGCGGAGGGTACAATACCAAACCCGTTACCGCAAGCAATATGGCAACCGTTGACAATATTATGAAAAAAAGCACTTTTTTCTTTTTTTCTTTCTGTTGAGGGAAAGTAAAAAAGAGAAGCTCCAAAAACGGTAACAGCATAAGCATTTTCACATATTGCCACATATACCACCAGGTTTGTTGATAAGTGCTCGAGATTCCCAGAAAATTACCGATAAATTCCTCCATGTCAAAAGTTCTGACTCCCGCCAGAAGCTCTGCTCCCGGCAACAGCAGAAATACCAGCCAGTACTTCAGATATAAAGAGAAAAGCTGTCGTAAAACAGCTCCATAATCTTGCAGAAGTCTCGGGAAAAAACTGTCTTCCCTGCTTCGCATCAACACATGGAACATGCCGTAGCCGCTTACAAACGCAAAAAGTGCAACACATATTTTACCAAACCAGGCTGCTCTCCATACCATCTCGCCCCATGCGAAATACAACTGATTTCCGTAAGCTTGTATATCCGAAAAGAAATGATGCCACAGCATCAATAATATAGCTGTTCCCTGTATCGCAGAGGACTGCTGTCTGGTGATTCCTTCCTTCACCTGTCACGGTCCTCCCTCAGCAGCACGCCGTTGATGATTCTGCACATATTCTCAAAAATTTGTACTGCAAGTTTAGGAAATCTTCTGATTTGATCGCCTTCCGCAGACACAAATCCGCAAATATCACCGTCCTCGTTTCGAAGATAATGCTGCATGATACTGTTGACGCCGTTCTGATAAAACACATCATACTCCTTAGGCATGCTGTATTCCAATGTATGCACATTGGTAAGCACCAGCATATCATCGTTGAAAAGCTTTTTGTACTCTTCACACTCAAAGAAAACTTCTGTACACTCCATCCAGATTAAAGACAGCGGATAGGAACAAATCACTTCTCTCTTCTCCTGTCCCCAAATAACGATGATTCTTTGTATTGCCAAAACACGTGCCATCTGTTCCAACACTTCAGGCATGGCATCCTTTCCCTTAAACACCATATCAGAAAGACACTTATTCAGTCTAAACAAATCCTTCTCGGCATAAAATGCCTCACGGATTTCTTTTAAATCCGCATTTTCCTCTGTCATACGGAACCTGCCGTGCAGCTTCTCTTTGTAAATAATATAGCAATTCTTTCCCTTTTCCTTGGCAAGATAAAGGGCTCTGTCTGCAATCATATACAGCTCTTTAAATTTGTCTGAATTTATCGGACACTGTGACACTCCGATGGAACAGGACAATCTGTTTTCCCCTACCTTTTCCAGGAAAAGAGTATTTACGTTCACCTTGATACTTCTCAGATAATTTCGCAGACCCAGTTCATCCCCGTAATCATCCAGAATAACCAAAAATTCATCACCGCCCACACGTCCTACAACACCATGCTCTCCAACTACCTTTTTTATCACATCAGCCACAGTTGCGATTACCGTATCGCCGAACAAATGTCCATAGGTATCATTTACACTTTTAAAGTTATCAATATCCAACATAACCACAGCTATCTGCTCTCCGGAATCCACAGCTGCTTCCGCATATGTGGTTATGCCCTTCTTATTCATCACTTTCGTCATGGAGTCCAGATAAATTCCTTCCACATAGTCTTCCACCACGTTTCCGCTCTGTTCATTGATGACTGTCCAGACTCCGATTACCAACTTCTTACCGTCATATGTCCGTGATACAAGCTTAACACGGTAAGTATCCATATTCTTTCCCCAGGTCAGAAAACTTCCCCGAAAGGTATATGTCTGCTCGTATTCGGTAGTCCGCACGGAATTGCAGAAAGTTTCAAAAAGCACTTCATCCTTTTCGTCGACCTGTCCCTCGCGGATT
Organism: Lachnospiraceae bacterium; assembly: GCA_022769665.1. Classification (GTDB taxonomy): domain Bacteria; phylum Bacillota; class Clostridia; order Lachnospirales; family Lachnospiraceae; genus Acetatifactor. Next base: position 53,821 of record JALEIR010000014.1, on the reverse strand, counting down.
ATTTTTCTTTCCCATTCGTCAAACCGGCAATCCTCCAGGTTCACTCTTTGCTCGTAATTCTGCCAAAACAGGCAAAAATGCTCATCTTCAGGAGAATAGGAAAACAATATTCCTCCGGATAAAGAAAGGTAATCCCTGACGATATCAAGACGTTTGTCTGTCTGTTCCAATTGTTTGATATTGGCAGATACATTTTGAAGCTCCAGGAAATATCCTTCGAAGTCCTGGCCTTTTCGGATATTAACCACATACGTATCGTATCCACCGTCTTTATTTATAATGTGAATACATTCTTCCGCAAGAGCAGATTCCGACACATCACAAAAAGAGACTGCAGCCTGTAATCTGTGCACGTCCTTTTCCTGAACCATCTTATATAAAGGTAAATAGCTGTATTCCCCCATAAACTCATACATCTGCTGATTTCCGCTGATAATCAATAAAGATCTGTCAAATCTGCCTGACGGATATGCTGCTTCTATATTTTCAATCCCCAATTTAACACGCCTCCAAATATACACTACTCTTAAGTAATATCATATCAAAAGTACTACAAAAAGTAAAGGACTGTTGCTTTCTGCGCAAGGAATGATTATACTAAACTTATGTCACATATACAATTTCAGATGAAAGGCGAATTCATGAAAACAGGTGGTAAAGGAAAAATAGCATATGCTCTGCAAGCCATCAACATCTTGCCTCTTTTACTTTTTGGAATTCTCATTATGCTGTTGGGTACACACTGGTTTACACAGTGTATGTACACCGAAGTTGAGACAGAACTTTCTAATGTGACAAGCAGTCTCTCCGTCATGCTCGATACGCTTTATCCCGGAGATTATAAATTGGTTGGCGATAATGCGTATCAGCTCTACAAAGGCGAACACAATCTCACCAATGATTACTGCCTGATTGACCGCCTGAAAGAGGAAACCGGCTTCGATTTTACCCTCTTTTATCAGGACACCAGAGTTCTGACCACTCTCACAGGTAACAGCGGCGGCCGGATTGTAGGTTCCGGCGCTCCTTCTGTGGTCATCGAAAATGTTCTTCAAACCGGGCAACCACATTTTTATCCCAAGGCCATCATATATAATTCCAGCTATTTTTCATATTATACTCCTCTGTTTAACAGTGACGGAACCATCATCGGCATGATTTTTGCCGGCAGACCGACCGACGAGGTAGATGCCGCTGTCCGAAAAGCTGTTCAACCTCTTGTTTTGGTTGATATAATCATCATTGTGTTTGTCTCCGCCTTTACCTTTCTGTACACCAGAAGATTTGTATCCTCTCTGATGCAGATTCACGGTTTTTTGAAAGAAGTATCCGCCGGGAATCTGAGTGCCAGCCTTCCTTCCTCAGTGCTTGGCCGCAGTGATGAGTTGGGTGAAATTGCTCACTCCGCTCTGAACATGCAGCACTCCCTGCATACATTGGTTGAACAAGATGCACTGACTTCCCTGGCCAATCGACGTTCCGGCGATAAAAAACTTCGGGAAGTTGTCCGCAGCTCTGCAGACAATGGCAAGGACTTCTGTATTGCTATCGGTGATATTGATTTCTTTAAAAAAGTAAATGACACATACGGCCATGAATGCGGTGATTTGGTTCTAAAAAATGTTGCCTACAAGCTTCGCTCGCATATGCACGGCAACGGAACTGCCGCCAGATGGGGCGGTGAAGAATTTTTACTGATTTTCGAGGGCAAAAACGAAGAGGAATCTCTCCGGATTCTGGAATCCATTATGGACGATATCCGCTCGATGGAAAGTGAATACGATGAGCATAAAGTGAAGGTTACCATGACCTTTGGGCTAACCCACGGAAACACCGAAGATGTCACTACCCTGCTACGAAGTGCGGATGAAAAGCTGTACGAAGGAAAAACTACGGGTAGAAATCGTATTATTCAATAAAATGGTGTTTATACCGGAAAGCGAGAGTCAAAATGGGCAGGCAAAACCTGACACTAATGACAGATTTATATGAACTCACCATGATGCAGGGCTACTTTAAAAACAAAGATCGAAACGAAACTGTTATCTTTGACGCCTTTTACCGCAGTAATCCCTGCGGCGGCGGTTACGCCGTCTCCGCCGGATTGGAACAGGTTATTCAATACATCAAGGAGCTGCACTTTGCCAAAGAGGACATTGATTATCTCTCCTCTCTTGGCATTTTTTCCTCCGATTTTCTGGATTATCTGAGCAGCTTCCGGTTCTCCGGAGATATATATGCTATCCCCGAAGGCACCGTTATGTTCCCGAGGGAACCTGTGATAAAGGTAGTGGCTCCGATTATGGAAGCCCAGTTGGTGGAAACGGCAATCCTAAATATTATCAACCACCAAAGCCTGATTGCCACAAAGGCAGCGAGAGTATGTTATGCCGCAAGGGGTGACGGTATCATGGAATTCGGTCTGCGCCGGGCTCAGGGACCCGATGCGGGAACCTACGGAGCCCGAGCTGCAGTAATAGGCGGTTGCATCGGCACCAGTAATGTCCTGTGCGGACAGTTGTTTGGCGTACCGGTCAAGGGAACACATGCCCACAGCTGGATAATGAGCTTCCCTGATGAATACACTGCTTTTAAAACCTATGCAGACATGTATCCTTCCGCTTGTATCCTTCTTGTAGATACCTATGACACTTTAAAATCAGGGGTTCCCAACGCGATTCGTGTCTTTACCGAGATGCGCGAAGCAGGTATTCCTCTCGCCTTCTACGGAATCCGGTTGGACAGCGGCGATTTGGCATACCTGTCCAAGAAAGCACGCCAAATGCTGGACAATGCAGGCTTCCCCGATGCTGTCATCTCTGCCTCCAATGATTTGGATGAATATCTGATTGACAGCCTAAAGGCTCAGGGTGCTGCCATTACTTCCTGGGGTGTGGGCACAAATCTGATTACCTCCAAAGACAATCCCTCTTTCGGCGGTGTATATAAACTGGCTGCCGTTATGGGCCCCAACGGAAAGTTTATTCCCAAAATTAAGCTCTCCGAAAACACAGAAAAGATTACAAATCCCGGAGACAAAAAAATATACCGTATATACGATAAAGAAAGCGGTAAAATCAAAGCAGACCTGATATGTCTGGCAGATGAGCAATATAGGGAACAGGATGATTTGCTGCTCTTTGATCCTCAGGAGCCCTGGAAAAAGACAAAGCTGAAAGGCGGAAGCTATACCCTCCGCCCCATTCTGGAACAAATTTTCAAAAATGGAGAATGCTGCTACAACTCTCCAAAAGTCATGGATATCCGGGCATACTGTCAAATAGAACTGGACACCCTCTGGGATGAATCAAAGCGTCTCGTAAATCCTCAGGAAGTACATGTAGACCTTTCACAGCGTCTTTACGACATAAAAATCGAACTGTTGCAAAAAACGAGTGAAAAATAATATTATTGCTCCATCTGTCTACCCAGAAATGTGGCGGCGGACTGGAGCAATTTTTGTTCCACCTCTCCCATACGGCTCTTGTTGTCATTCTCCAAAAGCACCACACTTCCGATAATATCTCCTTCACAGAGAATAGGTACAATGGCTTCATGCTGGTACTCATCCGAGCCCTCATCACACACACTGACAAAATTTCTGTCTCCTCTGGATGCCATCAGGCTCTCCCGATTATGCACCTTTTCATCCAGTTGCCTACCTACCGCCTTATTTACAAGCTGTTTATATCCTCCCGCAGCGGCAATAAACTGATCTCTGTCAGCAATCAGCGCCGCATGCCCCGATACCTGGGCAAGGCTTTCCGCATACTGTCTGGCAAAGGTAGCCATTTCACCGATGGGAGAATACTTTTTTAGGATAATCTGCCCTTCTCTATCCGTATATATTTCCAGAGGGTCAGATTCCCTTATATGCAGTGTCCGGCGGATTTCCTTGGGGATGACAATCCGCCCAAGTTCATCTATTCTTCTCACAATTCCTGTTGCTTTCATTTTCCTTATGTTTCCTCCGTTTTTTTCTGCATGATTTCGATTTATAGATACCAAATCATTGGATATGGAGTTAGTATGTGGAAAATTGGTAATTATATTCGCAGAACCTCAGGCTCTTTTTGTATTGCCGTATGCCTGGACAGGTTGTTATACACCTTATCAAGACCCACTGCCAGCGAATAAAATGTTTTGGCCGTTCCCGCCATCCCCTGAATGATAACCAACGGTGCGTGCTCTGCATCTGTCATAAGAGCTTCCTGCAGACCTTTGCATACCTTTAGTATCCGGTTGTCCGACTTATCCTCCGGTAGATCTTCCGGGAGTTTTACCTGTGCGTAATTTTGAGAATGCCTTCTTCTTTCAATTCTACTCCGCTAAGAAGGTCTCCTTCATTTCGATACTTTTCGAGAAGCCTGACCGCTGCTCTCGCATTCGCGCCCTTGTCTCCGTCCGCTTTCGCTTTCTTTAAAGAATGGTTGTAAATGCCTGTATTGCAACAGTGAAGCGGATTTAGCCGGTATTGACTGGGTAATTGATCAGTACGAGAGTCAATGGGGACAGTAAACCTGTCCCCATTGGCTCTCTCGTTTTAGCGATCCATCTCCGCAATTCGTCCTGTGGATTTATGCTCTTTAATGATTCCCTCGATTTCTTTTAGGTCGGTGCTGAGCAAATCGCCGGGGATGGTATTTTTCAGAGCACTGACCGCATTTCCGTATTCCAATGCCCTCTGATAATCCCCTTCATGTGCCAACAATCCGTAAAGGACTCCCGAAATGTAAGCGTCTCCGCTTCCGATTCTGTCTACCACCTCGATATCGGCATAAGGCGCCTCCTCGTAAAATTTATCTTCCTTTGCACTGTAGATGATGGAGCCAAAGGTATGGCGCTTGGGACTGTGCACGATACGCTGCGTGGAAGCCACGATTGAAATAGGATATTCTTCAGCAAAACTTTTCATAATAGACTTGGCGTCTCCTTCCTTTAAGAAGGTCAGACGTGCCGTATCCTCGGAGCAGAAAAAAATATCTACATAAGGCAAAATTCCTTCAATACATTCCTTTGCTTCAGCGCCTGTCCAAAGATTCCCGCGGAAGTTCACATCAAAGGAAATAATCGTCCCCTGCTCCTTAAAGCGCTTTATCATCTCGATTGCAGTCTCCCGCACCTGTGGACTCAGCGCCAGCGTAATTCCGCTGGTATGAAAACATCTTGTTGCACTGAAAAGATGCTCATCATAGTCACTAATCGAAATCTTGTTCACAGAAGTGTTCTTCCTGTCATAGACAATACGGGGCTTTCTGGGATACGCACCGTTCTCATAATAATATACGCCTAATCTGGCATCCTTACTGTCATCGTACACCAGATAGTCATCGCTGACGCCACAGAGACGGACACGGTTTTTGATATATATTCCGAGGTCATTGGCCGGGAGCTTGGAGATGATTCCGCAACGAAGTCCCAACATAGCCGCACCGGTAGCGGAGTTTAATTCGGCACCGCCCGCCTGCTTGCTGAAGCTATCACCTCTGGTAATACGTTCGTTGTCCGGCGGTGACAATCTCAGCATGATTTCTCCCAAAGACAGTAAATCAAAATCCTTTTTCATATCCTTGTCCTCTCTTGTCTGAATATTATGTATTTCTTTTTTTATTTTATCACAAGGCACGTAACGATAAAAGAGGACAGATATTAATTAAAAATTTAACATAGCGTCATTCATTCTTCCTCCATGTACTCCCGATACTCGCCCTCGCTGGCAAAAAGAATATAGTTGCCATCCACCAATCCCATGTAGCCACTTGCCGTATGATAACCTTTCATAAAAAATTACCTCCTGTTCAGAATTTATTTCTTTGTTCTGAATAGAAGGTAACATTTTTCAAGTACTATAAACCCACCTCGAAATAAACATTTGTTCGTTTTGTTCGTGTTCTGTTTTCTCCATTTACAATTTTCCAAAAATTTTGCTACCTTTCGACCGGTAACAGCAGTTCCATCTCTTTCAACAGTTCCTCTGTCTTGCCCAGCAGCAGCTCCGCATCCGTTTCCACCAATCCCGTCTTCTTATACTTATAGGTAAAGAAAGGCGTTCCGTAAGCAGTAAATGCAAGGTTTTGTCCATACTTTTTCAAAAGTTCCGGAATCTTGAGCGGGTCTACAGCCGCATCCGGCCGGAAGGTAAAAGTAATTCTCTCGCTCTTTCCCTTAATCTCCGTCATAAACAATCTGTGTGCGGCAACGCGGATTAAGGCAATCCGAAGCAGATTGTCCACTGACTTCGGAATGTCTCCGAAGCGGTCCAGGAGCTCATCCTTCATGTCGTCCCGCTCCTTTACGTTTTCAATACCGGCAATCCGCTTATAGATATCCAGCTTTTGTACTTCGTTCACAATATAGGTCGGCGGAATAAAGGCATCCACATCCAAATCTATCAGTGTTGCAAAGTCCTCCGCCACCCTGACTCCCTTCAGGCTCTGTACCGCTTCATTCAGCATTTTACAGTACATATCATATCCTACAGCCTCCATGTGACCGTGCTGACGAACCCCAAGCAGATTACCGGCTCCACGGATTTCCAAATCCCGCATGGCAATCTTAAAACCGCTTCCCAAATCAGTAAATTCCCTGATTGCTTCCAGTCGCTTCTCTGCAACCTCCTTCAGCATTTTGTCTCTTTTATACATCAAAAATGCATAAGCTGTACGATTGGATCGTCCCACCCGCCCTCTGAGCTGATAGAGCTGGGATAAGCCCATATTGTCGGAATCATGGATAATCATAGTATTGACATTGGAAATATCCAGACCGGTTTCGATGATAGTGGTGGATACCAGTACATCAATTTCTCCGTTGATAAAGTCATACATAATCTTTTCCAACTCATGCTCTTTCATCTGTCCATGGGCAAAAGCCACTGTCGCCTCCGGTACAAGGTTCGCAATTTGCGCCGCCACATCAGCAATATTGTTCACCCGGTTATAGACATAATACACCTGCCCACCTCTGGAAAGCTCGCGGGAGATTGCCTCACGTACAAGTTCCTCGTTATATTCGCAGACAAAGGTCTGGATAGGCAGCCGGTCCTCCGGCGCCTCTTCCAGCACGCTCATGTCCCGTATTCCGATAAGGCTCATATGGAGAGTTCTGGGAATAGGTGTGGCTGTCAAAGTCAATACGTCCACATTTTCCTTCAGTTTCTTGATTTTCTCCTTATGAGCTACACCAAACCTCTGCTCCTCGTCGATAATCAACAATCCCAAATCTTTAAACTTTACATCCTCCGACAATACCCTGTGAGTACCGATGACAATATCCACAAAGCCCTTCTGTAAGTCGGTAATTGTCTTTTTTATCTCGCCGGGTGTGCGAAAACGGCTCATCAGCTCCACGCGAACCGGGAAATCCTTCATTCTCTGAACAAATGTGTTATAGTGCTGCTGCGCCAGGATGGTCGTAGGAACCAGATATACCACTTGCTTTCCGTCCTGCACCGCCTTAAAAGCTGCGCGAATGGCTATCTCCGTCTTTCCGTAGCCTACGTCGCCGCAAATCAGGCGGTCCATAATTTTGCCGCTCTCCATATCCTTCTTGGTATCAGCGATGGCATTCAATTGATCTTCCGTCTCCTCGAAAGGGAACATCTCTTCAAATTCTCTTTGCCATACCGTATCCCTGCTGAAGCGATAGCCTTCTCCTGCCTGTCTTGCCGCATACAGCTCTACAAGGTCCTTTGCTACCTCATTGACAGCTCCGCGAACCTTCGTCTTGGTCTTCTCCCACTCCTTGGAACCCAATTTGTTCAGTTTCGGCTTTTTCGCATCTGCGGAAGCGTACTTTTGAATTACATCCAGTCCGGTAGCCAGTACATAGAGATTGCCCCCGTCTCTGTATTCGACTTTGATGTAGTCCTTGACTACACCCTCCATCTCCACCTTCTCAATACCCCTGTAGATGCCCAGTCCATGACTTTCATGAACTACATAGTCTCCCACCTTCAGTTCATTGAAATCTTTTATTTTTTGTCCCTGATAGAGCTTTTTCGCCTTCTTTTTTTTCTTTTCCGCACCGAAAATATCTGTCTCGGACAACACTACAAATTTTAAAAGTGGATATTCAAAGCCTTTGGAAACATGTCCGTAATAGGTCAAAACCTCTCCCGGCTGTACTTCCCTGTACGGATCCTCCGTGTAAACCGCAGTCAGCTCCTGATCCCGCAAATCCTCCGCAAGACGCTTTGCCCTGGTACGTGAGCCGGAGAGCAGCAATACCCGTGAGCCGTTTTTCTTGAACTGCTTCAGGTCTTTCACAAGTGCTTCAAAACTGTTATTATAGGGGGCTATACTTCTCGCAGCAACGTCAATCTTTCGTTCCGGCTTGAAATAGCCGCCTCTTCCGTCCATCGTGGAAACTGTGACCACACTTCCTTGCAGAAGTTTTGCCGCAACCTCTTCTCCACTGTAGAGAATATTCATCTGACCCGGCAGAATATATCCTTTTTCCGCCCTTTGCGTCATGCTTTCACGGAACTCCAGTTCCACGGCATCTGCCTGCTCCTTAATTCGAACCGGTTCCTCCAGGAAAAACACCGGTGTTTCTCCCAGTCCTTCCTTTCTCGACACGTGTATCAGGAGCTCCGGTAATGTTACCGTATCCTCGTAAAAATATCGGATATAACCCTCCAGATTCACTTTACTTTTCAATTCCAAAAGCTGTTCCTTTAGCTCCTTAACCTGCACAGCAACTCTGTGTGCCTCCTCTGTCTTGAAACTGTCACGGAACAGTTTTTCCTGCCTTTTTGCCTCTTCCTCAAGCTTTTTCAGCCCAGCTTTGATTCTCTCATCCTCCAGCACAAACTCTGTAGCCGGGAATACGGAAATACTTTCCAGCTTTTCAATGGATCGCTGACTTAAAATATCAAAACTGCGGATGGACTCCACTTCATCTCCCCAAAGTTCAATACGATAGGGATTATCCTCAGTCAAATCAAAAATATCAATAATACCGCCTCGAACAGAAAACTGTCCGGGACTTTCTACCTGATAACTTTTTTCATATCCGAAGGATACCAGTTTTTCTGCCAGACTTTTTTCATTTAAAGTTCCTCCTTTTTCCACATCAATCACATCCGTCTCCCTGTCCCAGAGGGCAAGCGGTGTCATAAGTGCAGCATAGGTTGTGATAATGGTAAGAGGCTTTCTCTCCATCAGTCGGCGCATTGTTCTGACACGCTCTTTCACCAATTGATTTCCATGAATGTCGGCCTGAAAAAAAATCAGATCCTTTGCCGGATACAGCATGGCATTTCTGTCATAAAACTTGTACTCTTCATAGAGTTCACGGGCTTTTAAATCACTGTAAGTAACGATGACCTTAATTCGAATGCCATCGCTGAGTCCATATATCATATGCAGTTTTTGCGAATCCACACATCCCGTCAGAGCTATCGGGCCTTTTCCTTTTCGCAGCGTCTCCTTCAGGCTGTCGTATTCAGCCAATTCCCGAAGGGGTGAAAGCAATGCCTGCATTTTATTCTCCTCCCGGTTGTACCGTTATCATGTTTCCTGCCGTTCTTTCTTCCTTGTACCGTTAAACCGGTTCATGGCCGTGTCCGCATCCTGTGTTATAATTGTACGGATTGCATCTGCTGCCTGCTCAGCCGCTTCATCCACCATCTTCCGCTCAGGTGCAGAAAAACGTCCCAGTACATAATCTGCCAAATCCCAGTTTTTCGGTTTTTCACCCACTCCAACCTTAATCCGAATGAAAGAATCGTGTCCCAGATGAGCTATGATATTCTTAAGCCCGTTATGTCCGCCGGCACTGCCCTTCTTACGGATGCGCAGCTGACCTACATCCAAGCTGATGTCATCGGAAATCACAATCAGTTCTGACGTTTCGTCTGATTTATAATAGTCAAGTAATTCCCTGACACACTCTCCGCTGAGATTCATATATGTCAGAGGTTTTGCAAGAATACATTTCTGTCCCGCCACTGTTCCCTTTCCGATAACCGCTTTGTGTTTTTTTTCCAGCACGGCAATATTTTCCTGTTCTGCCAGTTTATCTATGACATCAAAGCCCACATTATGCCTCGTATTCACATATTCTTTTCCGAAATTTCCCAATCCAACAATGATATACATATTTTTAACCGCCTTCCGTATTGTATTCTAAAGGCAGTGCAGATTCTTGTAAAGAGCAATTAACGAAAAAACTGCCGCAGTATTTCTACCGCGGCAGTCCCGAATTGACGTCTTTTATTCCCCGTCCGGTTCCGGTACAGCCTTTTCGTAGCTCTCCAGAATAATCCTCTGAATCAGGTCTCTTGTAGCTGAATTGATAGGATGTGCTATATCTCTGTACTCTCCATCTGCTGCCTTCTTGCTGGGCATCGCAATGAATAATCCCTTATCGCCTTCAATGACCTTGATATCATGCACCACAAATTCATTGTCCAGAGTAATTGACACGATTGCCTTCATCTTACCTTCCTTGGCAATCTTTCGCACTCTTACATCCGTAATCTGCATTTACATAACCCCCCTTAGTTCTTTTACCCTGTTACATTGTATATCTTTCGTTTTTCTCCACAACAATCTTAACCTTACCTTCTTCACCTACATAGTGTGAATTTGCACGAATCGTATCACGGCTCTCAACAATACAATTTTCTATATAGGTGTTGTCCCCGATGTCTACATCATTCAAAATGATGGAATTCTTGATGACACAGTTATTTCCGATATAGCTCTTCTTAAAGATAACGGAATTTTCCACTACTCCGTTTACAATACAGCCGCTGGAAATCAGACTGTTCCTCACGCTGGACCCGACATTATATTTTGCAGGCGGTAAATCATCCACCTTGGAATAAATATCAGGATATTGTTTGAAGAAATAATTTCTAACCTCCGGTTTCAGGAAATCCATATTGGTCTTGAAATAATCATCCACAGAAGCAATATTTCTCCAATAATCCTTAATCTTATAGCCATAGATTCTCTTCAAATCCTTATAGCGAATCAAAATATCCCTTACAAAATCGTATCTGTCCTCCTCCGCGCATTTCTCAATCATCTCAATGAGCTGGCGGCGGCGAACTACATAAATGCCACAAGAAATGGTATTTGATTTCGCTTGAAGAGGCTTTTCTTCAAATTCCTCAATACGGGATTCCTCGTTCATCCGCACTGTACCGAAACGTTCCACATTGGTTCCGGGCTCCATATCACGGCATACAACGGTGATGTCAGCCTTTTTGTCGATGTGGTATTCCAGCACCTTGTTAAAATCCAGCTTATATACACAGTCTCCGGGAGCAATGACCACATAGGGTTCATGACTGTTCTTCAAAAAGGACAGATTCTGATAAATTGCATCTGCGGTGCCTCTGTACCAGTTGCTGTTGTCTGCCGTCACGGAAGGTGTCAGCACAAACAGACCGCCTTGTTTACGTCCGAAGTCCCACCATTTGGAAGAGCTGAGATGTTCGTTCAGACTTCTGGCATTGTACTGAGTCAACACTGCCACTTTCTGAATATGAGAATTTGACATATTACTCAATGTAAAATCAATGCTGCGGTAGCTGCCCGCAACGGGCATTGCGCAGATGGCTCTCTTCTGTGACAGCTCCTGCATCCTGTGATTATTACCGCCCGCTAAAACTATTCCGATTGCTCTCACTGTTATTCACCTGCCTTAATCAAAGTTTTGCCGCTTGCGAGATAAGAATTCTCATAGTCTGCAGCCGATGTCTCGCCGAAGATAACAGAGTTCTTACCTACGGTTATGCCATCCGGGATAACGCTCTTTTCACCAATTGTAACAATGCCATGGTTATAGATATGAGGTGCGGTTTCGTTCTGCGCCTCCTCTCCTATGCCCAATCGAACATTGTTTCCTATCCTTGCCTCCTCGGCTACAATCGCCTTATTCAGCTCGCAGCCGTCCCCAATCTGCGTATGGTTCATAATAATGGAATCGCGGATTACGGTTCCCTTTCCGATTGTAACGCCACAGCCGATAACCGAGTTATAGACCTTTCCGTAAATATCCGAACCTTCACCAATAATGCATCGCTCTGCCACACTGTCCTCAGACAGGTATTGAGGCGGCTGAATCTCGCTTCTGGTATAAATCTTCCAATATTCCTCATACAGGTTGAACTCCGGAACGATATCGATCAGTTCCATATTCGCTTCCCAGTAAGAGCTGAGTGTTCCCACGTCCTTCCAATATCCCGTAAACTCATACGCATACAGGGGAGCTTCTTTCTCATGACAGTAAGGGATTACATGCTTGCCGAAGTCAAGAGCCGGTTGATCGGCCATTGCAATCAGCGCTTCCTTTAAGGTCTTCCAATTAAATATGTAGATTCCCATGCTTGCAAGATTGCTTCTGGGATGCTCCGGCTTTTCTTCAAACTCCGTAATGCGCCTGTTTTCATCGGTTATCATAATACCGAAACGGCTTGCTTCCTCAATCGGAACCGGCATAACGGCAATGGTAACCTCTGCATTGTTCGCCTTATGAAAATCAAGCATCACTTCGTAATCCATTTTATAAATATGGTCACCGGAAAGAATCAATACATAGTCCGGATTAAAGCTCTCCATGTACTCCAGATTCTGGTAAATGGCATTGGCAGTGCCGGTATACCATTCACTGTTAGAGCTCTTCTCATACGGCGGAAGAACTGTGACACCTCCGATGTTGCGATCCAAATCCCACGGAATACCTATTCCGATATGTGTATTCAGTCGCAACGGTTGATACTGCGTCAAAACGCCAACCGTATCCACTCCCGAATTGATACAGTTAGAAAGGGGGAAATCAATAATACGATACTTTCCTCCGAATGCGACTGCAGGCTTCGCTACCTTAGAAGTCAACACTCCAAGACGGCTGCCCTGCCCACCTGCCAACAACATGGCAATCATTTCTTTTTTTATCATGTCATCACCTCTGTCTTGCCTTCTACCGTTTTATCGGTATATCAATTATACCATACCCAAATTTGAAAGGGAATATTTAGTTCGAAAAAATTTGTCGTTTTTGCAAGTTATCTAGCGTTTTTTGACATATTTTTTAAATTGTGCAAAAAATATTTGTATGTTTTTTCCAATTCATTTCCCTTATTTTTTGTTTTTCATTGTCATTTTCAACATTTTGCCGGATATTGACCTGTCCTCCCGTCAAAATGACATTTTGTATTTGTTTTTTATGTCCATAATGCTTATAATAGAATGTAACAAATAAAAGGAAGTGTAACCATGTACAAAATTGATTTTAAAAATCCTTCTCATATTTATTTTGTGGGTATCGGCGGTATCAGCATGAGTGGTCTGGCAGAAATTCTGCATCAGGCCGGATTTACCGTGTCCGGCTCCGACTGGAAATCCTCAGCCATCACACAATCTTTAGAAAAAAAAGGCATAGAAGTTAAATACGGTGAAAATGCATCCCACGTCACCGCCGACATCGACTGTGCAGTACTGACAAGTGCCGTGAAAGAGAGCAATCTGGAATTTAAAGCCATCCGCGAAAAGGGAATTCCATATCTGACCAGAGCGCAGCTCCTGGGACAGTTGATGAAGAATTACAAGATCTCCATCGCTGTCAGCGGTACCCACGGAAAAACAACAACCACATCCATGGTCAGCGAAATTTTGCTGAAGGCAGATACCGACCCCACCTTATCCATCGGCGGCATTCTTAAAACCATCGGTGGCAACATCCGCATTGGCGGAAATCAATACTTTGTCACGGAAGCCTGTGAATACACCAACAGTTTTTTAAGCTTTTTCCCCACTGTCGGAATGATTCTTAATATAGAAGAAGACCATCTCGACTTTTTCAAAGACCTCGACGATATTCGGCACTCTTTCCGAAAATTTGCGGAGCTTCTTCCGACTGAAGGATGCCTCATCATCAATAAGGACATCCCTGATTACGAAGAAATCGCCGGAGGCCTGTCCTGTAAAGTAGTGACTTATTCCTCCTCTGACAAAAATGCAGATTATTATCCCACCGATATTTCTTACGATGACTTCGGTCATCCCTCCTTCCTGCTCCATCATCAGGGAAACGAGACCGGCACCTTCACCTTAAAAGTTCCCGGGCTCCACAATGTGGGAAATGCCACTGCTGCTGTCGCTTTGGCTGATTATCTTTCAATTGACCGGTCTGTAACAGTTGCAGCGCTAAACAGCTATACGGGAACAGACAGACGTTTCGAATACAAGGGCTGTGTGGGAGGAGTCACTGTAATAGATGATTATGCACATCATCCCACAGAAATAACCGCAACCTTGTCTGCTGCCCATAATTATCCCCACAAGACTTTATGGTGTGTTTTCCAACCTCATACTTATTCCAGAACCAAGGAATTTATGAAGGATTTTGCAAAGGCTCTTTGTCTGGCTGACAAAGTAGTTCTTGCAGACATCTATGCCGCCAGAGAGACCGATAATCTCGGCATCAGTTCCGAAGATTTACAGGCAGAAATAAAAGCCATGGGACATGATTGTTACTATTTCCCATCCTTTGACGAAATAGAAAATTTTTTATTGGAAAATTGCATAAAGGGAGATTTGTTGATAACTATGGGGGCCGGTGATGTCCTAAAAATCGGCGAAAACCTCCTTGGATTATAGTTGTCCACATTATCCACAGAACGGAGAGCTGTATTCTTTTCTCCGTTCTGTGGATATTTTCTTTTTGAGTTGTGGATAAGAAGTGACCGGCAGAAATACTCTCCTTCCAAATGTATACGGTGTTTTCATTTTTATGTCACAACTTTATCCACATTATCCACATTATCCACATTTTCTTCCAAATTCAGCGTAGATCAGTGTTTCGGTAATTTGACTATTTCTTTTTTAAAATCCTTATGCTATACTTTGTCTACTGCGTGAAATTCCGCGCAATTTCAAAGAGGGAAGTGTTACTTATGGCACGTTTGACGATTTATAAAGATAATGATGCGGACTCAACGGTTGTGTCCAATCTTTTTATTGATGAATATATGAAAGATGCCAACGACGCACAGCTGAAGATTTATCTGTATCTGCTCCGTATGATGAATGCACATCTGGCTACCAGTGTGTCCGATATTGCGGACAAGTTTAACCATACGGAAAAAGACGTAATTCGTGCTTTAAAGTATTGGGAAAAAAACCATCTTCTTGACCTTGATTACGATGAAGACAAAAATCTTATCGGAATTCATATCCGTGACTTAAACGCCGACAATAATGCAAAGGAACGCCACAGCAGCGCCACTGTTTCCTCTTTTGTACCAATGCCCGCACTCCCCACTCGGACAACTGTATTTAAGTCAGAACCCGATAATTCCGGCGAAGGTGTTTCACCATTTGCGAAACCGGTTTACTCCGCAGATCAGCTTCGGGAATTTAAGGAGCGCCAGGATACCGCCCAGCTGCTTTTTATCGCCGAATCTTATATCGGAAAGCCTTTAACACCGTCCGAAATGAAATCGATCCTTTACTTTACCGATGTTCTTCATTTTTCGGATGATTTAATTGATTATCTGCTCCAGTACTGTGTGGATAAGGGCAAAAAGGACTTTAAATATATTGAAAAGGTCGCCGTAAACTGGGCCGAAGAAGGAATTACCACCCCTAAGCAGGCTCAGGAAAAGGCTTTTCTTTATGACAAAAACATATACTCTATCATGAGAGAACTTGGAAAGAACAATACACCCACTCCCAAAGAAGCGGAATATATCAACCGTTGGATTAAGGAGTTCGGTTTTGAAAATGATATTATCTTTGAAGCCTGCGAGCGCACTGTCATGGCTACAGATAAGAACCGCTTTGAATACGCAGACCGTATTCTGTCCAGCTGGCACGAGCAACATGTTCAGCATAAATCCGACATCTCCAAAATTGATGAGATGTACAAGCAGCGCAGAAAGAACACCACTTCAGCCGCTTCCAAGCAATATAACAACCGTTTTAACCAGTTTGCTCAAAACACCTACGATTTTGACGCGCTTGAAAAGGAATTACTGAGCAATTAGGGATGGAGGAACAAGGCTGTGGCACTTACCAACTCGCAATATGAATCAATTATCAGAGAATATGAAAAAATCAGAGATGCCAACCGATATCTCACGGAATCCAGAAGAGAACAAATTTACCAGACCATTCCGGAATATTGGGATTTGGAAGAATCCGTTAGCAGTCTCTCCGTCTCTGCGGCAAAATCCGTACTGGAGGGCGATGACACTGCACAGGCAAGACTTCATGATAATCTTGCCGAAATCAAGCAACGCCAGAAGAAGCTTCTGGTTTCTGCCGGCTTCCCTTCCGATTATTTAGAGCCAATCTACAACTGTCCTCAGTGCCGGGATACCGGATACATACTGGATTCAGATAATCGAAAGCAGAAGTGTGCCTGCTTCCGGCAAAGAGAAATTTCTCTTCTCTACTCTCAGTCCCATATTCAGGATATGATCCAAAAAGAGAATTTTTCCACTCTTTCCTCCGCATACTATCAGGGTGAGGATTTGCAGCGATTTGAAGCAGCTGTTAAGCTGAGCAAAGAATTTATAAAAAACTTCAAACAGGACTACCACAATATTCTATTTTATGGTACAGTAGGTACGGGCAAAAGCTTTCTGTCGGGATGTATCGCCAAAGAGCTGATAGACAACGGAAATTCTGTTATCTATTTCAGCGCATCCGGGCTTTTTGAAATGCTTGCCCGATATTCTTTTGATTACAGAGAAAAAAATGTTCTTCAGGATTTTTACCAGGACATATACGGCTGTGATTTATTGATTGTTGACGATTTAGGTACAGAAATCACAAACAGTTTTGTTGCATCCCAGCTTTTTTCCTGCCTGAATGAACGAAATCTCCGGAAAAAGTCGACGATTATTTCCACAAACCTTAGTCTGGAGGAGCTTCGCGACCGATATTCCGACCGCATTTTCTCCAGGATTACCAGTTCTTTCGATTTGTGTAAACTGACAGGTCCGGACATCCGAATTTATAAAAAACGATTTCCGAATATGCGCAATAATAAACAATATGAGTAAAAGTGAGGACTTCAATTATGGCCAATCGCGAAGAAAAAAGAAATCTTGAGACCATTCCCGTCGGTTCTTTGGGAATCATAGCACTGGAAGGCTGTAAACCTCTTGGTGAAAAGGTGGATAAGTACCTTGTAAAATGGAGAGCCGAAAGAGAAAGCGAACATAAGGACTCTCTTGCATTTGCCGGCTATCAGAGGGATTCGTATCTGCTCAATGCAAAAGTTCCCAGATTTGGTTCCGGCGAAGCCAAAGGAATGATTTTAGAATCTGTTCGTGGTACAGACCTTTATCTATTGGTGGATGTATGTAATTATTCACTTACCTATTCTCTCTGCGGGCACGAAAATCACATGTCTCCCGATGATCATTATCAGGATTTAAAAAGAATTATTGCCGCAGTCGGCGGAAAAGCACGTCGAATTACAGTGATTATGCCATTCCTCTACGAAAGCCGCCAACACAAGAGAACTGCAAGAGAATCTCTGGATTGTGCACTTGCACTTCAGGAGTTGGTACAGATGGGTGTTGACAACATCATAACTTTCGACGCTCATGACCCCAGAGTTCAAAACGCAATTCCGCTTCATGGCTTTGAAACGGTACAGCCTGCTTATCAGTTTATTAAAGGATTGTTGCGCAATGTCAAGGATTTGAAACTTGACTCCGACCATATGATGGTTATCAGCCCTGATGAAGGCGGCATGAGCCGGGCAATCTATATTGCAAACGTGTTGGGCCTGGATATGGGTATGTTCTATAAAAGACGTGACTACACTCGCGTTGTCAACGGACGCAACCCTATCGTTGCACACGAATTTCTCGGCACCAGTGTAGAAGGTAAGGATATGATTATCATTGATGATATGATTTCCTCCGGTGAAAGTGTTTTAGAAGTTGCTGCTGCCCTGAAGGAGCGCAAGGCCAACAAGATTTTTGTTTTTGCCACCTTCGGATTATTTACCAGTGGACTGGACAAGTTCGACAAGGCTTTTCAGGAAGGTATTATCGACAAGGTTCTGACAACCAACCTGATTTATCAGACTCCTGACCTGCTGCAGCGTGAATGGTATATCAACTGTGATATGAGCAAGTACATTGCCTACATCATTGATACCTTGAATCATGACTCCTCCATCAGCGATTTACTGAATCCTAATGAAAGAATTCAAAACATTGTTGCAAAGTATAAAAAAGGAGAGCTTTAATCCGCAAAACATTTCCCCTGCCGTTTATATATCGGCAGGGGTATTTCTTTTCTCCGTCATACTCTTGTTCCACTCTCTTCTATGGTTGATACGTAATTGTTAACTTCAAAAATATTTTGGTTGACATTTTATTTCTTCTCTTGTATATTCTTATTGTTATCTGATTGAGTATAACGGTTTACAATCAAAAGAGAAAGAACAGAAGTATGCACCGGTATAGTTTGTGCAAATGCATAATGCGGCTAACCTGTGCACTTCTAAACGGAGGAAAAAAATGAGCGATACAACTACTCTTGAAACCAAACCGAAATTTACCGTAAAACAACTTGCCCTGGTAGGACTGATGACTGCTGTCATCTGTGTCCTCGGCCCACTGGCACTCAATATTCCTGTGAGCCCGGTTCCTATATCACTGGGTACTCTTGCAATTTATTTTGTTGTTTCTGTGCTTGGCATGAAGCTTGGTACCATAAGCGTTATCATCTATATCTTGTTGGGTCTTGCCGGTGTACCTATATTTGCAGGCTTTACCTCAGGACCCGGAAAGCTTTTCGGACCTACCGGCGGATACATTATTGGTTATATTTTCATGGCACTCATCTGTGGCTTTTTTGTAGATCATTTTGGACGTAAACTGCCTGTCTATTTCCTTGGCATGCTGCTTGGTACCGCTGTGTGTTACCTTCTTGGAACCCTCTGGCTTGGTTTTCAGATGAACATGAGTTTTCCTAAAGCACTTATGGCCGGTGTGATTCCCTATATCCCCGGCGATTTGGTCAAGCTGATTATTGCAATGGTCGTAGGTTTTCAGGTAAGAAAAAGGCTGTTAAAAGCAGGGCTGATTCAAAAATGATTCAGCCCTTGACATTCACTTTATTTTCGATATAATAGATTTTCGGAATACACGGTGAGTTCGAGACCTTCCTCACCATAAACAAAACTAAAGGAGAAAAAAATGAATAAGAAAGTATTGTTTATCGTCCACGCAGCGGTCATCGCTGCTCTTTATGTTGTGCTGACACTGTTGGCCAATGCTCTCGGATTGGCAAACTATGCCGTCCAGGTCCGTTTTTCTGAAGCCCTCACGATTTTACCCTTTTTTACACCTGCAGCCATACCGGGACTTTGTATCGGTTGCCTGTTGTCCAACATTATGACAGGCTGTGCTCTCCCTGACATTATTTTCGGAACGGCAGCAACGCTTTTGGGAGCAGTTTTTACATACCTGCTCCGCAATCATAAATGGCTTGCCCCCATTCCTCCCATTGTAGCAAATACTGTTATTATTCCTTTTGTTCTGCTTTATGCCTACGGAATAAAGCCTCTCTGGCTGTCCTTTATAACCGTAGGAGCCGGCGAAATCATTTCCTGCGGTGTATTGGGCATGCTGTTGCTCGGAGTTTTGAACAAATACAAACGATATATCTTTTAGCTTACTCCTCCATTCTGATGTAAGTAATAAAACAATTACCGTTTTCTTTGAACCATTCTGCCGAATCATTCATTCCCTTTTTATAGAGTTTTCCGGCAGATGGTTCCATAATCACAACATTATACTCGTTAAATCCTGTAATCAAAACGGCTTCCCCGTTTTCCAGCAATGCTAATACGGGAATATCCCGGTTTACATAATACAGCATGGCATCCAGACTGCACCCGGTCATATCCAGCACCCGGACATCTTCCAGATTGTCCTCCAATATTTCCGGTACTGTTTTTCCCTGTGTCAAAAGATATTCCGAATTGCGCACCAGTCCTTCAAAGCTGAAAATAGTATCCAAACACACTGCAAGACTATTCTTGTCCTCGGTAACAGAAGCTTCCCTGATTGCCATAATCTGATTTCTTGCTACCCGGTGTCCTTTCAGCCAAATACATTTCCCGCTGTTGTCCACAACCACGCCGGAAACATCATATGCCTGATTTACCGCCTTGGCCGGTGAGGTGTATATTCCGTCCACACCATAATTTCCATACACATAATACCTGTTTTCTTTCTTTTCATCCGACAGGGAGAGCTTCCGTCCACCTTCGTAAACCACTTCTTTCGGCGTCAGTATCATAATGTTTTTTACATCAATTGCACTACGAAGCTGAATTTGTACATACCGCTCATATACATCAATATCCGCAGCAGCGATTACATTCTTTCCGACGGCAGTCTTCACACTGTTCATAATATGATCCTGATCCGCTTCTTTATATTCTCCGTTTTCCTGTTTACAGATACGATTTAATACAATTTGATTTTCTTCAACAGTACAACCTGTGACATAAATATCCGGCTGGCTGTATTCCTTCAGCAGTTCGCCTTCGGAATTGCATATACACACCTTATACATGGGAAACAAAGTTCTTCCCGCGTTGTCCCTGACAACATCCTCTGTTCGTGCAACTCCATAAATAATATCCTCATCCATAAAGCCCAGCGGCATAATGGCGTCTTCTTCCGATGCAGTGACCGTGCGCGTCAATTCACTGCTCAGATTCCGAATTTTGAGAACTCCGCTGTTATAGATATCCTCTCCCTCAGACCAGACCATAATCTTGTGATTAGCCGATACCTGAAGTGTGGTACTTTCCCCAATATCAATCAGCTTCGTCCCCGTTCTCTCCACAATATCTATACCGTATATACTGTTGTTCAACGATAAGTAAAGCTGTGAATCACGATTGAGATAAAGAAGCCTGTCTAACTCTGCCGCCAACACGGAATACGTCATATCAGTGGAAATATAAATCAGTTCCTCTATTGTATTCAAACTGCTGTTATAGGTATATACCTGAATCCCCACTTCACCTTCATGCCTGCCTCTGTTCATGTAACCATAAACCGCAAACTGTACATTCCCGCCCTCATCCACATCCAATATCTTAATGGCATGCTGATTATAAATGGTTCTCTCATCAGCATTTTTTTCGTCATAAAAGCTGAAAATAACAGCAAGCCTGTTCGTCGCCACATTGTAACTGAACAACCTGTCAGCCACCTCAAAGACCACAATATTACCGTCTTCACTTTCCAACATAGGAATATCCGTATCCGTAATACCCAGTAAAATTTTGTCATTTCCGTACATACTTTCCGTGTCCGGTATCTGGGTCATCGTTCTCTCATAGTCCAGAAGATACATTCTCTCGGCAGAATATCGTATCCTGTAGAATTCCTCTACCATATAGTAAGTCCGATTCCGTCCCTCCGAAGTCGATACAACATAATTCATCAAAAACGATGCCGTCTGACCTGCGATTTCCTTTAGTTGAACCACCGGTTCCAAAACCTCACTGACATCCAGCTCTCCCCATGTAATCTGGCGGAAGCTGCTGTGTATATTTACCTTGTGAAAGCTACTGTTATCTTCCAGTTTGGAATTGGTCTCTAAATACTTTGTCAGTTCTCTGGCAGCCTCTCTGTCATAAAGGCGTTGATGAAAATCCAACACGTATTCCAATTTTTCCTCTGTATGAAGATTTTCGCTCCATATTACCTTTGTATAATAATATACCTTTCTGGCTTCGTCCAATTCAAGAACAATGGCAAGCGAATACTCTGTATCCTGTTCTATCAGGTCTTTCAGCATAATCTTCCCATATATCCGATTCTTTGTGGTACGATAATCCGTAATCTCCGTATTTTCTATCAGTCTGGAGCCATCTGTATTCCTTACTTCGATGGAAATACCGGTCACATTTTCTCCGTAGGTATCCACAAAAAACTGCGCATCCCTGTCCTCTCCCAAAACAGAGACAGTATCTCTTTGAAACGCCACATCCATAGCCTGTACATATCCGTGAAGCCGGTTGTACTCCGTTCCGTCAATCTGCATTGTAATTAGCGGAAGGGAAGCAGAAGACATTTCAACAGTCAGATTATCATGACCTTTATTCATAATTTTGCCGATAATGATTAACGCCAATACAAATGTGGCTATAAAAACGGTAATTTTTATAATGCCTTTCTTCATAACAGCTCCTTCAGTGTTGGATTCACCTTCAGGAATTCCATTACTTCGTCAAGAGAAGCAAACTTTCCTGCCGGGCGCATTTTTCAGCTTTTTACGGCTCGTATTAAGAGGTTCTTGGGAGTGTGCTCCATGTCAATAAACTCCAATATCTGCGTATCATACCCGTTCTGTTCCAGTATATCCGCACGCAGGGCATCTGTAATCAATGCTGCCATTCTTTCCTTGATTACACCATATTTCAGCACCGGTTGAAGCGCCTTACACTGTATCTGCCCATTCAGTTCATGCTGACAGCAGGGCACAGCCAAAATGACCTGCGCACCCCATTTAACAGCCTTTTCCAAAGCATAATCGGTCGCCTTGTCACAGGCATGCAAAGAAACCACCATATCAACTTTGTCTTCACCTGTATAACTCTTAATATCACCAACTTCAAAATCAAGCTGATGATATCCTAATTTTTCGGCAAGCTGATTACAATGTGCAATCACATCCGCCTTTAAATCCAAACCTGTAACCCTGATGTCCCGTCCCTGCATCTGATGCAGATAATAATACATGGCAAAGGTCAGGTAAGATTTTCCGCAACCGAAGTCAATGATTCGAATCGTTCTGTCTGTGGGAAGCTTATCCAATATATCCTCAATAAATTCCAGATATCGGTTAATCTGGCGAAATTTATCATAATATGCCTTTGTCACACGTCCGTCAGGTGTCTGTACTCCAAGACCCACCAGGAAATCCACCGGATCGCCCCCGCTCAATATATACTTCTTACGACGATTATGTGAAAAGTCTCTTTTTCCGGCAGTATCCGCCTCACAGTTTTGCTTTCGGGATACATTCTTTTTCTTTCGCTTAACGGTCACCGTTCCCTTTTTCCCAACCAATATCGAAATATCTTCCGTCTCGCAACTGATTTGAGCCTGCCGAAACAAATGAACCATATATTCATCAAGCTTTTCCGCCAATTCCACGTCGGTATAATTGGCATGAAAAACCTGGGTTCCGCGATAAACCGTCTCTTGAAAGAGCAATTTATCCTGAATAAGTACCGGGCGGACTTTTACTTTCACCGCCCTGTCAACATTCCGCGTATTGCTCAAGGTCATCTGCAACAATTCTCTATTCAACACCTGTCGAAAAATACTTTCGCACTCCCTCATACGATCAATCAAAAAATCCTTTCGTACATTCCGCGCCTTCCGCCATGTCGGCGCTTATAAATTTCATTAAATAACAGTACCTGTATCATACCCTCTGAAGGGGGATTTTCTTCTTCATTTTGCAGCACCTTCTGCATGGAGCCTGCCAAAGCCCTGAGGCTGTACCGGTCAGGGTATTCGTCATATATCATGCTGCCTTCATAATCTGTTTTATCCAATACTTCAGCAATTCTTTTCTGATAACGTTTCACATCTGCGGGATACATTTGCTGCAGATACTCCAAATCCTGCAACAGCAATGCTTCCTGTCCCGGTCCGAAATATCCCGGGTAAGTCATATAAAAAGGAAGGGGCCCATTCCAGCCCCTTACCTTCTGTTCCGTAGGCGACTGTAACAGTTTAGAATGAAATTCCATATGCATTCCTCAAAAAACCTTTTTTACAGCATATGCAGATTTTCGTCTAAGCGTTACTGCCGTCCTTTTCATTTTAATACTTCTATGCGCGCCATTGCACGTTGAAGAGCAGTCTCGGCACGCATTATATCTGTCTCAGGCGTCCTGCTGCGAAGCCTCTCCTCCGCACGTTCTTTCGCCGCTTCCGCGCGCTCCTCGTCGATTTCCTCCGGCCATTCAATAATCTCAGCCAGAATCGTCACCCTGTCCGGAAGAATCTCGGCAAATCCCGCATGGAGCGCCGCCTCTTTGTCACTCTCAGTTTCCGTAATATTCAGAATTCCGGGCTTCACAATAACCGTCAGCGGAATATGCCCCGGCAGTACGCCAATCTCTCCCTCTGTCGTATTAAACTCCACCATTTCAACCTGGTTCTCGTAAAACACTCTGTCCGGTGTAATAATGCGCAGAAGAAAGCTGTTCTTATCTGCCATTTTCCATCCTCCTAAAACAATCCTACTTGGCTACCTTTGCGAGAACATCATCGATACTTCCCGCATTCAGGAAATAGCTTTCCGGAATATCATCATGTTTTCCTTCCAGGATTTCCTTAAAGCCGCGGATTGTCTCATTGATAGGCACATACTTACCTTCCAGTCCGGTAAACTGTCCGGCAACGAAGAAAGGCTGAGACAGGAATCTCTGTACCTTTCTGGCACGGGATACCACCAGCTTATCCTCCTCGGACAATTCATCCATACCTAAAATGGCAATAATATCCTGAAGTTCTTTATATCTCTGTAAAATTTCCTGTACTCCGCGGGCTGTTTTGTAATGTTCCTCACCAACTATTCTGGGATCCAGAATACGTGATGTGGATTCCAAAGGATCTACAGCAGGATATATACCCAGTTCTACAATCGAACGGGACAACACAGTGGTTGCGTCCAAATGTGCAAATGTGGTGGCCGGTGCAGGGTCCGTCAGGTCATCCGCAGGCACATATACTGCCTGCACAGATGTAATGGAACCGTTTTTTGTGGAAGTGATGCGCTCCTGCAGCGCGCCCATCTCAGTCTGTAAAGTAGGCTGATAGCCAACCGCCGAAGGCATACGTCCCAGCAAAGCTGACACCTCACTACCTGCCTGTGTAAAACGGAAAATATTATCGATAAACAGCAGCACATCCTTTCCGCCCTTGTCACGGAAATACTCTGCCATGGTCAGACCTGTAAGTCCTACTCTCATTCTTGCTCCGGGGGGCTCATTCATCTGACCGAACACCATGGTAGTCTTGTCTATAACACCGGATTCCGTCATCTCGTGATAAAGGTCATTACCTTCACGGGTACGCTCTCCTACGCCGGTAAATACGGAATAGCCGCCATGCTCTGTAGCAATATTACGAATCAATTCCTGAATCAGTACCGTCTTACCTACTCCGGCACCGCCGAACAAACCGATTTTACCACCCTTCTGATATGGGCAAAGAAGGTCAACAACCTTAATACCTGTCTCCAGAAGCTCCGTATCCGTGGACTGCTCCTCAAATTTAGGTGCAGGTCTGTGAATGGGCTCATACTCCACTCCCTCAGGAGCCGGCTTATTATCAATGGGCTGTCCCAGTACATTGAAAATACGTCCCAGCGTCTTTTCGCCAACCGGAACCGAAATGGGAGCACCCGTTGCAATCGCATCCATACCTCTTACCAGTCCGTCGGTACTGCCCATGGCAATACATCTGACCGTATCGTCACCCAGATGTTGGGAAACCTCAACCGTCAGTTCTCCGCCATCTCTGGTAGGAATACGAATTGCTTCGTTAATCTCGGGAAGCTTACCCTCATCGAAGCGGATGTCCAGAACAGCACCCACCACCTGGGTAATCTTACCCCTGTTTTCTCCTGCCATTTTTACCTCTTTCCTGCCCGGTTTTGATATTTCCCGGGCATAGTTTTACTAAAACTCTGTTAGCCTAATGCTTCCGCACCGGCGATAATTTCAGTCAATTCCTGTGTAATAGAGCCCTGACGCGCTCTGTTATACTTCAGTGCCAAATCGCTTATCATTTCTTCCGCATTGCTGGTGGCATTGTCCATAGCCTGCATCCGGGCTCCGTTTTCACTGGCTGCCGATTCCATCAGTGCACCATATATCAGGCTTGTCACATACTTCGGAATAATCAAATCCAACGTATCTGCATCCTCGGGTTCAAAATTCATGATAGCCTTTGCTCCCTCGGACTTCTCTTCTTCCGCCGAAACCTCTACCGGCAGTAACTTCAAAAGGGTAGGTATGTGGCTGACTGTATTTTTGAATGCCGTGTATGCCAGATAAATTTCACCGATTTCTCCCTCTGCATATGCTTTCAACAGTTCGGAAGAAAGTTGCATTGCATCAGAATAGGATGGATTTTCCACGATTTCATTGTCGCAGTCCTTCACCTCATATCCATAACGCAGAAATGCCTCTCTTCCTTTGTTACCCAGAGAGTATATACACAAATCTTCTTTCTTCCAATCCGGATTTCTGGTAATCAGCTTCACTACATTGGAATTATAGCCGCCGGCAAGACCTCTGTTTGAGGTGATTGCAATAACAGCCTTTTTGTCGGAATTCCCCCTGGTCAGAAATTTGTGTTCAATATGTCCCACGCGTTTCAAAATACTGTTGACGGTATCATACATACAGGTGAAATATTCCTTGGAACGCTCTGCATTTGCTCTGGCACGCTGCAGCTTAACGGTAGATACCAGCTTCATTGCCTTTGTAATCTGCTGAGTACCCTGTATACTGCTTTTACGGCGCTTAATATCACGCATTGATGCCATATTCTTGTCTCCTTACTTACTGCAGAAAGCTTTTCTTGAACTCTTCGATTGCCTTCTTCAGAATGCTTTCCGTCTCCTCGGAAATCACCTTTTCCGTTGCAATATTACCGGGCACCTCAGGATACTTTGTATCAAGGAACTCAAAGAATTCTGTCTCAAATCTTGTTATATCCTCCACAGGTACATCCAGTAGATACTTGTTGGTAACGGCATAGATAATAATTACCTGATATTGGACAGGCATCGGCCTATACTGCGGCTGCTTCAGTACTTCCTTGATTCTTTCTCCCTGTGCCAGCTTTTCCTTTGTGTCCGCATCCAATTCGGAACCGAACTGGGCAAAGGAAGCAAGCTCTCTGTACTGAGCCAGCTCCGTACGAATCGGAGCCGCAATCTTCTTCATTGCCTTTATCTGTGCTGCACCACCGACACGGGACACGGAAAGTCCGGCATTAACTGCGGGACGGAAACCGGAGTTAAACATCTCGGTCTCCAGATAAATCTGTCCGTCGGTAATGGAAATAACATTGGTAGGAATATATGCAGATACATCTCCTGCCTGAGTTTCGATAATAGGAAGTGCCGTCAGGGAACCTCCGCCGTACTCATCACTCATTCTGGCTGCTCTCTCCAGCAATCTGGAATGCAGGTAGAATACATCGCCGGGATATGCCTCACGTCCGGGTGGACGACGAAGCAGCAAAGAAAGTGTACGGTATGCGGTTGCATGTTTACTCAAATCATCATAAACAACAAGCACATCCTGTCCCTGCTCCATCCATTCCTCACCGATTGCACATCCTGCATAAGGAGCAATATACTGCAGAGGCGCAAGGTCGCTAGCTGTGGATACCACAACAGTGGTATATGCCATAGCACCATACTCCTCCAAGGTCTTTACAATGTTGGCAATGGTAGATGCCTTCTGACCGATTGCCACATAGATACATTTTACATTCTGACCTTTCTGATTAATAATTGTATCAATAGCGATAGCTGTCTTACCGGTCTGACGATCACCGATAATCAACTCACGCTGTCCTCTTCCGATAGGCACCATGGCATCGATTGCTTTGATACCGGTCTGCAGGGGCGTATCCACACTCTTTCTTGTGATTACGCCGCTTGCCACACGCTCGATTTTTCGATAACTTGTAGTCTGAATGGGACCTTTCCCATCTATAGGCTGTCCCAACGCATTCACTACACGTCCCAGCATCGCATCGCCGACAGGGACCTCAACCACTCGTCCGGTGGTCTTAACAGTGTCACCCTCATTGATGTTTCTCGCGCTGCCGAGAAGTACAACACCAACGTTATCCTCTTCCAGATTCAATACCATACCGTATACATCTCCGGGAAACTCAAGCAATTCTCCCTGCATGGCATTTTCCAGACCATGGACGCGGGCAATGCCGTCTGCCACCTGAATGACCGTTCCCACATCGGATACATCCAGCGTGGACTCATATCTTTTAATCTGGTCCTTGATAACTGAACTTATTTCTTCCGGTCTTAAATTCATGGAACTGTCGCACCTTTCTTCCAGCCGGTTATCCCAGCTGAATTTGTAATAATTGTTTTGTCAATTTGTCTAACTTCGTCCGGATACTGCTGTCCACCACTCTGTCACCGATTCTGATGACCATTCCTCCGATCAGGGAAGAATCCGTGCTGTAATGCATCTCCATATCCCGATATCCGCCGGTTTCAAGCAACCTTGCTCTGACCGCATTTTTCTGGGGTTCCGAAAGCTCTACTGCAGTTGTCACATAAGCCACACCAATCCTTTTTTGCTCCTTCACCTTTTCGGTGTAGTAGTCAAAAATGGTATTCAGTTCTTTGTAACGCTCCTTGGAAACAACAATTTTCAGGAAATTGGCCAGTTCATCACTGACATGTCCGTTAAAAACAGCGTCAACCACCTGCAGTTTTTCCTGTTTCGGGATTCCGGGATGCTCCATCAGCACATCAAACTGCGGATTTGCCGCCAGAATCTCTCTGATACCGTTTATTTCCTCCAGCAGTTCCCCGGCCTTGTCCTCGCCGGATTCCATTGCCACTTCAAACAAGGCCTCACCGTATGTCCTGGATACTAATTTAGCCATGTCTTATCACCCATTTCCTTCAAGGTTTCATCAATCAACTGATTCTGGACGGTAGTATCGATGGACGCTGATACCACTTTCCCGGCCATAATGGATGCAACGGAAATAATCTCCTGCTTCACTTCATCGGACATTTTCTGTTTCTCCAGCTCCGCCTCGGTCCGCGCCCTTTCTAAGATACGCGCTGCTTCTTCCTTTGCCTGAGCAATAATTTGATTTTCATTGTTCAGAGCCTTCTTGCGGGCCTCGCTCAGAATACTTTCCGCTTCCCTGTCGATTTCCTTCAGCTTTGTTTCATATTCTTCCTTTAACCGTCCTGCCTCTTCCTTATCCTGCTTTGCCGTCTCCAAATCGTTGCGGATTTTATCCTTACGGCTGTTTAACATATTCCTTGCAGGGTTGAACAGAAGATAGCTCATCAAAAGGAACAGAACAAATACTGCAATAATCGACAGACAGGAGTCAGCAATCAGCTGCCAGTCCAGGTCGAAAAGTCTCGACATTCCCTGAACTTCTGTTAAAAATATCATTCTCTGCCT
This sequence comes from Lachnospiraceae bacterium, assembly GCA_022769665.1. Lineage (GTDB taxonomy): Bacteria > Bacillota > Clostridia > Lachnospirales > Lachnospiraceae > Acetatifactor. The sequence continues at coordinate 24,589 of JALEIR010000014.1, read as the reverse complement.
CCTTTCTGCCTTTTTTCAAGCATGTCTTGTGCAATCAAACTTAAGGCAGAAGAGGTTTTACAAACAATAACAGAATGGCAACCAGCAAACCGTACAGACCGGTTGTCTCGGCAACAGCCTGTCCCAGAAGCATCATAGTTCTGATTTGTGACTGTGCACCGGGGTTACGTCCCACTGCTGCTGCTGCATGTCCTGCTGCAATACCTTGTCCTACACCGGGTCCGATACCGGCGATTACTGCCAGGCCGGCGCCGATTGCAGAACATCCCAAAATAAAGTTCTCATTAAAATCCATTGTTTTTTCCTCCTAAAATATAGTTAATTTTGTAAAATTCTAGTGACGTACTCCATCCCCAATTTCATTTGAAATATAGGTCATGGACAGCATACAGAATACATAAGTTTGAATTGCTCCGGAGAACAAGTCAAAGTACACATGTAGTGCTGCAGGCCATGCTGTGGCAAACCAGCCCAGCAATCCGTAAAGTAATGCCATCATCGCTGTTCCCGATAACACGTTAGCAAACAAACGCAGGGACAGGGAGATAGGGACTGCAATAATGCTGACCAAATTGATAGGTGCCCAGATTGGCAGCCATTTCGGCAACGGGGAGCAGATATCTTCCCAGATTGTCATAGGCTTCTGATACTTCCATTTATTGACATGAATCAAAGTAAATGTAATCAGAGCAAGCGGCAGGGTGACGCCGTAGTCCGCCGTGGGGGGACGCAGTCCTAAAAGACCTGAAATATTACTGAACAGGATAAAAATGAAGACTGTTCCGATATAGTTATAAAACTTCGGAGCTGACTGATCCATGGAGACATCTACCATGCCATCCAATTTCTCAACAATCAGTTCCACCACATTCTGAAATCCGCCCGGCACCTCTTTTGCTTTTGCCATACAACGATTTGCTGCAACAGCAAAGCCAATAAGAATCAACATTACAATAAACAGGCATACATGTGTGGTTGTTATCCAGACCTGATGTCCGAAAAAGGAATATTGAAATATTCCGTGAATCATAAAATCCACATCAGTTCCCCCGGATAACAAAATTCCATGTTCCATACTCTCACCTCCTCCTTTTTACAAATTTTTGGAGCTTATTCGGGAAGGCATACTCCCTCCCGCGAGATGTCCTCCCTTTCCTCTTCCTCTGAAAGCGGCCGGGGAACAGGGTCCGTCTCATGGAACATCCAATTATAAAATCTATGAGTAAGCGGCTGAAGATAAGCCGTTACCTTCATGCTCATATATCCCAGAAATACAATCAAAGGGTTCAAAACTGCAGTCAGCGATATTGCGATAAACACAGCCGCAACCGCGATATAGCGCAACACATATCCTCTGGTAAGTACTTTAGCCGTACATGACGGATCCACCAGAGCTCTGTCAAGCGTTCTTGCCATGTGAATACTGCTCACAACAGCAAACAAAACCCCGAACCAAAGGCTCTCCGCATATCTGATTTGATTTTTTACAATAAAAGCACCCACAATCTGGCACGCTAAGCCAAAAAGCATCATGCCGGTGTGCATCTCCAAAAGTGTTCTATCTGTCTTTTTTAGAAATTTTATCATTTTTCCCGTCTTCGTCTTTGAAAATCTGCTTTACCAGGCCATAGATTCCCTGCACTCCTCCTGCTGCGCCCAAAAAAAAGAAAATAACAGTAATAAAGGATGTCCCAAGCTTACGGTCAAGCCAAACTCCCAGCGCAGTAGTCATACCGATTGCCACAATCATAACCAGGCCCATCTGTGTAATCATGCTCAATATTTGAACTGTTTTTTTCCTGTCATTGCTGTGTTGTTTCATGAATATGATTATATCCAATTTACGGTCAAATGTCTAGGATTTCACTAATTTTTTAGAAATGACATTGACTTGAAAGTAAGGCAGTTGTAGTATTTGTACAAAGTACATTTCAACGAAAGAAAGAGGCCGCTATGAAAATCCGTACTGCGTCTCCGGAAGATGCCCCGGAGCTTGTGAGTATTTATGCTCCTTATGTGGAAAACACCTCCATCACCTTTGAATACGCCGTGCCTTCCACGGATGAGTTTAAAAGCCGTATCCGGCATACTCTGGAAAATTATCCCTATCTGGTAGCCGAAGAGGACGGCATTATTATGGGCTACGCTTATGTCTCTCCATTTAAGTCAAGAGCCGCCTATGACTGGTCTGTGGAAACCTCTATCTATATCAGGCAGGACTGTAAGAGAAGAGGCATTGGTCAGACGCTTTACAGTGCATTGGAGAAAATACTGCAAAAGCAGCATGTCTGTAATATATGCGCCTGCATTTCCTATCCCAACCCTGACAGCATTGCATTTCACGAAGCGTTGGGTTATCAGACCGTTGCCCACTTCCATGCTTCCGGCTATAAGCAGGGTGCCTGGTACGATATGATATGGATGGAAAAAGAACTTTGCCCTCACGAGGTTCCGCCAATGCCTTTTATTCCTTTTCCGAAACTGTCCCTTTGACCGTATCTTTCGAGCCTTAACAAATGACTGACTAAAAAGTACACCCGAAAGGAGTATTCTTGTTATGACTGTTTCCAAGCTTTACCGCCGCAGATTGATTCCCTCCGAATGCATTCTCTTAAAGGATGATATCATTTTGGAGCAAAACGACGAATTCATAATCACAAAATGGAATACCATTCACCCTAAACCGGACTTTTCCCACGGATGTTCCTGCTATTTTCTTCGAGAAGGCATCAAGGTCAGCAAAATATACCGGGAGGATGGTTCTCTGGTCTATTGGTACTGCGACATTGTGGATTTCTCCTTTGAAGAATCCACAGAAACTTTGACAGTCACGGATTTACTTGCTGATGTTATTCTTTATCCCGAAGGGCGGATGGAAGTTGTAGACTTGGACGAACTGGCAGAAGCCATGGAGCGGGAACTGATAACAAAAGAGCAGATGACCACATGCCTGCGCAATTTAAATCATCTGCTCTCCATGATATATCGTGATAAATTTGACCGTCTGCAGACCAGGCTGAACAGCCTGGGACTTTAATAAAATACATGTCCTCCGATATTGATTCCTGTCAGTCCCTCCACCGGCGTTCTGAAAAACAAGCAGTTTCCCACATTGGTCACACCGGACATGGCTTCATCTGCTGCCTGATAGCATTTGGCGGTAGCTTTGTTTGCACCGAGAGCCAGTTCCAGCCGTCCGCTGGCCACAGGTGAAAACTGTCTGTTCTGGTAAATAACACCGATCACTGTGTCGGGAAATTTCGAACTCAGGACTCTGTTGATTACCACACTGCCTACCGCAAGCTGTCCCTCATACGGTTCGCCTCCGGCCTCACAGTAAATCAGGTTTGCAAGAAGATGTCTGTCTCCCTCCGAAAAGGTCACCTCCGAAATATCTCTCCATTTCGCATTGGCCGCCGCCTGGGAAAGTGCAAGTTCTTCTGCCAGCTTCTTTTTCAGATATTCGAGATTTTCTTCTTCCTTTTTAATCTGTTCCTCATATTCCCTGGCCCGCCGCTCCGCTTCTTCAATCTGATCGGCATACCGGGCAACGGAGTTGGAGGTCTGGCTGATCAGTCCGGAAACCTTGCTTTTCTCAGCTTCTGCCTGAACCTTCAGATTATCCAGCTCCACCTTTTCCGCCTGAAGCCTTGCTTCCTCTTCTTCAACGAAAATACGGTTTGCTGTGAACTCATCCATCTTATTTCGTTCGTAAGCTGCAATTCTTTCAATGTAATCGGCAATATTCAGTATTTCAGACAGGCTGCCCCGGGCAAGCAGTGCCACAAGATAATTGTCTTCCTTGCGTTCATACATGTCTCTGGCTCTCATCACCATGCATTCATACTGCCAGGCTTCGGTAGCCTTGGCTTCTTCCAATGCCGCCTGGGTTTCGGCTATTGCCTGCTCCTTGTCCCGTATCTGTTGTTCCAGATTTTCCAGATTATTCACAACCCGGGTCAGTTCTTTATTCAGTTCGTCCAGTTCCTGTTTTAAGTCTTTCTGTTCACCCTTCAGGTCCTGTAGCTCATCCTCGTTCTGATTCTTTTCGTTCTCCAGTTCCTGCCGTCTCTGCTCTGCCTCGTTGATCTGCTGCTGAGTATTCGTGGTTGCGGACACCACCAGTACACCGGGAATTTTTCCGTCACTCCCGACTCTGCCGAACATTCCGGTCAAAAGCACTATGGTCATTATGACAGCTGTTTTCTTCCAAACCTTCAAATACCGCAATCTAATCTTCCTCACAAAGCAAAAATCACACCATAATATGAATCTGTCGTCCCGAACGGGAATAGGGGATATATGTTACCCCTGCAGCATCAAACATTTTCTTTGACGCACGATTTCCCGGTGTTCCCAGATACTTATCACTGTCGTACACCACCGTTTTGATTCCCGCCTGAATAATCGCTTTTGCACATTCATTGCAGGGAAATAACGAGACATATAACTTCGTCCCCTCCAGAGAACCTCCGCGGTAATTCAGAATCGCATTCAGTTCTCCGTGGGTTACAAAGGGATATTTGGTCTCCAGTTCTTCCCCTTCTCTCTCCCAAGGGAAATCATCATCCGAACAGCCATTGGGAAATCCGTTGTAACCCATAGACAAAATTTTGTTGTCATTGCTGACAATGCAGGCTCCCACTTGTGTATTTGGATCCTTGGAGCGCATACCGGACAAATGAGCAACCCCCATAAAATACTCATCCCAGCTGATATAGTCTTTTCTCTTCATCTCGTCCCCGTATCATTCCTCTCGTTTTCCGCTATTTAGTTCCGAAAATACGGTCTCCAGCGTCACCAAGTCCGGGCACAATATATCCATGGTCGTTCAGCTTTTCGTCAAGCGCTCCCACATACATGTCCACATCCGGATGAGCCTGCTTCATCGCCTCAATGCCCTCGGGTGCCGCAATAATGCACATAAAATGAATGTTCTTGCACCCTTTGTCCTTCAACATCTGAATAGCTGCAATAGAGGAACCGCCTGTTGCCAGCATAGGATCCACAACAAACACTTCGCGCTCAGCACAATCGGCAGGGAGCTTGCAATAATACTCCACCGGCTTCAAAGTCTCCGGATCTCTGTAAAGTCCGATATGACCCACTTTTGCGGCAGGAATCAGAGCCAGCACACCGTCAACCATGCCAAGCCCGGCACGTAAAATGGGAACAATTGCCATTTTCTTTCCCTTTAATTCTTTAACGGTAGTCTTGCAGATAGGTGTTGTAATCTCCACATCATCCAGCTTCAGATCTCTGGTTGCCTCATAGCAGATCAGCATGGCAATTTCACTGATTGTCTGTCTGAAATCCTTGGTGCCTGTCTCCTGTCTGCGGATAAATCCGATTTTGTGCTGAATCAATGGATGATCCATAATAACTACTTTTGCCACTTTTCTTTTCCTCCTGAAATGTATATTTTTGTAACCGGCGGGCATATAGCTACCGGTTATGATTTCTACAATTTTTCAATCAAATCAATTCTGCGCCGGTGCCGTTCTTCTCCTGAAAAATCAGTATTCAAAAAGGTTTCTACAATGTCCAGCGCCAGATTCTCCCCTATCATGCCGGCTCCCATTGCAAGTACATTTGCATCATTGTGAAGACGGGTCATTTTCGCGGACAGCGGATCCGAGCAAAGCGCGCAGCGGATTCCCGGCACCTTATTTGCGGAAATACTGATACCGATACCTGTTGTGCAGATTACAATCCCCTTTTCACAGGAACCGTCCGCAACAGCCTTCGCCACTGCATGCCCGTACTCGGGATAATCCACCGATTCTTTACTGTTGCATCCCATATCACGATAGGGTATATTTTTATCCTGTAAATAACGAATTACCCTTTCCTTTAATTCATAACCGCCATGATCACATCCGATAGCTATCACTTTTCATTCCTCCTCATTCATTTCAAAATGATATTCACACATGAATTACCTTGTGTCCTGCTGCTTTCAGCAACCTGTTCATAATAGCCTGTCCCAGTCCTGCTGTTTCAAAGCTCTCCGAGTAGATTTTGGTAACATTTTCATCGTCAAATTCCCGGAGCACCGTAAACAGGCGCCTTGCTATTGTTTCTTCATCCCCACGGTTTCCCACACATTTTACCACATCTGCATGATATTCGGAAAGAAGTTCCCGGGTTCCGATGATTCCCGTTTTTTCGCCGTTTCTGCCATCCGCCTCTGCAGCCCGGTTGATGTACTCCGCAACCGCATCCGGCTTACCCTCAACGATTGTCAATTCACCTTTGGGAGCATAATGCCGGTATTTCATTCCCGGCGCCTTCGGAGCCTGTCCGCTGTCTGCTTTCAATATCGTGACGTCGGTATCCACTTTTCCCAGAACATTCTCCAGCATCTCACGGGTGATATAGCCGGGACGTAATATTTGGGGCGGTGTTACCGTTACATCGATAATGGTTGATTCCAAACCGATTCCCACCTCACCACCGTCCACAATCATTTCTATTCTGCCGTCCATATCCTCTTCCACATATCTGGCAATCGTAGGGCTGGGTCTTCCGGAAAGATTTGCACTGGGAGCCGCCACAAATCCTCCGCTGTATTCAATTAATTTCTGTGCTGTTCTGTCAGAAGGGAATCGTACCGCAACCGTATCCAGGCCACCTGTCGTCTCAGGTGGTACTTTATCCGCCTTTTTCAATATCATGGTAAGGGGACCCGGCCAGAATGCATCTGCAATTTTCAATGCCACATCCGGCACTTCGGAAGCAATCTCCCTGATATCCTCCAATCTGCATATGTGTACAATCAGCGGATTGTCCGATGGTCTTCCCTTGGCTGCATATATTTTACGGGAAGATTCCCTGTTTAATGCATCTCCTCCAAGTCCGTAGACTGTCTCGGTGGGGAAAGCCACCAGTCCCCCGGAACGTATCAGTTCTCCGGCACTGCGCAAATCCGCATCCTCCCGGGGCGTAAATGTCTCAGCATTTTGTCTGACTCTAACAATTCGTGTTTTCATAATCTTACCTCAAACATGGTCAGTATATCACAATTTTCCAAAAAGATAAAGTACTCACGAATATTTACCACTATTCATCGCAGCAGTTCAGATACTGCATAATCCCCATATGTATTGCCCATGCCACATATTCCTGGTAATCACTGTCACAAAGCTTTTCCGCTTCAGCGCTGTTAGACAAAAATCCACATTCAACTATAACAATCGGAATTCCTGTCTTTTTCAGAAGATAGTAACTATCATTTGCCTTTATCTGCCGCTTGTTTTCCGGATCTGTCTTTTCCACCAGCTGTTTTTGAATTGCTCCCGCCAGCGCTTCTCCTTCCATGCTGCCGGTATAGAAGAACACCTGCGCTCCGTGCACATACTCTTCCGGATAACTGTTCTGATGAATACTGACGGCTACGTCGGGATTCGCCCGGTCTATCAGTTCAATACGCCTCTTCATATCCTGCACCTTTTTGTTGGAAGTCCCTTCACTGTACAGACCTTCGTCACTGTCTCTGGTCAGTATCACCCTGACATCACTGGCTTCCAAATACTTTTTGAGCAGCATCGCAATCTGAAGATTAACGTCCTTTTCCTTTGCACCGTTAATTCCAACCTTTCCCGGGTCGTCTCCGCCGTGTCCCGGATCAATCACCACACACCTTCCATTTCCCTTTGTTGCAGTACCTCCGGTCGTATACCAAACCACTTCCTTTCCTATGTAAATCAGTGAAAGCAGAAGCAACATTCCTGCCAACGCTGAAATCAATCTTTGATTTCGTTTATCCATGTCACAACCATCTCTTTTTTCCTATATATATTCTTCTTAATTTTTCTTTAAAACCCTTAAAAGTATTGCATTGCGTGTACATTTCAGTTAATATGAATTTATTGAATAAAAAAAGAGGAAATATATGAAAAACTTCAGGAAACTTTTATCTGTCCTGTTGGCGATTATCGCTGTCGGTTGCCTTGTTGTTGCCCTTATTTTTGCAGTGCATCAGTATACCGACTATATTCATTCGGAAGAGACACTTGATGAATTTCGCGCCTCGGCAGAAGTCGTGAAGGAAGAGTCTTCTGCTCCGGAGCAATCGGAAGCTCCCTCTTCCGAACCTGTTTCCACGAAATCTCCGGAGCCCGCCGAATCTCCCGCCCCCACGCCCGGCTCCACTCCGGAACCTGTTGCCAATCCTTATCTGGACAGTTTTCTGGCCAACAGTGATATGGCTGCCTGGCTGCAGATTCCGGATACCAATATTGATTACCCTGTCATGTGGACACCGAGGGACGAAGAATATTATCTGCGCAGAGGTTTTGACGGTTCCGATAACAAAAACGGTTGTCTGATTCTTGACACAGACAGTTGTCTGGATCCTTTGACGACTAATTTGATTATTCATGGACATAATATGAAATCCGGAACAATGTTCGGGCATCTCGACGATTATGAGGATGAAGCATTTTATCAGGAGCATAAAGCAATTATCTTGTACACCCGGGAATGTCAGCGCAATTATGAGGTGATTGCCGTCTTCCGCTCTCAGGTTTACAAAAAGACAGACTCGGTATTTAAGTTTTACAAATTTTTTCAGGCAGACACCCCCGAAGAATTCGATGATTTTTATGAAAACATCAAGGCTTTGTCCCTATATGATACCGGTGTCACGGCAGAGTTCGGCGATCACTTTATCACACTCTCCACCTGCTCATATCATGTGGAACAGGGCAGATTTGTAGTTGTTGCAAAGGAAGTGGAAAGCGGCGACAGCTACCTTCCCATTCAAGAATAGATATATCAAACAATAAGGAGGATTCAAAATGAAAAAAAGAATCAAATTATTTGTATCAATGTTGTCTGCAATTGCCGTTCTGACATTGGTACCGTCCGGCAATGTGCTCCCTGTCAAGGCAGCGGAACCTGTAACATATTCCGTAAAATACATCGGTGGAAGTTTTAACGATTGGCGCTTCCAGCAGGGTGCAACCTTTGATGACAGTGCCTACCACTCGAGCCTTTATTTACTCAACCAAGATTTGAAGGACGGAGATGCCGTAGTCGTTTATGCCGGAGAAGTCACCCCTAACAAAGAGTTGGATTTGGGAACCGTAAAGTTAGGCAACCTGACAATTTACCAGAATGCTTTTGCGGCAGTTCTCACCGGCGGTGTAAAAGACTGCTATGTTCTTGCCGGCAGTACCTCTGCAATTAACGGCAATGTCACTAATGCCTATTTGTATGACAGCACTGTCTGTACCTTTAACAATGATGTTCTGGACATGGCTCTTTATTACAGTGGCACTACTCCGACATCAAACATCAGTTGCGCCGGCACAGTGGGACATTTTACAGCCGATCCCACATATGATGGCAGAAGATATTTTGAGTTTTACAATATAAGCAAGGGGGCATTCCTGATAAAGGACGGTACCTCTCAGATTCCTTACGATAAATACAGTCCCGAGCCCACCGAAGATTATCTGCAGGCCAAGGGATCTGCTTCCGCCCCCGCTTCTTCTGCAGAGAACAATACTTCTCAGGCTGCTTCCGAATACGATAAGGTTCCCAAGACCGGTGACAGCAGCGTATATCTTTGGCTGTTCTGCGTTTCCGCATCCTGCTTTGCCGGAAGCCGCATGCTCAGGAAGAAATCAAGATAACACAGAAACCCGTTAGAGCACGCCCATGACGAAAAACACCCCCTGCATGTGATATGCAGGGGGTTCATATTATCCAAAATTCTTTATCAGTCAGAGCCGGCATATGCCGCCACAAGTTCCCATGCTGCCGGAGTACCATATCCCAGCCTCCATACGGCTACACCTCCGATATTTCTGGCATTCATGACATTCATCTTTACTCTCAAAGACTCCAAATCCTCCAGCCATATCTGATACGTTGCATCACCGCTCTGCCACTCAAGATAATTCTGACAGGTTGTCTCATCCCATACAGCAGCATCTTCTTTTCCGATTCGTTTGAGATAATCTGCTATGTTGCACAGCGGAATAGCATCATCCGTCACCTGAGTTCCTTCTGTCTTCCACACTCTTGTATAAAACGGAAGTGCATTAACCACCTTCTCTGCCGGCACCTGTTCCAGCGTTCTGTCAATGCCTCCGGATACATAATCAATGCTTGCAACACTGCCTGCTTCTCCACAGCCGCCCCAATGCTCATCATAACCCATAACGATGACATAGTCCGCAACCTGTCCCTGAATGTCAAGTCTGCTGTAATTTGCGGAATTTAAAGGCACATAATTATCTATGGACAATGTCAGTCCGTTCTTTCTGCACTGAACCGACAATTCCCTCAAAAATTGGTTGAAATGCGTTCTGCTTTCTCCCGACATCTTTTCAAAGTCAATGTTGATGCCATCCAAGCCATACTCCACAGCAGCTTCCGTCATATTCTGTACCAGCTTCTGCCTCTTCTCCGTAAATGCAAAAAGCTGATAGCTGTCAATCTCCGCACCGGCATTAAAATCGTCCCAGACTCCCCAAACCTTCAGTCCATAATTATGTGCTTTGTTAACATACTGCTGCGAAGCAAAGGAGCGAAAGGAACCTTCCTCATCCGTCAGACTGAACCATGTGGGTGCGATGACATTCATTCCTTTACCCTCAGCAACCATGGCATCCAGTGTATCATTTCCGCCAACACCGTAGATTGCATGCCAGCCCAGGCTAACCTTACCGTCCAATCCGATTGTCGTGTATTCGGCCGGCACATATGATGTCACCGGAGTCTCAACTTCTGTGCTCATATTGTTTAGCCGCTTGTTCTCCACATATCCGATTACCGAATCGGATGTCTTAACCTTGCTCCAGGTCTCCATCTGCTCTAAAAGTTCAACCGTTTCACCTTTTTCCAGTTCCCTCAGAATCGGGCTTTTGATTCCGCCTTTCACCCTCAGTTGCGTATCCTTCGCCACTTCATAGGTTTGCTTTACACCCCACTCCGTATACACCTGCAGATGTCTGTCAAATCTTTCATATGAAAAATTTGCAAACTGCTTCACATACTCAGCAGCTATGTAGAGTATATCTCCCGTATAGTAGCAAATCGTATATTCCGTTCCGTGTACTCCTTCGCTGTCACTATAGCTCTTTTCCCCGAACAAAGCCGTGAATGTATCCTCCGCCGAGGTAAACAGCAGCTTTTGTTCATACATATCAGCGTAAAATATTTCGTTGAAGTATTTTTGCACCGTATCCAAATCGAAGTAGACCGTTCCTTCTTTTAAAACCGCCTGCTCAGCAATCATTTCATCCTGTAAAACAATGGCAAGATTGCCATCCTCTGCGCCGACGGAAGCATCTGTCACTCCGTAATATTCATCCAAATCCGCGAGTTCCTTACTATACGAATACTTGTCCAGTATTTTCCCTCCGAATGCTATCGCTCCTACTACTACAATCAGCAGCACGGCTATTATCATCGGTATCACTTTTTTCATTATTCGACACAATCCCTTCCCAAATTATAGATATACTTTCAACAAATGTATATGTGTAACTGTCCGTTTTGTCCAAAACGGACAGTTACATCATATCACATACCGTGTTTTAAGTCATTACCCTTTTTTGAGTTCATTCCCTTTCCCTGCCGTTTCAGCACGAGAGGCAATCCGTCTTTTGTACGGCAGGATTCTGAGCAAGCAGAAGGCATGCCGCTTACCGATGAATCACTTTGTCAAAGCGTACTTGTTCTATGTTCCCGGCATCCCCAAATACATAATCTGCCATATATGGGCTGTTTTCACGAACAGATTTTGCTGCCGCCTCCCCGGGAAGTGCAGCTTCTCCATCCACATAAAGTTCAACTCCTCTGTCCCTCATTTGTTCGAGAAGTATTATCATACGTTCTCGGGCAGCTTCCATATTCATTATTTCTTCATTTACTTCACACAAGAATATACCTCCCACCCGGTTCCTAGACCAAAAGGATTGTGATGAATCGTAAATGCCACCGGCTGTACATATCGGCAAAATTTGCCAATGCTAATAAAGACTAAATCGAATTATTTTGGTGAAAAAATATTAGTTGAAATACCACGACTGTGCAGACACCAGCTTTTTGTGTCGACACTTGTAAGACATCCATAGAATATATGTCAGAATTCAAAGAACCGCCATATAATATGATAGGATGAAGCGGGACGACTTGCCCCTAGTAAGTTATATCAACTTGAGCTACAGACCGCTGCCTCCTTTCCTGTACTGAATGTCGGAGGCATTTACAATATGATTATAAACTATAAACATCATTTTAGCAAGCACTATATGAAAATTATTAAATATTTTTAAACTTGAAGCCTGCTATTGACTTAAAGGATGCAAGAGGATATGATACATTTAATCACTCGGCATGCCTATAATGCAGAAAGGAAGGGTTGTCGCATGAAAATAGAAAAAGTAAATGAAAATCAAATCCGCTGCACACTGACCCGCGAGGATTTAGTAAGCCGCGAACTGAAAATAAGCGAACTTGCCTACGGAACGGAAAAGGCAAAAACCCTGTTCCGCGACATGATGCGCCAGGCCAACTTTGAATTTGGTTTTGAGGCAGAGGATATTCCCCTGATGATTGAGGCTATTCCGTTAAACGCCGAATGTATTGTGCTGATTATCACCAAGGTGGAAGACCCGGAGGAGTTAGACACCCGTTTTTCCAGATTTGCTCCCTCCGTTACAGAGGAAGATGACGGGGACGAAGAGTACAGTGACCACGAAGGCAGTGAGGTTATGGACTTGTTTCGTCAGATTCAAGCCAAGAAGTCTGAAGCTGCATCAGATCATACAGAAAACGATATTCCCGAAGGAGAAGTCATTACCCGGATTTTCCTCATGAGTACTCTCCAACAGGTTATGAATGTCTGTCAGTTGATTTCTTCTCGCTTTGTAGGAGAAAGTACTTTGTACAAAGATGCCTCCACAGGTAATTTTTTCCTGTTACTTGCAGGCTCCGCCAAAAACAGGACAGATTTTGACAGGATTTGCAACATTGTCTCAGAATACGGTACTCTACAGCGCAGCCAGCCTTCCGGCAGCAGTTTTCTCGACGAGCATTGCGAAGTACTGATTCGCAGCAATGCTGTGAACTCTCTTGGCAATACCCAGACAGGCTGATATCGGCTCGTTTGAAATATATACCGTTGGACGCACCCATAAAAAACCCGGCTTTTCAGCCGGGTTTTAATGATATGCTTACAGCTCCTCGATGGCCTTCATCAAAGCATCAATATCAATACCATGTACCATCGCAGCTTCTTCAAGGGATTCACCCTGTGCAGAAGGACAGCCCAGGCAATGCATTCCGGCTTCCATCAAAAGAGGCGCCACATCAGGATTTGTCCGCAAAATCTCACCGATAGTCATTTCCTTTGTAATACCGCTCATGTTTGTATTCTCCTTTCCTGCATCCGAAGATGCCTGCTATCAGTATAGTACTTTCCCAAAATTCTGACAAGCTATTCTTTTTTGTATACAAAAAAGTACATCAAAGTGCCTCTCCACGCCTTGACTCTAAGCACTGTTTTTCTTATAATAAGCATAAAGATTAGCGGTAACATTTTTATTATTCTAATCAAATTTATATAGGAGGCATTTCAAAATGAAACCAATTGAAACTGATTTCGTACGTGGCAAATGGGACAAAGAAGTCAATGTACGTGACTTCATCCAGAGAAACTATCATCCCTATGACGGTGATGAGTCTTTCCTGGCAGGTCCTACCCAGAACACAAAAGACCTGTGGGCAATGGTACTTGACCTGCAGAAGAAAGAGAGAGAAGCAGGCGGCGTTCTTGATATGGACACCAAGGTTGTTTCTACCATTACTTCCCATGGCCCCGGATATCTTGACAAGAGCAAGGAGACCATCGTAGGTTTCCAGACCGACAAGCCTTTCAAGAGATCTCTTCAGCCTTACGGTGGTATTCGTATGGCAGAGAAGGCTTGTGCAGATAACGGCTATGAGGTTGACCCTGAGATTTCCGAGTTTTTCTCCACTCACAGAAAGACTCACAACGCAGGTTGCTTCGATGCTTACAATCAGGAGATGAGAGCTTGCCGTTCCGCTCATATCATTACCGGTCTTCCCGATGCTTACGGACGTGGACGTATTATCGGCGACTACAGACGTGTTGCTCTGTACGGTATCGACAGACTGATTGAGGACAAGCAGGCTCAGAAGGATTCTACCGGACGTGTTATGACCGATGACGTTATCCGTCTTCGTGAGGAACTTTCCGAGCAGATTACCGCTCTGAAGATGATGAAGGAAATGGCTGCTTCTTACGGCTGTGACATTTCTAATCCCGCAACTAACGTTAAGGAAGCTATTCAGGCCGTATACTTCGGATATCTGTCTTCCGTTAAGGAGCAGAACGGTGCTGCTATGTCCCTTGGACGTACTTCCACCTTCCTTGACATTTATGCTGAGAGAGACTTAAAGAACGGTACTTTCACCGAGGAACAGATTCAGGAGTTTGTTGATCACTTCATCATGAAGCTGCGTTGCGTCAAGTTTGCACGTACCCCTGAGTACAACCAGATTTTTGCCGGCGACCCCGTATGGGTAACCGAGTCTCTGGGTGGTGTTGGTGTTGACGGACGTCACATGGTAACAAAGATGAGCTTCCGTTACCTGAACACTCTGTACAACCTTGGACCTTCTCCCGAGCCCAACCTGACTGTACTTTGGTCTACCAGACTTCCCGAAGGCTGGAAGAAGTTCTGTGCAAAGACTTCCATCCAGACCTCTTCTATCCAGTATGAGAACGATGACCTTATGAGAGTAACTCACGGTGATGACTACGGTATCGCTTGCTGTGTATCCTCCATGGTAATCGGTAAGGAAATGCAGTTCTTCGGCGCACGTGCAAACGTAGCTAAATGTCTGTTGTACGCTTTGAACGGCGGTATCGATGAAGTTACCAAGAAGCAGGTAGGTCCTAAGTATCGTCCTGTAACCGGTGATGTTCTTGATTACGATGATGTAGTAAGCAAGTTCGTTGATATGCTGGAGTGGCAGGCTGATGTTTATGTAAATACTCTGAACATCATTCACTACATGCATGATAAGTACTGCTATGAGAGAGCAGAAATGGCTCTTCATGACAGAGATGTAAAGAGATACTTTGCAACAGGTGTTGCAGGTCTTTCCATCGTAGCTGACTCTCTTTCCGCTATTAAGTACGCTAAGGTTGAGCCTATCCGTGATGAGGATGGTATCATCGTTGACTTCAAGACAACCGGTGACTTCCCTAAGTACGGTAACGATGATGACCGCGTAGATGAGATTGCTCAGTGGGTTGTTCATACCTTCATGACCGCTGTCAGAAGACATCACACCTACAGAAATGGTATTCCTACCACCTCCATCCTGACCATTACCTCTAACGTTACCTATGGTAAGGCAACAGGTAATACTCCTGATGGACGTAAGAAGGGACAGCCTTTCGCACCCGGTGCTAACCCTATGCACGGCCGTGATACTCATGGTGCTGTTGCATCCCTGTCTTCCGTATCCAAGCTTCCTTTCAATGATGCACAGGACGGTATCTCCAATACCTTCACCATCATTCCCGGAGCTCTTGGTAAAGAGGATAAGGTATTTGCCGGTGATATCGAACTTGATTTGAATAAGTAAAAACAAACATCCTGGAGGTACCCTATGGACGAAAAGAAAATGATTGATGACCTTGTAAAAATGCTGGATTCCGGCATGACTGACGGGGTTGGCCATGTAAACGTGGATTACGATCAGGATAATCAAGAATCAAAGAACGTTCAGACCATGGGCTGTACGGACTGCTCCAGAACTCCGTTAGCCTGCAGTGTACCCACCTTGGAACAAGGCTTAGATGACTATCAATAACAAATAATTAAGGAGGAAAAAATCATGGCAGCAAGTGCAACACAGGTGAATAACCTTGTAAACTTATTGGATGGTTACGCAACAAAGGGTGGCCATCATTTGAACGTAAATGTTCTGAACAGAGAAACCTTATTGGATGCTCAGCAGCATCCCGAGAATTATCCTCAGCTGACCATCCGCGTATCCGGATATGCAGTTAACTTTATCAAGTTGACTCCCGAACAGCAGGCTGACGTTATCTCTCGTACTTTCCACGAGGCAATTTAATCGCGGTCGGTTCAGAAGAAACATCAGAAGACCGGAAGGTAATTCCTTCCGGTCTTTTTAAAACAAGAAAGGACGTTGAATCTTTATGCAAGGCAGAATTCATTCTTTGGAAAGTTTTGGAACGGTTGACGGTCCGGGAACGCGCTTTGTAGTGTTCGTTCAAGGCTGTCCCATGCGATGCGCATATTGTCACAATCCTGATACCTGGGATATGAACGGTGGCACACTGATGGAGCCTTCCTATATTATTGAACAATACGAAAGAAACAGTGCGTTCTACCAAAACGGCGGCGGTATTACTGTCACCGGCGGAGAGCCATTGATGCAAATAGACTTCTTAATTGATTTATTTACTCTTGCAAAAGAACGTAATATTCATACCTGCATCGACTCTTCGGGCATTGCTTTCAATCCTGACAGTGCAACCCAGATGGAGAAGATGGACAAGCTCATGAGTCTTACGGATCTCGTTATGCTCGATATCAAACATATCGACCCTGAGAAACACAAGGAACTGACTCAGCAGCCAAATACCAATATTCTAAAATTTGCTGCATATCTTAACGAGAAACATGTAGATATGTGGATACGCCATGTAGTTGTTCCCGGTATTACAGACGATGATAAATATCTGTTTGAATTAGGATACTTTATTGGACAGTTTAGCAATTTGAAAGCGTTGGATGTACTTCCCTACCATACCATGGGAGAAAAAAAATATCAAAGTCTCGGTATGGAGTATAAGCTTCACGGAGTTCCGCCGATGGATCCGAATAAGCTCTTGGATAAAAAACAGGTAATTCTGGATGGAATTAAAAAGAGACGGGCAGAATTATAAATTTAACACTTGTATTCAATACCTATTTATATTACAATAAGTACAGTTATTGATAAAATTGTATCAAACAATAAGGAGGATAAAGTTATGGCATATGCAATTGGTGATGCTTGTGTAGCATGTGGTGCTTGCGAGGCTCAGTGCCCCGTTGGTGCAATCAGTATGGGAGACGGCAAGTTTGAAATTGATGCAGAGAAGTGCATCGACTGCGGTTCCTGTGCAGGTCAGTGCCCTACCGGCGCTATCGAGCAAGCTTAAAGTGAAGGCACCCTATTGGGTGCCTTTTCTTTTTTTACCTAATCCCAGTTTGACTTTACTCTTATTACGTAAGAGTTCATCCATTCTTTTATAATACTCTTCATCACGCTGCTCCATTTTCCTTTCTCTGGCTTCCTCTCTCTCCTCCTGCATTCTGAACTGATAATCCAATTCCTTTACGACGCTTTCCTTAATTTCCTTACACAGACTGCTGTTATTTTCCTGTATTGTTTCACGTATCAATTGTTGAAGCAACCATTGAAGCTTTCTGGATTTGTCCTCCTTGGATTCCGCAGATACCATATTCTCCCGATTATTCACAATTTCAATGGCAAGTCCACCTTCAGGTTGTCCTTTCTCTTCTTTATTTCCTGTCATTTTTTTATCCTGCTCTGTTTCCTGTGGCAACACATCCAGTCGTCCGTCTTTCAGAATCATTTTAATTGCTTTCAATTGCAGTCCCCTCTCTTTCATGCCTTTAATCTGCTTGAAACGTTCTATATCCTCTTCAGTATAATAGCGATGTCCCAATTCATTTCGTTTGATAGGAAGATGCAATTCTTCCTCCCAATATCTCAGCACATGACTTTCCACCTTCACTTCTTTAGCTGCATCTGAAATAAAAAGATAGTTACTCATAAATTCTCCTTTCTATATGCAGAAAGAGAATGAACAGATTGTTCATTCTCTTTCGTAATATGCTTTCTTTATTGTTCTTCGCCCTTCTTATGTTCAAGATTGGCAAACTTTGTATACTCAGGCAACCATGCCAATTTTACCGTACCGATAGGGCCGTTTCTCTGTTTTGCAATAATGACTTCCGAAATTCCCTTGTCCGGTGAATCGTGATTATAATAATCATCACGATAAAGAAACATAACCACATCGGCATCCTGCTCAATGGCACCTGATTCACGCAAGTCAGAGAGCATAGGTCTGTGATCCGGTCTCTGTTCAACTGCACGTGACAGCTGCGATAATGCTATTACCGGTACGTTTAACTCTCTTGCCAACGCCTTCAGGGAACGTGATATATCCGAAATCTCCTGCTGTCTGGATTCACTCCTGCCGCTTCCCGACATCAGCTGTAAATAGTCAATCATAATAATATTTAAATCATGCTCCAGCTTGTACTTTCTGCACTTTGAACGCAACTCAGCAATGCTGATACCGGGTGTATCATCGATAATCAACTTGGATTTTCCAATGGTGCCTGCACTCTCAATCAGGCGTTCCCATTCCTGATCATTCAGCTGCCCGGTACGAAGCTTCTGGGCATCCACATTAGACTCCAGAGAAAACATACGGTTTACCAGCTGTTCCTTACTCATTTCCAGACTGAACAGGGCAACTGTCATATTCTTCTTAAAAGCCATATACTGCGCTAAATTCAACTCAAAAGCTGTCTTTCCCATGGAAGGACGAGCCGCAACAAGAATCAAATCCGAAGGCTGCATACCGGCTGTCCTATAATCCAAATCTATGAAACCTGTGGGGATACCGGTGACGCTGCCCTTGTTTTTCGCTGCCAGTTCAATCTTGTCCATGGCATTCATGACTATCTGTCTCACCGGCACAAAATCATCTGTTGTACGCTTCTGCACCAGCTGAAAAACACGTTTCTCAGTATCCTCCAGTATATACTCAAGACTTTCTTTCTCGGCATAGCAGGTATTTGCAATTTCTTCATTCAATCGAATTAAGCGCCTCAATGTAGCCTTTTCAGCAACTATATTCGCATAATATTTTATATTCGCAGATGTTGGTACCGCTGTTATCAGGTCCCTGATAAGCTCAAGACTGCTGACCTCAGGCGGTACATCTTTCTCCTTCAGTTTGTTCTGAAGTGTCACCAAATCTACAGGACTTCCCGCATCATTCAGTTCTACCATTGTTTCAAAGAGAATACCGTATTGCTTATTGTAGAAATCTTCTCCTGTAATCAGTTCAGAAGCCACCACAATCGCTTCACGATCCATTATCATGGATCCGATTACAGACTGTTCCGCCTCCACACTGTGCGGCAGTATTCTTTTTATCACATTTTCTTCCATATTTATACCCATGCCTTTCCCACACGCTTCTCTTCCATGCAGAAATAGGCTTACATGCATCAGTTTAAAACATATCAGGCTTCTGTTACTTTTACCGTCAACTTACCGGTAACCTGGGGATGTAGCTTTACGGCTACTTCATAACTTCCGAAATTCTTTAAGTTCTCAGGGAGTTGAAGCTTCTTCTTATCTATCTCGATATTATGCTGCTCTTTCAAAGCAGCTACCACTTCCTTACTTGACACAGAGCCAAAAGCCTTTCCTCCCTCTCCTGCCTTAATCTTCACAATGACAATCTTACTCTCCAGCTCTGCTGCCAACGTCTTCGCCGCATCCAGCTGTTCCTGTGCAATTTTCTCGCTGTTTGCCTTTTGAAGTTTCAAATCATTCATATTCTTGGGAGTAGCTTCTACACCTATCTTTTTCGGTAAAATATAATTTCTTGCGTATCCCTCGCTGGCCTCAATGACATCGCCTTTCTTTCCCAGCTTCTTCTCATCCTGTAACAATATAATTTTCATTGTATCAAATCCTTTCTGTCATTTTCTATCTAAATCTCGTTATTTTCAAGCATGGAATCAATTGTGCGTTTAAGTGCTCCGATTGCCTCAATAATTCCCGTTCCTTCCATCTGACAGGCTGCCGTACTCAGGTGACCTCCTCCGCCCAGTCTTTCCATAATTACCTGAACATTCACTTCATCAATGGAACGGGCACTGATATAAATCTTGCCCTGGTAATCTGTAAGGACAAAACTGGCCTTGATTCCTTTAATATTCAATAATTCGTTGGCTGCCTGAGCCCCGATAATGGTAGGACTTGGCAACTCATCAGCGGTACATACGGAAATGGCAAAATATTGTCTGTAAATCTCAGCCTGACTGACGGTATCTGCTTTTGCCTTATATTCCAACGCATCTTCTCTGAAAAGCTTTCGTACTCTCGTAACATCCGCACCGTTTCTTCTCAGGAAAGCAGCAGCTTCAAAGGTACGCACACCGGTCTTTGTCATAAAGTTGTTGGTATCTACCATGATACCTGAATACATGCAATCTGCTTCTTCTGTGCGGATTTTGATATTGTCATAGGTATATTGTAAAATCTCGGATACCATCTCAGAGGAAGAAGAGGCATAAGGCTCCACATAGGAAAGAGTTGCATTTTCAATAGTCTCTGTCCCCTGCCTGTGATGATCAAGCACCACCACAGATTTGCAAAATCGCAACAATTCCGGACACTCTGTAATAGAAGGTTTGTTTACATCAACCACAACAAGCACACAATTGCTGTTTGCTTCATCGATAGCCTGCTGGTTTCCTACAATCATATCCTCCTCATATTCCGGATTATTCTTAAACAGTTCCACCATAGGAGCAATAGAGGCCGGTACATCATTCAAAACAATATGTGCCTTTCTTCCCAATGTCTGGGCGATTCGATAGATACCCACTGCTGCTCCAAAGCTGTCAGCATCCGGCATACAGTGTCCCATCACAAGCACTAAATCCTTGCTGGTAATAATCTCACGCAGCGCATGTGCTTTGACGCGGGCTTTTACTCTCGTATTCTTCTCCACCTGTTGGCTCTTTCCGCCATAATATGTAATACTCTCCGGAGTCTTAATCACCGCCTGATCTCCGCCACGTCCCAGTGCCAAATCAATGGCGTTTCGTGCGAATTCATAATTCTGCGCATAAGTCAAACCGTCCAGGCCCACTCCGATACTAATGGTCACTGCCATCTCATTCCCGATATTTACCGTCTTTACCTCTTCCAACAGGTCAAAGCGTGATTCCTGCAGCTGTGCTATCGCCTGTTTCCGCATAATGACGAGATACTTGTCCTTTTCAAGTTTCTTACAAATACCGTCCAATGCTGAAATATATCTGTTTACCTTTCGGTCAATCAACGCAATCAGTAGAGAACGTCTTACCTCTTCCACACTCTCCAATGCTTCCTCATAATTGTCCAGATATATCATTCCCACAGCAAGGCTCTGGTCATCTACCTCCTGTAAAGCTATGTGAAGTGCGGTCTCGTCATAAAGGTATGCAGCAATCAGATATCCGTTGTAATCGGCTGCATCAATCATATCACTGTGCTCAGCCATTTCCTTCAAGGAAACTTTTTTGAACTTTGCCACATATTCACTGCCCTCATATTCCAGTTCATATTGCGCCTCGTCCAAACCACTGTCATCCGGCAGACGATCACGGGTAATATTGGGGAACAATGCCGTAATGGACTTGTTAAAACCCTTGGGCTGATGAATCACAGATTCAAAAGCAGTGTTTGTCCAAATGACCTTTCCGTTATCATCCAAAAGGGCATAGGGCAAATCCATATCTCTGAGAAGCTTTCGCTGAATCTGTCCGTATTCCGTCGCAAAGCTCACAAGTTCATTCATAATAATGGGCTTATTGTAAAAATACAGAGAAAGTGTAATCCCAAAATAAACAAGCGTATAACCGGCAAGAAGTGCGCCGGCCCTCAGATTAATCATGAACATCGCAATGTCCACAACACATAAAAGCACTCCAAGATAAATACTGAATTGTATATAGGTCTTAATACGACCCTTTAATTTGATTCTGTTTTTCATATACATATACCCCGTACGGTCGATATCCCCATCAAATATACTGCTCTCGCAGTGCAAAGTTCTTTGTTCTGCTCTCGCAGTGCAAGCTCGATTCCGCTACGCTTCATCTCGCTCACGTGCTTCGCACTATGTCAAAAGTCTGATAAGCTGACGCTTACATGCAAGCATGACGCGTCTTCTTATCAGACTTTTGCGCACTGCTCATTGCTACTTGGATATTATACCATACTCCACAACACTATGCTACAATTTAATTTGTCAAAAAGAGGAAGGTTTTGAAGATTATCAGGGGAATTGTAACGAATATTTGGTCAACCGGGTTTTCGGTTGACCTGCAAAAAAAAGAAGTAGAAATAATTTTACTTCATTTTTACATCATTACGATAGACCACACACGTCCGTTCGTATATAGTAAACATACAATCGAATGGGGAGTAATAACATTGTCTATCTATTTATCCATTTTTATTTGTTTTATTTTAGCATATGCGGTAACCAAAATAACAAAAAGCCATAAAAGGCAAGAACATTGTGTTTCAGATACATTAATTTGCCAGACTGTCGATGAGCATAAAAGTCTTCCACGGCATAATAGTATTCTTGGCTTTTGTATATTTTCGTCAATCTTCTGGATAATCGGTCTGTCTCTTCTATATAGTGGATATAAACACATAAAGGATTCGAGAGAAATTACCGAGCAGGGCAATAAAACAATTGCTACAATCACAAATGTGCATGAATATGAAGTCTACAAACATACTGCTACACTTAAACTCCCGGAGGTGTCTCTTGAAAAGACAAAAGCGGAACTATATTTTTCTGATTATTGCAGCAATTATCTTACCTTTTTCAATCGCTGTTTTGTATACAACAATGGAAAAGATGTTGTTTTATGGAAAAGCACAGGCTATCATTGTATCAGTAGCTACTGAGGAGCGTATCGGCGGCACAAGTGATGACCAATACTACTATACAGAAAGTGAAATCAAATGTCGTTATAATGTTAGTAACCTGGAGTATAGAAAAACTTTTACCATAAAGGCAGATTATTCGGGACAAGAAGGAAAGAATATCACTATTTTTTATAATAAGAAAAAACCATATGAAAGCGTTTTGGTATCAAAAACCACAAAAGCTTTTCTGTATAGCACGATTTTCACAGTTGGATGCATTTATTATATCGTTTTTGATATAAGAAAATGGATTGAAATCCGAAAGCAAGAAAATGAGAAAGCATCACAAGATTCTTTTCCTGATGTGGATATGACGCAATATGAAGTCAAAAAAAGGAAGCAAAAGATAAAAAATATCATTCTGCTAATCGCTTCAATGCTACTGTTTTTACCGCTGTTTCCGCTTGCGATTCCTTTAATAGGATACACCGCAGCCAGTGTTATTGATTACAAACTGTGTTATCAAAGCATTTCATCCGTATAGTTGCAATCATAGATTTTCTGCCAGAAAATAAAGAAAGACCAACTACCCTTTCGAGTAATTGGTCTTTCATTTCTTTAGTCCTGAACGTAAGGCATCACCGCTACTCCACTTGCCGACACCACCATACACGCACCATTCCCCATTTATCAAGCCTCCTCACATATATACGAGTACTCGTTCCGCACCCTATAAGACCCGTTTTGTACATAAAGTTGTGTCAAATCTTGTGTCAAAACACGAAAAAAGAAGCCCTGTTTCGGCTCCTTTTCTCTCATTTTTGTGTCAGACTATAACACCTTAATGATACCATCCAAATCCGTCCGCACTTCCTTTAAATTACTTTGCGTGATGTGAGTATAAATATCTATCGTTGTTTTTATCGAGCTATGCCCCATCAAAACTTTTAGACGCTCATACGGAATTTGCTTTTCTACAAGTCTTGTCGTCAGCGTATGCCTCCACACATGAGGAGTATGTACTGGTATCACAACAGGCTCACGGTTTTCCTCTTCTGCTCTTTTTCTTTCCCACTCAGTCGCCTGCTTAACTATATTTTTCAAAGACCTTACAACCGCTTCATGTGTAAATGGCACACCAGTTTTTGCTGTAAATACAAACTGGCTGTAACCATCAATTTTTATATCCTGCCGTATCCTCATATCATTCTGGTACTTTTTCTGTATTCTGAATAACTCTGCAACTTCTTCTGTCATCGGAAACTGTCGGTATGCGTTTTTTGTTTTCGGGGATGTAATAAAATATTCGTGTCCGTTACCCCTATCACGATAATTGATACTGTGGTTAATGTCTATTACCTTATTTTTGAAATCAACATCCTTCCATGTCAGCCCATATAATTCTCCAAATCTTAACCCCGTGCTAAGACCTATCGCCATTGCAGGAAGATGAATATTCTGCCACTCTCCCTCTCTTTTCAGAAACTTAATAAAAACTTGTGTTTCTTCTACCGATAAAGCCTCTCTTACCGCTTTAGGTGTAGCACATACATCTTTCATAATGTCTATTGCAGGATTTAATTGAATGACACCATCATACACACCCTGCTGTAAACAGTTATACAACATACTTGCTAATGACCTTAACGTACCATGTGCAAGATTTTTCTTTTCAGCCAAATGTTGAAAGTGTGCTACTACATGCGTACGTTTTAAATCTTTAATAGGCATTCTGTCAATTACACTATCTTTTACATACCACTTATAATAATTCTCATAATTAAATAATGTAGATTGCTTTACCTTGTTA
>JALEIR010000003.1 GCA_022769665.1 Lachnospiraceae bacterium | reverse complement strand
TTTTTTGTGTTCTTTGCCGTCCGATAGCTTATAAGTACAGAACAAATTAAGAAAAGAACAAGGAATAATTCATGATTGCAAATTGCCATTTCAGACATAATATGCTAACATATAAAGGATAATAAGACCTATCGGTGAAAGAGAGGATTGCTATGTTAAACAATAAATCAATTTTGGTTACCGGAGGAACCGGAAGCTTTGGTAAGGCATTTACAAAGTATGTATTGGAGAACTACGACCCTAAGAAGATTATTATTTATTCCAGAGATGAATTTAAGCAGTTCATCATGCAGAACGAATTTAAGGAGTATAAGGACAAGCTCAGATTTTTCATCGGAGATGTACGTGACAAGGAGAGGCTGACCCGCGCGTTTGAGGGAGTTGACTATGTGATTCACGCGGCTGCTCTGAAACAAGTGCCGGCCTGTGAATATAATCCTGCAGAAGCAATTAAGACCAACATTAACGGTGCACAGAATGTCATAGATGCAGCGCTGGATATGGGGGTAAAGAAGGTGGTTGCGCTCTCTACGGACAAGGCGGTAAATCCGGTGAACCTTTACGGCGGAACAAAATTAGTCTCCGATAAGCTCTTTATCGCAGCAAATGCTTATGCGGGATCTAAGGATATTTGCTTCTCTATCGTTCGTTACGGTAATGTGGCGGGAAGCCGTGGTTCGGTCATTCCGTTTTTCCATAACATTATTAAGAACGGCGGAACGGAGCTCCCGATTACGGATTACCGTATGACCCGTTTCTGGATTAGTCTGCAGCAGGGTGTGGAGCTGGTAATCAAGGCGTTGGAGGAAGCAAAGGGAGGAGAAACCTTTATCTCCAAGATACCTTCCTTTAAGATTACGGATTTGGCAGAAGCAATGCTTCCCGGCTGTAAGATGCCTGAGGTAGGTATCCGTGAGGGAGAGAAGCTGCATGAGATTATGGTGACTGTTGAGGATTCCATGACCACCTATGAATACGACAAGCATTTTATCGTATATCCTCAGATGGTTTGGAGCGAGAGCAGGAGAGCGGTTCCCACAGGAAAGAAAGTACCGGAGGGATTTTCCTACAGCTCAGGCAATAATACGGAGTGGCTGTCCGTGGATGACCTTCGTGAACGGCTGAAGTCGGTAGATTTGGAAAAATAAGCAGGTGAGTATGAAGACGCTACAATCTGTATTTCGGAAGAATAGGTTTATTATCTGGTATGCAGCGTGTTTTCTGCTTCTGGGAATCATTGATCAAAGAAGAGGAAGCGCCGACGGATATGTTCAGATGATGTTCGCTAATCTGGTTGGTTCAGCTGCTTTTTGTATGCTTCTTCCGTCTATGAAAAGAACTTTTTTTGTGAGTACACCTTTTAAAATTTGTGCTCCTGTTTGCATTGTTCTCGGAACGATTGCCTGCCTGGTAGGGAAAAGTATTTGGCTCCCTTGGGGACAATGGAATACGGCGGTGCTGAACTGCGTATGGATGGCTATTGTTATCACATATTGTATATGGGACCGTAAGAATGTTTCCGTCGGGAGAAATAAGAAGGGTTTTCTGCTGCTTTTGTTGGCAATCATCTGCCTTTTTATGTTGCTTTCTCTGAGGAGAGAAATTTGGCAGATTTCTTATTTTGTCCTGTTCGGAGGACTGTATGTAATCGGAATTCCCGGGGAACGGAAAAATGACTTCCTAAAAGGTATGCTGATAGGCTTGGCCGGCTGGTTTTTCTTACAGCAAACAGTTGCGTACGCGCTCAGACCCTATGACTATCTCAGGTATCGTGGAATGTATACGGGGGAAACGCAAAACACACTGTTTTACTTAATCTGTTTTTGTGCGTTTACAGGTATATGGTTGTCGCTGAAGAAGGAACGGAAAAGTCGGCTCCTCAGGGCAACCGTCTTTTTGCTGTCTGCATTTTGCTTAAGCCTCATGCTGTTAACAGGAGGGCGTTCCGGGTTTACGGGAGCTGCGTTAGCATGCCTGTTTGTCTATGTCGCATACGACATTATAGTCAGAAAGTCTTTTCGGCATTGGATATTACAGGGAATAATGCTGTTTGTCTGTTTGGTTGTGCTCTTTCCGGTCGCGTACGGGACGGTTCGTATATTCCCCACGGTGCTTCATCATCCAATCTGGTTTTCGGATGATTATCAGGGAGAAGAACGTTCTGTGCTGTCTTTTGACCCTGCGGACAGTGATAAGTATATTACCTTTTCAGAAGCGTTGGAGGGGAGTGTCGGACGTATTCTGGAGATGATAGGAGTACATTTGTCAGTTGACGAAGAAGGTACCTGGCATATTACTACTCCTTTCAGCATCCAATCCGATGCTGCCGAAATGGGAGAACCGGGAAGCAGTATTGATAATCCGTATATTCCTCCTGATTTTAAAACTGAAACAAGTATGAGATCGTTAAACTGGAGAAAGATAATTTATTCCTATTATCTAAAGCACTTAAATTTATCCGGTCATAGCATAGAGCAATCCGGATTTTGGGCGGAAAATGGGAAATATCTCGCCCACGCACACAATATTTTTCTGCAGGTGGCATACAACTACGGAATACTGACAGGGGCCTTATTCCTGATTTTTCAGGTTTGGATTTTCCTGCG
>JALEIR010000001.1 GCA_022769665.1 Lachnospiraceae bacterium | reverse complement strand
CGGTATCTCTTCATACCTGTACCTACAGGAATCAGCTTACCGATGATAACATTCTCCTTCAGACCAATCAGGTTATCCACCTTACCCTTGATAGCAGCCTCGGTCAGAACCTTTGTGGTCTCCTGGAAGGATGCAGCAGACAGGAAGGAATTGGTTGCCAGTGCCGCCTTGGTAATACCAAGCAGTACCTGCTTGCCCTCTGCGGGCTCCTTGCCTTCAGCAATAAGCTGCTCATTCATATCCTCGTAGTCAAGAACATCGACCAAAGTACCGGGCAGGAACTCTGTATCACCGTTATTTTCGATACGAACCTTCTTCAGCATCTGACGCACAATGACTTCGATATGCTTATCTGCAATATCAACACCCTGAAGTCGGTAAACTCTCTGAACTTCACGGAGCATATAATCCTGAACTGCACGGATACCTTTAATCTTCAACAAATCATGAGGATTTACACTACCCTCTGTCAGTTCATCGCCGGCCTCCAGTACCTGACCGTCCATCACCTTGATACGGGAACCGTAAGGAATCAGATAAGCCTTGGATTCGCCGGTCTCATCATTGGTGATAACAACCTCACGCTTCTTCTTGGTATCTCTGATTTCAGCCTTACCGCCGAACTCTGCAATGATTGCAAGTCCCTTGGGTTTTCTGGCCTCAAAAAGCTCCTCGACACGGGGAAGACCCTGTGTAATATCGTCACCTGCCACACCGCCGGTATGGAAGGTTCTCATGGTCAGCTGTGTACCGGGCTCACCGATAGACTGTGCTGCAATAATACCTACTGCTTCACCTACCTGTACAGCCTCACCGGTTGCCATGTTTGCACCGTAGCACTTAGCGCAGATACCCACATGTGAACGGCAGGTCAGAATAGTACGAATCTTTACTGCCTCGATGGGCTCACCCTTCTCATTCACGCCGACGCTCAGAATCTTCGCAGCACGGCTGGGGGTAATCATGTGATTGTGCTTCACAATCATGTTTCCGTCTTTATCGTAAATATCCTCGCAGGAATATCTTCCTGTAATTCTGTCTTTCAGGCTCTCGATGGTCTCTTTGCCGTCCATGAATGCCTTGACTACAATACCCGGAATCTCGCTCTTACCCTCGCAACAGTCTGTCTCACGGATGGAAAGCTCCTGAGAGACATCTACCATTCGTCTGGTCAGGTAACCGGAGTCTGCGGTACGCAGTGCGGTGTCGGACAGACCCTTACGTGCACCATGGGCAGACATGAAGTACTCCAGTACGTCCAGACCTTCACGGAAGTTTGACTTGATAGGCAGTTCGATGGTTCTACCGGTTGTATCTGCCATCAGACCACGCATACCGGCCAGCTGCTTAATCTGCTGGTTGGAACCACGGGCACCGGAGTCAGCCATCATATAGATGTTGTTGTACTTATCCAGTCCTGCAAGCAGCACATCCGTCAGCTCTTTATCGGTCTCATTCCAGGTCTCAACAACTGCACGGTAACGCTCTTCCTCGGTAATCAGACCACGGCGGAAGTTAGCGGAAATCTTGTCTACGGTTGCCTGTGCTGCAGCCAGCATCTCTGGCTTCTTTGCAGGCACGGTCATATCGGAAATGGATACGGTCATAGCCGCTCTTGTAGAGTATTTATAACCGATGGACTTCACATCATCCAATACTTCTGCGGTTTTAACCGCTCCGTGGGTATTGATAACCTTCTCCAGAATCTGCTTCAGCTGCTTCTTACCTACATGGAAGTCTACTTCCAGCTTCAACAGATTCTCCGGGTTGCTTCTGTCAACAAATCCCAGATCCTGAGGAAGTATCTCATTGAAGATGAAACGTCCCAGTGTGGACTCTACATTACCGGTAACCACCTCGCCGTTTTCGTTCTTCTTGGACATGCGGACGGTGATTCGGGAATGCAGGGTACATGCTTTATTCTCATAAGCAAGGATTGCTTCATTTACGCTCTTAAAGAACTTACCTTCGCCGACAGCGCCGGGTCTCTCCTGTGTCAGGTAGTAAATACCAAGTACCATGTCCTGGGAAGGAACGGCTACGGGACCTCCGTCGGAAGGCTTTAACAGGTTGTTGGGAGACAAAAGCAGGAATCTGCACTCTGCCTGCGCTTCCACGGACAGGGGAAGATGCACTGCCATCTGGTCTCCGTCGAAGTCTGCATTGAACGCGGTACATACAAGAGGATGCAGCTTAATTGCCTTACCTTCAACCAGAATAGGCTCAAATGCCTGAATACCAAGTCTGTGCAGTGTCGGTGCACGGTTCAGCATAACAGGATGCTCCTTGATAACCTCTTCCAGCACATCCCATACCTGGGTGTCCATCTTATCTACCAGCTTCTTTGCGTTCTTGATATTCTGGCTGATTCCCTTTGCTACCAGCTCCTTCATAACGAAAGGCTTAAACAGCTCGATTGCCATCTCCTTGGGAAGTCCGCACTGATAAATCTTCAGTTCGGGACCAACCACAATAACGGAACGTCCGGAATAGTCTACACGCTTACCCAACAGGTTCTGACGGAAACGTCCGGATTTACCCTTCAACATATCGGACAGAGATTTCAGGGCTCTGTTGCCGGGGCCGGTAACGGGACGGCCTCTTCTGCCGTTATCAATCAGGGCATCTACTGCCTCCTGAAGCATTCTCTTCTCATTGCGGACAATGATATCGGGAGCACCCAGCTCCAGCAGTCTCTTCAGACGGTTATTTCTGTTAATGATTCTTCTGTACAAATCGTTTAAGTCGGAAGTTGCGAAACGTCCGCCGTCCAACTGGACCATGGGACGGATATCGGGCGGGATGACCGGAATAACATCCAGCACCATCCACTCAGGCTTATTGCCTGACTCACGGAAGGCTTCTACCACTTCCAGTCTCTTGATAATACGGGCACGCTTCTGTCCGGAGGATTCCTTTAAGCCTGCCTTCAGTTCAGCGGCTTCTGTCTCCAGATCAATCGCCTGCAACAGTTCCTTGATTGCCTCTGCACCCATACCTACACGGAACTTATTACCGTAGGTCTCTCTTGCATCCTGATACTCCTTTTCGGAGAGAATCTGCTTGTACTCCAGTCCGGTATCTCCGGCATCCAGCACAATATAAGATGCAAAGTAAAGTACCTTCTCCAGCACTCTGGGAGACAAATCGAGAATCAGTCCCATACGGCTGGGAATTCCCTTAAAGTACCAGATATGGGATACCGGAGCAGCAAGCTCGATATGTCCCATACGCTCTCTGCGGACGCTGGCCTTGGTAACTTCAACACCGCATCGGTCACAGACAACGCCCTTATATCTGATCTTCTTATACTTACCGCAGTGACATTCCCAGTCCTTGCTGGGTCCGAAAATTCTTTCACAGAACAGTCCGTCTCTCTCGGGCTTTAAGGTTCTGTAGTTGATAGTCTCAGGCTTCAGTACCTCGCCATGGGACCACTCACGAATCTTTTCAGGTGAAGCTAAACCAATCTTAATGGCATCAAATGTCATAGGCTGGTAGGTTGTTTCATTTTTTACTTCTGACATGAATGGTACTCCCTTCTATACTAAAACTCTTCGTCTCCTTCGAAATCCTCTGCATCGGCATCAAAGTTGTCATCATCGAAGTCATCGTCATCGGAGCTTACAAGCTCGCCGCTCTCATCGTCGAACTCCTGGGCCTGATAACCCATCTTGCCGAGAGAACCGTTGTCATAATCATCATCGTACTTGCGGTCTCCCTCCATCTCATATCGGTAATCTGTATCACCGTAATCGATGGTCTCCATGATTTCCACTTCGGTCTGATCCTCACGAAGAACTCTTACATCAAGGCCAAGTGCCTGCAGCTCCTTCAACAATACCTTGAAGGACTCGGGGATGCCGGGTTCAGGAATATTGTCACCCTTAATTATTGCTTCATAGGTCTTTACACGTCCTACCACATCATCCGACTTCACAGTCAGGATTTCCTGCAATGTATAGGATGCACCGTATGCTTCCAGTGCCCAAACTTCCATCTCACCGAAACGCTGTCCGCCGAACTGGGCTTTACCGCCCAGAGGCTGCTGGGTAACCAGAGAGTAAGGACCGGTAGAACGGGCATGAATCTTATCGTCTACCAGATGGTGCAGCTTCAGGTAATGCATGTGACCGATGGTAACAGGGCCGTCGAAGTATTCGCCGGTTCTACCGTCACGCAGTCTGACCTTACCGTCGCGGGAAATCGGAACACCCTTCCAAACCTTTCTGTGCTCTCTGTTCTCTGACAGATACTGCATTACTTCGGGAAGAAGTTCTTCTCCATGCTTGCTTTCAAAGGTCTCTCCGGACCAGGGCTTGCCGTCCGCAGTTGTCTCTTTGCCTTCTGCCTTCCATTCTTCTGCTTCGGCAGCATCAAAGGGCAGATTTACATAATCGTTGGCAAGATCCAGCGTATCCATAATATCATTTTCGTTTGCGCCGTCGAACACGGGGGTGGCAACGTTAAAGCCCAGTGCCTTTGCAGCCAGGGAGAGATGAATCTCCAATACCTGTCCGATATTCATACGGGAAGGCACGCCCAGAGGATTCAGCACAATGTCCAGAGGACGTCCGTTGGGCAGATAAGGCATATCTTCAACAGGAAGCACGCGGGAAACGACACCCTTGTTACCGTGACGGCCTGCCATCTTGTCACCTACGGAAATCTTTCTCTTCTGAGCAATATAAATACGCACCGCCATATTTACACCGGGAGACAGCTCGTCGCTGTTTTCTCTGGTAAATACCTTGGCATCTACGACAATACCATACTCACCGTGAGGAACCTTCAGGGAGGTATCACGAACCTCTCTTGCCTTTTCGCCGAAGATTGCACGAAGCAGTCTCTCCTCCGCGGTCAGCTCTGTCTCTCCCTTGGGAGTAACTTTACCAACCAGGATATCACCGGCACGAACCTCTGCGCCGATACGGATGATACCTCTGTCGTCCAAATCCTTCAGAGCGTCATCGCCTACGCCGGGAACATCGCGGGTAATCTCCTCCGGTCCCAGCTTGGTGTCACGGGCTTCCGCTTCATACTCTTCAATGTGAACGGATGTATAAACATCCTCCTGAACCAGTCTCTCGGAAAGCAGGACAGCGTCCTCGTAGTTGTAACCTTCCCAAGTCATAAATCCAATCAGAGGATTCTTACCAAGTGCCAGTTCACCTATAGCGGTTGAAGGACCGTCTGCGATGACCTGACCGGCTGCCACATGGTCGCCTTTAAATACAATAGGCTTCTGATTATAGCAGTTGGACTGGTTACTTCTGGAGAACTTGGTCAGATGGAATTCTTCCTTCTCACCGTCATCATAAGTCATTCTGATTAAGTTGGAGGATACATGGTCAACGGTTCCGGCCTTCTTGGCAACAACGCATGCGCCGGAGTCAACAGCCGCCTTTGTCTCCATACCGGTACCTACTACAGGCGCCTCTGTATTCAGAAGGGGCACAGCCTGACGCTGCATGTTGGAACCCATCAGGGCACGGTTCGCATCATCGTTCTGCAGGAAAGGAATCAATGCGGTTGCTACCGAGAATACCATACGGGGAGATACGTCCATGTAATCAAACATGGAACGGGGGTACTCGGAGGTCTCCTCACGATAACGACCGGATACTGTAGTACGGACAAAGTGACCCTCTGCATCCAGCTGCTCACTTGCCTGCGCTACATGATAATTATCCTCTTCATCTGCAGTCATATAGACAACCTCATCGGTTACCACAGGGTTCTGAGGATCAGTCTTGTCAATCTTTCTGTAAGGTGCCTCGACAAAGCCATACTCGTTAATCCGCGCATAGCTTGCCAGAGAGTTAATCAATCCGATGTTGGGACCTTCGGGGGTCTCAATAGGACACATTCTGCCGTAGTGGGAATAGTGTACATCTCGAACCTCGAATCCGGCACGATCTCTTGACAAACCGCCGGGTCCCAGGGCGGACAGACGTCTCTTATGTGTAATCTCACTCAACGGGTTATTCTGGTCCATGAACTGTGACAGCTGGGAGGAACCGAAAAATTCCTTCACTGCTGCGGTCACAGGCTTAATATTTATCAGGGACTGAGGAGAAACATCATCCGTGTCATGAGTAGTCATGCGCTCACGCACAACTCTCTCCATTCTGGACAGACCGATACGATACTGGTTCTGTAACAGCTCACCTACCGCACGGATTCTTCTGTTGCCCAGATGGTCGATATCATCATCATTGCCCAGACCATATTCCAAATGCATGTTATAGTTGATGGAAGCAATGATATCCTCTTTCGTAATGTGCTTGGGAACAAGCTCATGTACATTTTTCTTAATTGCCTCGGCAAGCTTCTCCGCATCATCGCCGAACTCCTGCAGAATCTGTGCAAGAACAGGATAGTAAACACGCTCGTGAATACCGAAATCTTTGGGATTGCAGTCCACAAAGTTTGTCAGGTTAACCATCATGTTGGAAAGAACCTTTACATTTCTCTCCTCGGTCTGGATATATACGAAAGGTACAGCCGCATCCTGAATTTGATCAGCCAGTTCTGCGCTAACCTTGTCTCCTGCTGACGCAAGGATTTCACCGGTGGAAGGATCCACCACATCTGCAGCCAGAACCTGATGTCTGATACGGTTTCTGAATGCTAACTTCTTATTAAATTTATATCTGCCGACTTTAGCCAAATCATATCTACGGGGGTCAAAGAACATAGCGTTGATAAGGCTCTCCGCACTTTCAACACTGAGAGGCTCACCGGGACGTATCTTTTTATACAGCTCTAACAGACCCTCCTGATAATTCTCAGCAGTGTCCTTGGTAAAGCTTGCTTCAATCTTAGGTTCGTCGCCGAACACCTCGCGGATTTCATCGTTTGTCCCGATACCCAGGGCACGAATCAGCACCGTTACGGGAACCTTACGTGTTCTGTCCACACGTACATAGAAAACATCGTTGGAATCGGTCTCGTACTCCAGCCATGCTCCACGGTTAGGAATAACGGTACAGGAGAACAATTTCTTACCGATTTTATCATGTCCGATTGCATAATAAATGCCGGGAGAACGAACCAGCTGGCTGACGATAACACGCTCAGCACCGTTGATTACGAAAGTACCCGTCTCTGTCATCAGAGGGAGGTCTCCCATGAAAATTTTATGCTCACTGATTTCTTCCTTTTCCTTGTTGTACAGACGAACCGTAACCGTTAAAGGTGCCGCATAAGTAGCATCTCTCTCTTTACACTCTTCAATAGAATACTTCACATCGTCCTTACACAGCTCAAAGTCCACGAATTCCAGACTCAAGGATCCGCTGTAGTCAGCAATAGGAGAGATATCGTCGAATACCTCTTTCAGTCCTTCATCAAGGAACCACTGATAGGAGTCCTTCTGGACTTCAATCAGATTGGGCATTTCCAGAACCTCTTTCTGTCTTGCATAACTCATACGCATAACCTTGGAACCGGCTACCGGACGTATTCTGTTCTTTTCCATTGACATTTCACCCCGTTCTTTCTGATCATAGCATGCCAGTTTCGTATAAAAAGGCATAACACTGCACAATAGTGCATCGT
>JALEIR010000090.1 GCA_022769665.1 Lachnospiraceae bacterium | reverse complement strand
CATTCTGTGATGATACAGATGAGCCAAAAAGGAATAGATTCTTCCGTTTGGATGCTCCGGGTGGGTTACGTCGTAGGTCTCAAGCTGTTCGGTGAGAAAACGTTCTGTCTCACGAAAGTCTGCGTCGGAAAGCTCTGTTTCATAATCCAGCATGTTTTCGATGCGATGCAGTTTCTGATCTACGGATAAATCGAAAAGTTCATCGATTGTTACTCCGAAAAATTCTGAGATTTTCGGCAGTAATGTAATGTCGGGAGCACAGACATCATTCTCCCATTTTGAAACAGACTGACAACTGACGCCAAGGTCGTTGGCCAGCATTTCCTGTGTGGCTCCTGCCTTCAGGCGAAGAACTTTAATTTTATTTCCTAAATTCATAATATGATTTTCCTTTCTGATACAACTTTTTTTGATTGGATAGCTCTGACAACCGGTTTTGTTGCTATCCGTCTTTTGGGGAATGAAGCTCCATTTCTGCGTACAGGATGATTATATAAAACTTTTTAATTCAAAACAATAACGCAGATTTCAAATGAACTAAACCCGAGGTTGAACTGTTACATTGAGCAGATAAAAAGGATAGCGGGATGATTGTAGAGCAGATTCATCTGTGGTAAAATAAGCAGTATAGGAATTAGGCAGTGTTTTTCTTATGGATGGTTTGTGCCCATTTTAGGCGGCGGAATGAGAGGATATATGGAAATCAGGGCATTACTTGACTTTTTATGTATTGCAGAAAAATTGAAATGTAACACAAGGCATTCCTACACTTCCTCCGGGCGGCATGAGAGTGTGGCGGAGCACAGCTGGAGACTGGCGCTGATGGCTTATCTGGTAAAGGATGAGTTCCCCGGAACGGATATTGACAAGGTGATTCGTATGTGTCTGTTTCATGATATGGGGGAGGCGGTGACAGGGGATATTCCAGCCTTTGAAAAGACAAATCAGGATGAAGCAGTGGAGGACAGGGCGGTTTCCCGATTGCTGGAACAACTGCCGGAACCCTATCACAAGGAAGTGAGCGAGCTGTTTCGGGAGATGAATGAACAGCAGACGAAAGAGGCGAAGCTGTACAAAGCACTGGACAAGCTGGAAGCTCTGGTACAGCACAATGAGGCGGATTTATCCACCTGGATTCCCTTAGAATATGATTTGCAGATGACCTATGGAACAAGGGAATGCAGTTTTGATAAATACATAAATGAATTGCGAAATGTGGTACGGGAGGATTCCCGGAAAAAAGCGGGAATGGATAAATAAAAAGAAGGTGATAAAATGTGGATAATGTTTGCTTTTGGCTCGGCTCTGTTTGCGGGGGTGACATCTATCCTGGCAAAATGCGGAATTCGACACACGGATTCCAATGTGGCTACAGCCATCAGAACCATTGTAGTTCTTATCTTTTCATGGATTATGGTATTCCTGACGGGTGCGCAGACCGGACTGACGGCGGTGGAAGCAAAAACGTGGGTGTTCCTGATTTTGTCGGGTCTTGCCACAGGTGCCTCCTGGCTTTGCTATTTCCGCGCGCTGCAGCTGGGGGATATCAACAAGGTGGTACCAATCGATAAGTCATCCACGATTTTGACCATGCTGCTTGCTTTTATCTTTCTACATGAGGAAATCAGTCTGCTGAAGGTTTGCTGCATGGTGTTAATCGGTGGGGGAACGTTGCTGATGATTACCAAAAAAGAAGCATCCCATCAGGAAAAGAACAGCAGAGCATGGTTGCTCTATGCCTGCTTATCTGCATTGTTTGCCAGCCTGACAGCGATTCTGGGGAAGGTAGGCATTCAAGGGATTGACTCAAATCTCGGAACCGCCATCCGAACGGGTGTGGTGTTGGTGATGGCCTGGGTGGTGGTGTTCGCTACGGGAAAGAGACGGGATGTACGGGGAATTCCGAAGGGAGAGTTCTTTTTTATCTGCCTGTCGGGTCTTGCCACGGGTGCATCCTGGCTCTGTTATTACAGGGCACTTCAGGATGGTCTTGCCAGCGTGGTGGTTCCCATCGACAAGCTGAGTATTCTGGTGACCATTGTGTTTTCATGGCTGGTATTTCATGAAAAGCTGTCAAAGAAAGCGATGGCAGGGCTGGTATTGATTGTCGCGGGAACCCTGTTGATGCTTTTGTGACGGAAATCGGTTGAGAGAAATGACTATAAAAACAAATGGCGGAATACAATGGAAGAAAAGCGGGCTTTTCGAGTGTCAAA
Organism: Lachnospiraceae bacterium; assembly: GCA_022769665.1. Classification (GTDB taxonomy): domain Bacteria; phylum Bacillota; class Clostridia; order Lachnospirales; family Lachnospiraceae; genus Acetatifactor. The sequence goes on along the minus strand of JALEIR010000090.1, from coordinate 1,509 downwards.
GGTACCGGGTTGATGAAATGGAGGAAAGACAAATGGCAGAAATCCGGACAAAGGAATATAAGCCGGAGCGTTACAAAAAAATGAATGAGACAGTGAAACCCGGGCAGGTAGTGTGTGCGGGTTATTATCCGATTAACTACGATGCCGCGGTGCCGGAAATGAAGGAATGCCTGAAAATCAGGACAAACGAAAAGATAAATGCAGCCAATGAGCTGGTGAAGAGGTTGGCACAGGAAAAGGGAGCCAGATATATTGATATCAATGCACCGTTAAAGGATGCAAATGGATGCTTAAAGGCAGAGTATACCATAGAAGGGATGCACATTAAGGAGGAGGGATACCGTGCCATATATCCCGAATTCATGAAATATGCCACGGAGCCGGCATGGAAATAAATTAGAAAACTGAAAAGAACTGACCCTTCCCTAGGGGAACCCTTTATGATGAAAGCGTAGGTTTACTCAAAATGTCAAACAGAAGTAAAATCTTTCTGGTACAATGAATTTACGATATCGGGAGAGGGGGAGAAAAATGCAGAACATAGAATTGCTTGTGGCATCACTGGAATACATGGAAAATCATCTGAGCGATGACATTAAGACAGAGGATGTGGCGGCAGCTTGTTTCTGCTCAAAGTCTACCCTTGAAAAAATGTTTCGCTGCGTGAATGGTTTAAGTATTCATGAGTATGTGGTCCGCAGGAGAATGATGCTGGCAGCAAGAAAGCTGTCAGCCAATCCGGAAATCTCTATATTGGACATTGCCCTGGAATACGGTTACAGCACACACGAATCCTTTGCACGTGCATTTGAACAGATTTGGAACTGTAAACCATCAGAATTTCGCAGGGCGAAATATACTGAATTGTTTCCGAGGTTGAAAGCACCCCCGGAGGAGGGAGACGATTACATTATGCAGAGAAGACATGTTGATATCAGTGAATTGTACGATTTGTTTCAGGAGAGAAAGGATTGTTATTTTATCTGCTGCGATATAAAGAGTATGCTTTCTATTAACGCAATTTCCAGAAAGGCGGGAGATTTGGCGATTTTGGAGCAGATGCGGCGCATGACCGCAGCATCCGGCGAGGAGGATGTGGTGTTCCGTATCGGAGGAGACGAGTTCTGTGTACTCACCGCCGGCAATGACAGGGCTTATGCAGAGCAGATTGCAGAGAGAATTATTGCCGGGAACGGCACCACATTTGCCTATGAGGACAGACAGATTCCCCTGTCCCTCTATGCTACGGTGGTGAGCGTACAGGGCGGAGCAAGATATGAGGAGCTGTTTGCAAATCTGCACAATGCGCTGAAGGATTGCAAGCCTTTTCAGGAAGAAGAGAGAATGTAATTTCACTGTTTCAGGAGATAGACGTAGGCCTGAAATTGCCGGTGACGGGGTTAATTTTCCATGAATCATGCCGAAATATATGACATAAAAGCAAAGCGTGAAGAGAATCGCATGGCTCAAAGAAATCTCGCCAAAGATTTGAAACTTCACCAGGCAGCG
>JALEIR010000074.1 GCA_022769665.1 Lachnospiraceae bacterium | reverse complement strand
TGGTCAGCTTATGTGCCAACGAAATCGGATAAGGCATCAGTTCCGGTGTCTCATTTGTGGCAAAGCCGAACATCATTCCCTGATCGCCCGCGCCGATTGCTTCAATCTGCTCGTCACTCATCTTGGACTCTCTTGCTTCCAAAGCCTTGTCAACGCCCATGGCAATATCGGGGGACTGCTGGTCCAGCGCCACCATGACAGCACAGGTATTACCGTCAAATCCAACCTTGGAGCTGTTATATCCAATCTCGTTTACCGTCTTACGGACAATACCGGCAATATCAAGATTTGCTTTTGTGGTAATCTCTCCGGTTATCAGAACGAAACCGGTACAACTTGCTGTCTCACAAGCCACGCGGCTCATGGGGTCCTGCTCAATACAGGCATCCAGAATAGCATCGGAAACGGCATCACACAGTTTATCGGGATGGCCCTCGGTTACGGATTCAGAAGTAAATAAATGCTTTTCCATTGTTTTTTCCTTTCTTTTTTGTCTCATGGTTAATCGGTTACATAAGAAAATCCGCTTATCTAAATAAGCGGACTTCAAATCTTTCGATATTCAATCCTCTTATTGTTCGATTTAACTCGCTCAGGGAGGCACCTTCCCATACGGGGGTTGCCGTGGCTTCATCGATCCTATGTATCTCCACCAGCTCTGAATAAGAGAAATTCTATAAAATTTTCTATATACACATTACTATGAATATCATCATCTGTCAACAACCATTTTCTGTCAACCGGTTCTTAACTTGAATTTACGGAAATCTTTCTCCGTCTGTACCAATTCAATCTGTGCGCCCAGACTCTGAAGCTTCAGATGGAAGTCCTCATAGCCCCGCTGGATATACTTGATATCATCCACCGTGGAGGTACCTTCCGCTGCCAGCGCAGCAATCACCAGCGCAGCTCCTGCACGTAAATCCGGTGCGGATATACTGGCTCCGGTGTATTTGTCCACACCGGTTATGATAGCGGTATTGCCTTCCACTTTGATGCTCGCACCCATTCGCGTCAGCTCGTCCACATATTTAAAGCGGTTTTCAAAAATGCTCTCTGTCACAATACTGGTTCCCTCCGACAGGGCAAGCGCAACCGCAATCTGAGGCTGCATGTCCGTGGGGAATCCCGGATAGGGAAGTGTCTTTACATGTGTATGTTGCAGCGGTTTTGAAGCAACCACCCGGATACAATCGTCCGTCTCTTCCACTTCACATCCGATTTCCAGAAGTTTTGCGGTAATGGATTCCAAGTGCTTCGGAATCACATTTTTCACCGTTACATCGCCCTTTGTCACAGCCGCTGCAAACATGAAGGTTCCCGCCTCAATCTGATCGGGAATTACGGTATACTCCGTCCCGTGAAGCTTCACAACACCTTTGATACGGATGACATCTGTTCCCGCACCTTTAATATTTGCACCCATACTGTTTAAAAAGTTAGCTAAATCCACCACATGAGGCTCTTTTGCGGCATTCTCGATAATGGTCATACCCTCAGCCATGGTAGCAGCCATCATGACATTAATAGTCGCACCCACACTGGACACATCCATATAGATATGGTTTCCCACAAGGCGTTCTGCCTTGGCCTTGATGAGGCCGTGCTCAATTGTAACGGTTGCACCAAGCGCACGAAATCCCTTAATATGCTGGTCTATGGGGCGGGAGCCGATATCACATCCTCCGGGAAGCACAACCTCTGCGTGCTTGTATTTTCCAAGCAAAGCTCCTACAAGGTAATAGGAAGACCGTATCTTTTTTAACGCCTCATCTTCCAAAACAACATTGCCGATATTACCTGCATTCAACACAACTTTATGTCTGTCCGTCCGCTTAATCAGGACACCTATGTTCTCCATGGCATCCAGAAGCACATTAATATCACGAACATCCGGGATATTGTCTATATATACGGTTTCATCCGTCATCGTGGAAGCAGCAAGAATAGGAAGTGCAGCATTCTTTGCACCTCCTATTTCCACCTCACCCACTAATGGATTACCGCCTCTGATTGCGTATTGTTCCATCTATCTATACCTCTGCTTAAGGTCAACATTTCAAATTCTGAAAACATTAATTTTTTCTTAAGATTAATTTTACCATAAAAACCCGCGCTTGTAAATCGAACACATATTCCTCTGTTTTTTACCGCTGTTATTGGATATATTTCAGCGGATTTACAGGAGTACCGTTCACTCTGATCTCAAAGTGCAGATGAGGTCCGGTGCTGACACCGGTATTGCCGCTCAGCGCAATTCTGTCGCCCTGTTTCACCTTCTGTCCCACCGACACAAGCACCTTGCTCAGATGACCGTATCTTGTCTGTTTGCCATCCTCATGGTCGATATAAACCACATAGCCGTAGCCGCTTCCCCAGCCGGCTTTTGTAACCGTTCCGCCGCAGGATGCGTACACGGAAGTTCCTGTGGGAGTTGCCCAGTCCACGCCCTTATGGTATGTGCTGGCTCCCTTTGTAGGTGCTTTCCGATTGCCAAAGCCGGAGGTTAAACGTCCGCCGGAAATCGGCTTAACATAAGTGGGCGGTATCTTTGTTCCCCGCTTCATAATTTTGGGAACAGCCTCCATGACAATTTCTTCCTGCAGAATCTCTCTTGAAACTTCCTTGTCATTGACAAAGGAAACATCTGCCACTACCTTACGAAAACCGGCGGAAGGCTGCTGGAGGATTTCCGTCTTCGTTGTGTACCAGTCATCCACATTGATTACCACAACTTCGGCATCATAAATCTCCTCATAATAATTCTGCTCCACTCTGGTGACGGAAAGCTCCGGTTCCGGCACGGTGATTACCAGTTCCTGTCCGATTTGCAGAGTTGTACTCTCATCCGAAAGACTGTCATTCATCTCCACAATCTTATCTATGGGAATGTTCACCGTAATGGCGATTTCGGACAGAGTATCACCTTGCTGTACCTTATAGATGCTGGCTGTCTCCTGCTCCATGATAACAAGATTCACCGCTTCCTCCAAAGAAGTCAGACGGTTTTCCGGAAGATATGCTTCCACAATTTCAACTTCCTCGGCAAAGTCCATGGACATTATTCCCAGTTCATAGTCCTCAAATCCCGTTTTCGGGCGTACATCCTCTCCATTTTTCATTTCCCAGAGCGCACTTGCCACACCGCCCCGGGAATAGTCTTTTTCTTCTCTCTTTTCGGAAAGAGCGGTTTCCTTCACACTCGGTGTCAGTACGCTGAATTCTCTGTCTGTATCATAAACCAGCTCAACAGAAAATTTTCCCTCGCTGTCATACTTATTCACAGCGGTCTGCAAAAGCTGTACCACATCATCCAGGCTGGCCAGGTTAACAATAAAATCGTTGACCTTCAGCGTATAAGAACGATGCATGGTTTCAATGATGCCTCCGCGCAGTACTGCTTCCATTCTTTCCCGTACATCCGCATCATCATCAACCACGCCCCAGAGCACTTCCTCGCCTTGTACTTCGAGCTCTGCCTCCATAAATACCAGTTCCTCGCTCTCAGCGGCAATGCTTCTTCTTGCTTCTATCAGCAGTTGCTCCGCCTCTTCACGCTCTCCCACAATTCCCATTTCCTGTCCGTTCAGTATGACATGGAAAAAATTTTCACCGGTTTGCTCAAAGGAAGTATATCCTCTCACAAACAGCAAACAGACAAACAGCGTAAAAAATGTAGTCTTAATATATGTAAATCTGTATTTTTTATAATTGCTTTTTCTCTTTTTCATTGTTCTTCCGGATTATTTAATAAATTTGTAACAAAGTTATTCTAACAGCATTTTGGGGGCTTGTAAAGTCAGTTTTCCAAGGATATATTATTTGTAACAACTATGATGCAATTCCCGGAGGTGTTTATGAACCGCCATATCATTTTTCATATTGATGTGAATTCCGCATTTTTAAGCTGGTCTGCTCTGGAACAGCTTGAAGCCGGCAGTCAAACCGATTTGCGTCTGATTCCTTCTATCGTAGGAGGGGATATGAGCACGCGCCACGGTGTTGTACTGGCAAAATCCATTCCCGCAAAAAAGTATGGAATTGTCACCGGTGAACCGGTTGTCAATGCCTTTCGGAAATGCCCCATTCTGGTTACCGCAGCCCCCAATCATGAACTGTATCACCGCCGAAGTCAAGAGCTGATGAACTATTTAAGCAGTATCTGCCCGGACATTGAACAGGTCAGTATCGATGAATGCTATATGGATTATTCCCCCATCTGTGCCAAATATTCATCTCCCGAGCAGGCTGCTGCCTTCATCAAGGACACCGTATATGAAAAATTCGGCTTCACTGTAAACGTAGGAATTTCCGATAGAAAAGTATTGGCAAAAATGGCATCTGATTTTGAAAAGCCAAATCTGGTGCATACTCTGTATGTCAGCGAAATAAAAGATAAACTCTGGCCCCTGCCCGTTTCCAGACTTTTTCTCTGCGGCCGTTCCAGCGTAGATACGCTGCACAAGCTGGGAATTCTTACCGTCGGTGATCTTGCACAAACAGACCCGGACATCCTTGCATCTCATCTGAAAAGTCACGGAATTATGCTGTGGAACTATGCCAACGGTTTAGATGATTCCGCCGTACTTCCCGAACCCGCCGAGGCAAAAGGCATCGGTAACTCCACCACTCTGACTGCAGATGCGGTCACCAGGGAAGCTGCCGTCAAAATTCTTTTGGAGCTGTCGGAATCTGTGGGCAGACGTCTCAGAGCCTCCCACAGCAAAGCCGGTCTTGTTTGCACAGAAATCAAATACAATACCTTTCAGTCCGTTTCTCACCGGATGATACTGAATCAGCCTACTGCTTCCACAGATGTCATCTACCGGACAGCCTGCGGTTTGTTTGATGAGCTGTGGGACGGGACCCCCATACGACTTTTGGGGATTCGAACCGGAAAGCTCTCTGAGGAAAACGCTCCGGTACAACTGAACCTGTTTGACTACGCTGCTCCAGTCTCCGAAAAGCAAAAAAAGCTGGATGCTGCTCTGGATCAAATACGCGGGAAATACGGTGATAATGCCGTAAAAAGGGGAAGCCTTATGAGCTCCCCCAATCATCCCGGCAGCAAATAACCTCCGCCTATTTCTTTTTTACACTATATCCAAAGGTTCCCAACTGCTCCCCGCATGCAAGATATGCACCATGAGAATAGACGATAGGCTCTGCCTTTTCCAGATGGAATTTGTGATTATCATCCATATACTTCTCGTCCGCGTGAACAGCTACCACATCCGCGATAAACATGTCATGAGACCCTAACGGCATAACCTGCCGTACCCTGCACTCTATGTTTACAGGGCTTTCCCCAATCATCGGAGCCTTTACCTGCTCTGCCGGAACGGGTGTCAGCCCAAGTTCCCTGAACTTGTCCACATCACGTCCGCTTTTCACTCCGCAATAATCCGTTGCAAACGCAAGCTCCCTGGTGGTCAGATTGATGACGAACTCGCCTGTTTCTTTCAAGATAGGATAGGAATATCTTTCCGGTCGTACCGAAATACTGACCATGGGCGGATTTGTACAAATTGTTCCTGCCCAGGCAATTGTAAGAATATTTGCCTTTCCGTCTTTGTCAGCCAGACTAACCATGACTACCGGCAAGGGATAAAGCATATTACCCGGTTTCCAAATCTGTTTTGCCATAACGCACCTCTCATTAAAAGAGCTGAATATTCAAAGCGCTCAAAATCTGCAGGATGACACTCGCCAGGGAAAACAAAAGCGCTGCCACAGAAATTCCCAAGATTGCACCAACCTTGCCTCCCATATTATTTACTGCCTTTGTATTATTCTCCGCCGCTTCAATCTGCTTTCTGCTTTCCTCAACGACAACGGCCTGGACATTACGGTATACTTTCACACTTTCCTTGTGTGTCGTTTCATCCACTGCCGCAAATTTTTCTGCCAGTTCCTCCTCGGAAAGCAAACCAAGCTGACGGCTCACTTCCTCCAGCTTTGCATCCAAAGTCCCGCTTAAGGTACCATTCACCGCGTGCAATGCTGCGCTCATCGCTTCAAACTTTTCGCTCATTTCGGCTTCCATGCGATCCAGTCTCTCGGAAATCTCGCTGTTCGCTTGGGAATTTTGAAATTTTGCAGTTCCTTCCTCAATCAGCTGCTGCAGCTTCGTCAGGCATTCATTGTATTCCGCTATCTGATTCTTCAATTTGTTCATTTCTTCCGCGTCTGCTGCTGTATTCGCTCTGATGATTTCCTGTGCGTTCAGTTTCTGTGCCAGTTTGTCCATAAACATGTCCATCAGTACTCCTCCCACGGCACCGGTTCACCGGATACCTGCTTATAATTAGTTATTTTCAAAGTTGCTGTATTTTCATTATTTTATCATTTTCCGAGGGATATTACAACTCAAAGTCTTAGTATGTCAAAATGACTTCAACTCTTTTTCATGCAAAAACATAAATGATTTTCACAAAAGGAAAAACTGTATAATTGCCGCTTATATTTTTGTGTATTTTGTATATTTTATTAAATTTCAAAGCAATGTTTTTGTAACATTCATCAACTATTTACATCATGTTCATATTTTGTTCATATTTAATTGGTATACTTTGATTAAATCAAACGAAGCGATTAAGATAAATTTTTTCATAATAGCCCGGGTGCCGCAAGGTACCTGGGCACTCCTCATTTTAGGGGAAATATTGATGCCAAAAAAGACATTGCATCCTCCGCAATGTCTTTTTATATCAGGCTATATGTCCTCGTTCTTTTCCCGTTCCCGGCTGATTGCCAGTATTTCTTCATTCAGAGACAACATCCTTGCATCCAAGTCAGATACCATTTTGGCACATTCTACCAGTTCGCTCTTAATGTGTTCCGGTGCATCTCCCTCGAATTTATAGTGAATCTTATGCTCCAGACTGGCCCAGAAATCCATGGCTACCGTTCTGATTTGAATCTCCACCTTCGTATCTACCGTCCTGTCTGACAAGTACACCGGTACCGTCACAATCATATGATAGCTTTTATAACCGCTGGCTTTGGGAAAGGTTATGTAATCCTTCACTGCAATTACTTTGATATCCCTCTGCTCACTAATCATGTCCGCTATACGGTAAATATCCGACGTAAAGGAACAGATAATACGGATACCTGCAATATCATTTATATATTTTACCATATTTTCTATTGTGGACTCGTAGCCGTTCCGCTTCAGTTTCTTGACAATGCTTTCCGGTGTTTTGATACGAGCCTTAATATGTTCAATGGGATTATACTGATGAACATGCTGAAATTCGTCATTGAGAATTTCCATCTTCGTCTCAATTTGTCTGAGGGCCGCACTATAAATTAACGTGACTTCCTTCCAGCTGTCGATTCCGTCTCCATTGTCTGCCTTTAATTCCATTCCTACTCCTTCATCAAGCCGCTTATTTTCTGCATGCTTATGCGCCGCTTGGTTTTCTGCCCGCTTGAGCGTCGCTTGGTTTTCTACTCGCGTATATTTTAACATATATACGAGAAGAAATGCAGTATTTTCAAAAAGAATTAATCTTTTTTTAACAAAATTTACACCTACACCCATCTTTCTCCAAACCCCTTGCGCCAAGGGAGAAAATCAATTAAGATTAAGAAAGGAAAGGGTGGAAAAATTATGTTTCGTTTATGGGCAAAAACCTTCAAGGATAATCATATGCTACAGGACATCGTTATTGAGGACGGGAGCACGGATACCCGAACCCACAAGGTTTTCCGTGCATTGGACAAGGTATGTCTTCAATTTGACCTCAGTAAACCGATCTGGCTGGATAAAACCGTAGCGGAATTCAAAAGGCATCGCAAGGCTCGCTTTACGCAGGACAATTTTATTGACAGCATCGATTTTGACTACCTGGAAATTCAGATTATTGAAGAAGACTAAAGATGCCGGCTGTCATTGCACAGCCGGCATTTTTGTATTTTTATTCATCATAACCGTTCGGGTTGTTCTTCTGCCATCTCCAAGAATCTTCACACATCTCCCTGATACCGTACTGTGCTTCCCAGCCAAGCTCCTTTTTTGCAAGGCTTGCATCTGCGTAACAGGCAGCGATATCTCCGGGTCTTCTGTCCTTAATGACATAAGGAATTTTCACTCCCGTTGCTTCCTCAAAGTTCTTTACAATATCCAGTACGCTGTAGCCTACGCCCGTACCCAGGTTGTAAATCTTCAGTCCCGCCTTCTCCTCAATTTTCTTTAAGGCTTTCACATGACCGATTGCCAAATCTACTACATGGATGTAGTCACGGACACCGGTTCCGTCAGGGGTATCATAATCGTTACCGAACACGCCCAGTTCTTTTAACTTGCCTACAGCGACCTGGGTGATATAAGGCATCAGATTATTGGGAATACCGTTGGGATTCTCGCCGATGGTTCCGCTCTTGTGAGCTCCGATTGGATTGAAGTAGCGAAGCAAAATCACATTCCATTCCGGGTCAGCCTTCTGGATATCGGAAAGTATCTGTTCCAACATGGACTTGGTCCAGCCGTAGGGATTGGTACACTGTCCTTTGGGGCATTCCTCTGTAATCGGGATAAATGCAGGATTGCCATACACCGTTGCACTGGAAGAAAAGATGATGTTCTTTACGCCATGCTTTCTCATGACATCCACCAGGGTTAATGTACCTGCAATATTGTTTTCATAGTACTCCCAAGGTTTTTTCACGGATTCCCCTACCGCTTTGAGACCTGCGAAATGAATCACGGCATCGATTGACTCCTTGGAGAAGATTTCCTCCAATGCCACTCTGTCAAGAATGTCTGCTTTATAAAAAGGAACCTTCTTTCCGGTGATTGCCTCCACACGCTGCAAAGACTTCTCACTTGCGTTGCAAAGATTATCAAGCACTACCACATCATAGCCTGCCTGCTGCAACTCTACCACCGTATGGCTACCGATAAATCCGGCGCCCCCTGTCACCAAAATCTTCATCGCTTTTGCCTCCTTATTTTTGTTTTCTGTTATCTAAAAGGATAACGGAAAAGGCCGCGCATCTCAATACTTATTTGTTATGAGAACCTGTCGAAATGTTAATTACAATGTAACACCGTTCTTTTTCAGCAACTCTCTGGCACTCTCCACAGAATCCACACCTGTTTTGTTCTTAATCGGCGCAAATTCTTTTTCACGGACTACCTCGAAAGGCAGACAGCTCTTCATTTGGTGAATCATATCCAAAACCAGATTTTCAAACTTAAAACCGTTTGGCGTCTCAGGCTTTACCTGCTCACCGTTTTCATTTAAAAAGGGAATCTTCTTTTCCACAATGTGAAGCGGCAGGTTGTTTTCCAATATTTCAAGCAAATCCGCAACACGGAACAGATAATTCAAAATTACTCCAAAATAATAAGCAGGATCACCATTCTCATCCTTGGCATTCATCAGTTCATCCGTCAGCTCATAATATTCCACAATGGAAGGTCTGCCGTCCTCCAGACACATAACGCCTACCTTCTCGTCCGGCGCATTTTTCCGAACCACTTTGGCGCCTACGGCACAGTTCTTTTGAATGGTAGCTCCTACAAAACAGGGATCTGCAATTCTCTGCAATACATTATCCACAGCAAATACATTCAGCCACTCAATTTCTTCCTTTTGTACCAGTTCTAAAAGGCCTGCGTTCTTCATGGAAATAAACCAGCCGCCGTTACCGTTGGGAGATGTGGAAAGCTTTCCCTTCTCCTCCAGATAAATTTTTCCGTCATAATCCGTAGCTGCTGCCATCTCCTGCATAAAGAAATGTATGTATTCAGCCTTGTATCCGAAGTAATCATGCTCTTTTAAAAAGCTTACGGTAGCTTCATGGTTTTTATCGCTTGTCATAATGAATAAATGAAACCACGCGTCCGCCTGATGTACAACATCCAACATATTGTTCACAAGACACTCAAAAATATAAAGCTCTCTGGTCAGTCCCACATTATACATGCCCTTTGGATTATCGGAACCCAGCCTGGTTCCCATGCCTCCGGCCAGCAGAACCGCTCCCACTTTTCCGGCTTTGATTGCCTCCAGTCCTGTTTCCGTAAATGACTCTCTGTTAGCTTCAATCTCCGGCAGCTGCATAGCGGCAAGAGGTGTGATGACCCCCTTCTTAGCCAGTTCATCACGATGCTTGCAGGACTCCAGTATACTCATATCCGTGGCTTCAATCTGAGCCAAAAGCTCATCCTTCTCTCTTTCGTTCAGCTCGTCATAATACTTCAACACATGCTCCTGTCCGTATTTTTCAAGCTTTTCCCTTGCCTGTGATAATGTCATACCCTTTCTCCCTCTCCCTTTCTTTGTTTCTATGTCTCCGGTCGGCCGGAGACGACAATCATCCTGCACAGTATATCAAAATAACCAAAACGATTCAACAAAATAAAAATGAATTAAGAAAAAACACTATAAAAGTTAAGAATTATAATTCCAAATCATCAAAAAAATTTCTGCCTTCCGAACTATCCTCACAATAACGCAGGAAATAAGCCTTCATCTCCGGCAAATCCTCCCCGACATCCGCCAGTATCCCGTCCAGATTCCTGCTGTTCACACATCCCAATTCTGCAAACAGGCTGTAATATGCTCTGTCATTCCCGTATTCCTTCCAGACAACCTGCCAGGTTTCCTCGCTGTCACATCCTTTGGTATGATTGAGCAGATACTGCTCCAATTCCTCTTTGAAAGAATCCGTCAAACCGTAGGAAAACAGAAGCCGAAGTAAAACAAGCCTAACTTTTTTCTTTCGCTTTCCGTTGGTATACGCTTTCAGGTCCGTACTTCCATAATCCTCCTCTCCGCAGAGCACCTGTCTGGAATATCCCTCATGATCCGGAGCATGCAGCACCGCTGCCAGCCTGGAATCCCATTTATCCAGCCACTCCTTACTTCCGACCGCCGGAATGTCCAGTAGGTAATATGCCTCAAAATCCTTTACCGCCGCAGCAAGAAGCTCAGGCTGATAATCGGGATTACTGCCGTCTTCCCGCATCGATATCCTTTTCAATTCTTTGCACTCCAAAAAAACCGCTTTGCCGAATCGAATCTCTTTCCCCGGGATGCACACCTCCGTCAGGTTATCACAATAGGCAAAGGACCAGTCACCTGCCTCCTCCAGCGTATCCGGCAAAATCACCCTACGGAGATTCTTTTTACTTAAGAACGCCTTTTTCAAAATTGTTGTCACGGGGCATCCATCCAGCATGTCCGGTACACATACCTCCGATGCAAGCCCCTGAAAACGCGTTATCTCCGCTTTTCCGTTCTTTATCTCATAATACAGGCTGCCGCCCGCAAGTTCCAGTTCCTTCTCCCGCATAATTTACCCCCAGTCCAATTTCAATTCCGCAATCTGTGCTTTGATATCATCGCTGCGCTCTGAGAGCATCAATTCCTCATTGTGCCGCTTATAGTCCGGACTTCCGAAAGTTGCGATAAATTGCGCGGAAGCCGTATTCACAGTCAGTTCCGTCACCAGAATCAGCATTTCGTTTCCCTTGTCAAAGGCTTCCTCAACAAAGGTAAACAGCGCATGCAGCTCGCCCTGTACCTTCTCTGTCTCCTGTTTCATACGAGACACAAGTGCACTATACTTTCCTTTCAAATAGGTATAAGCTTCAGCCCCCGTTACAGCTTCGCCGGTATAAAGCTCCTTGCGGGCCTCTTCCAAAAAGTGCACTACACTGCGGTGCTTCTTTCTGTCAGCATCCGACAATGAATTTGCGTTCTGCAGATTTTCCAGTAGCTTTTTACGTCCTTCCGCCTGCTTTTCCAACGATGATAATATCTGCTCTACAGAGTTCTGTTCCGCTGTGGCTCCGATTGCCTTTAGCGGATTCTTCAAATCAGACAAAAAAGCTGCCTGATTCATAATATCCTTCATGTCTGCCTGTACCTTGTCCAACAGCATACCGAGCAGAGACAATCTCTCGTCAAAGGCTGCCTCTTTTGCACGGGCAATTGCCTGAACAGAAGGGTTTCCGCTCAAAATATCTCCGATACGATAATCACGCTTATACTTGTTGTACAAATCATAATAAGCCGTAAACTCCTTGACTACCTTTTCATTGCGCAGATACTGTCCCACCAAGGTCTCATCCACCGGCAGCTGTTCATCCTCGTAAAGCGTCAAGATTTCCGATAGATCCTCCCAGCCTCTTGCCGTCACATAACTTCTGCCCTTTGTGGTCATCTCCATACAGTAAAAATGCTCTTTTTTCAGGTCAAGATAATTGATGATTGCATTGTGAATCCGTTTCTCCACCGCGTACTCTTTCCAGATACGATAATCCGGCTCCACCTCCAGCACCTTCAGCCGGTCCAAAGTCACTACGTCAAACTCCCGCACGGATTTATTATACTCCGGCGGATTTCCGGCAGTGACAATCACCCAGCCCTCCGGCACCTTATGCCGTCCGAAAACCTTATACTGCAAAAACTGCAACATGGACGGGGCAAGGGTTTCCGATACACAGTTGATTTCGTCCAGAAACAAAATACCTTCCTTCATGCCGCTGCTTTCCATGGTGTCATAAACAGAGGCTATAATTTCACTCATAGTATACTCGGATACGCTGACCTTTTCTCCACCGTAGGTCTTCTCTGTAATAAAGGGAAGCCCCAGCGCGGATTGCCTTGTGTGATGCGTCATAGAATAGGCTACCAGTGCGATGCCCATCTCCTGTGCAATCTGCTCCATAATGGCAGTCTTTCCGATGCCCGGTGCACCAAGCAGGAAAATAGGACGCTGCCTCACCACAGATACCCTGTATTCCCCGAAGTCATCCTTTTTCAGATACAGATTTACCGAATTCTTGATATATTCTTTTGCCTGTTTTATATTCATCATGTTTCTCCCGTTATTCTGTTTTCCTTCTGTTCAGACTGCGTGTTCTTCATCATTCCGGATTTTCGCCCTTGCGATTTTCCTCTTCCTCCAGCGCGTCACTTTCCAAAATCACCTTCATACTCCAGGGCGGCACCGGGCTTCGGTTCTCATCCTCATCCAGAAATGCAAATATTACCTGATAATCAGGCATTCGCTCCGGATATATACCGTAACCGTCGGTAAAATAAATCAGCCCTTTCAGATTCTCGAACTCTCCCTGCTCCCTCAGCTGTTCCACATACCGGAACACAGGGCGGAAGTCCGTGGCGCCGAAGCCGTTCAACTTCCCGTACTTCATAAAGGTCTCAAAGTCATCGTCACAGGTTATCTTTGTGTCGCTTTGCACTTCGTTGTCACACTGAATTATGTGTACGTTAATCTTATGAAAGAAATTCTCGCTACCCTTTAAGATGGAATAAGTTTTTTGCAGAAATGCCTTTACAATAGGGCCGCGACAGGAGGCTGAGGTATCAATGGCAATGACAAATTCCCGAACCTTGTTGGTCTCTTTATATTCCAAGGGCTCTATCAGGGGCAGATTTCCGTAATGCTCCAAACCGTAGGTATAATAGATATAATCAAACTCTTCGTCGTTTACGGTGATATCCTCCCCCATAACCGTAAACCTGCGAAGAATCTCACTGTAATCATATCGGTCTCTGGTGGTCTCCTCCAGATTCTTCTGCAGTGTTTCCGCACCCGATTTTGCTTTGGTAAAGGACTTTAAATCTGCCTTCACCCGCTCGCTGATTTTCTTCCACTGTTCCTGTGTGATTTCCAGTTGTTCTGCCGGCTTCCACAGAGAATGAATATCCCTGCAAAACAGCCTCTGCAAGTCCTTCTTTTCCCCGGGTGTCATGGGATTATGACGAAAATACCGGTAAATCCGCTCCGCCGTTAACGGACCGATATCCTCCCGCAGTATTTTCAGCTTCCTGACTGCGTCTCCATCCTGCTCCAGCGTGACCCCCGGCAACTGCATGTCAATGATTACGTTCTCCACCGCGATATCGGCAGCCATGTCCCAGTTGTCGGTCTCCAACTTATCATACTGAAAACTGTGAAAAAAAATACAGTGTAACAGCATATGCAAATATACCCGGGCCACATACTTCGGGTTCTCCCGATAGCATTTCAATACATAGACCGGATCATAAAACAGGGTCTGACCGTCTGTGGCAAAGCATCCCATATTCAACCGTTCCTTACGGCGAAGCTGAGACAGCGCCATGTCAAAAAAGCGCAGATGCATCAGGATATCGTCATGTGCCAGAGACATAATCTGTTCCGCCAGAGATGATATTTTTTTTGTATCTGTTTCCGTGTTTGCCAAAATTTCTACTCCAATTTATCTGAATCGTTACTCTATAGCATTCCATATATATTTCTATTTTATCGCCCGGAGACCAAAAAGTAAACCGCGAAGCGCAAAAATCCCCGCACAGGACATTCATCCCGCGCGGGGTATGCTCCGCCTTTCTCTCATCTGCACTCCCTGTGCGCATATTTTTCCTTTGTCGCCATTCCGCCCCTGATGTGGCGCTCTGATTTATTCACATCCAGCACCTGGCGGGCCTGCTTTGCCAGCGTAGGGTTAATCTGCACGAGACGGTCGGTCACATCCTTATGTACGGTAGATTTACTAACTCCGAAGGCCTTGGCGGTCTGACGCACGGTTGCGTTGGAGTCGATGATATAATTGGCAATGCTGATAGCACGCTCTTCGATGTAATCCTTCAAAAGAATACCCCTTAAGAATCTTTTTTACAGTGTATGAAAGATTCTTGAGGGGTATGCAT
>JALEIR010000041.1 GCA_022769665.1 Lachnospiraceae bacterium | reverse complement strand
GAATACATCCACGCCATGGCGGAAGCATATCCGTAACCCTTTTCTTTTGTTCCGGAGAACATGGCGTTCTTAATCATATTGATCAATTCGTTCTGCTCATTGCCGGAAAGGAAAATAACGGTGTAAACCGCATTCAACAGTATGAAAGGCTTAATCGTGGGAAGTGTAATTTTCCAGAAACATTCCCATCCGGAACCTCCATCCATTTTCGCTGCCTCGTAAAGGGAAGGATCCACCTTTTGAAGCGCCGATAAAAAGATAAGAATCTGTACACCCGAGTACCACAGAATCGTAATCATATTGGAAAAGATTTCACTGATTGCCGTGGACACAGACATGGGAAGGAAGGTTCCCAGGGCATTCGTGATTGCCTGTGTGTTCATTGCCGGTATACTGGACGCTCCCTGACTGACCAACATGTTCATAACCGGACCGGATACGATAATCACCGGCAGGAAAAAGATCAGCCGGAAGAATGCCTTGCATTTGATTTTGCCATTGAGCATCATAGCGATAATCAACGCAAAAACGGTAATTACCGGAACCTCAATAATCGTCTGCCAGATGTATGTCACAAGCTGCTGGGGGAATTCCGGATTTTCCAGCCATATCTGGGTGAAGTTACCGGTTCCCACATAGATGAACTTGGTCTCAAGCGGTGTGATTCTGATGTTGAACCACATGTAGTAGAAGGACTGGCAGAGAGGATACAACAGAAACAGTATTGTTCCGATTACCCATGGGAGTACGAATAAATAGCCCACTCTCGCCTCTCTGGCTTCCAGTTTTCCAAGTTTTACTTTTGATTGTTTTTTTCTCTTTTCTTTGCTCATTTATTTCTCCACAACATATGACATGGGGCTGACAGCCAGTCCGTCAATGTTTACCTCAGTAGAACTGTAATTGACATATATCTTTACACCGTTGGAATAGGTAACTTTGGTCACTCCGGTTCCGGTAATCTCGTGGGATACCATATATGCATTTTCCGTAACCTCCCAGAGCTTCTTCAACTGTTCGGTATAATCGATAATTGTGTTCCTGTAGGTTGTGTACTCAGAGCTGTAAATATCACAGGAGTTTGTGTAAATCAGTTCTGAAGAACTTTCCTTGGTAATATAGAAGGAAGGGTAGGTTCCCGTTTCTACCAGTTTCAGGAAGAATTCCTGCTTGTTTGCCTCAAAGTTAACATACTCGGAGTAAACAGGAATCACACCCTTAAGCACCATGCTGAGAAAAGGAACGCTTTCATCCTCATACATATAGCTGGAAGTATACAGGGGCATATCCAAAAAGGCTTCTGTATTCTTCCAAAGGTAGGCAAAAGGCTGTTCCATAATCAGATTCGTGCTTTCGTCAATCTTTGCCACCATATTTTCATATGTATCTTCCGTATCATACCTGGAATAGGTCTTTCCGCTGTAGGTATAGCTGAACAACGTGTCGGTCACACCTGCAAGCGCCAGATTCCCGCTTGTTTTTGAAGTGTAACTCTTCAAAAACTTTGACAGCATATAATCGGAACGGTCAGGGATTAGATACAGGAAGTTCTCGTAAACATCCATATAGGTCTTTTCTTCATAGCGGCGTTTGTTTATCTTTTTTACCACATTGAAGGTTGCATTTTGTTCATCGGGGTTAATGGTCCGTCCGTCATTGTAAAGATAGAGGGAAATTCCTCTTTCTTCCGCATCCCGGATCAGCCCGGTAAGAGCCTTTGTTCCGCCAATCTTGGAATCTGCTTTGTATTTACTGATGGGAAGATTATAAAGTCCTCCATCCTGCCAACCCTTATAAACGGAAAGGATATCCTTCACCCCTGCGGTTTCAAGGTCATCGTAGATTCCGTAAATATCGTCGACGGTTGTCATGACCACGGGAGTGGTACTAAACAGCCAGCTTTCTCTCTCTGTCCCCAGGAAGTCCACTCTGGTGTTATAAGCAGTATCCACGCATTTCATGCCGCCGGTCTTTAACAGATAATCTCTGTAGGCAGAGGCCATTCCGGAATAGTTTGCATTCTCTCCGTCAAGAAACAGGAATCTCACTTTCAAATCAGAATGGCTTCTCTCCGATTCGTAAGTATGAATCGAACCGGAAGTGGAATTGTTACTTGTCGGCTGCGTGTAAGTCTTTCTGCAGATAAACTTTGCATACGCTCTGTTATAATTTACGCTGACACCGTTGGGCACGCACTCAATCTGTGCTCTGCCTTCTCCTTCTTCAATCACTGCCAGGTAAGCGATTTTGTCCTCTGTATGTGCAATACCGTATACGGGAGCGATAATCTGTTCGGAATCCTTGATGGTGTTGTACTTGTCATACAGCAGCGTTGTTGTGTCAGACTCATCAAATCCGATATCAGAGCCGTAAATCATGGAAGAAAAGCCGCTCTTGAAACGTCCTTCCTTATCATCCAGATAAATCAATGCGCCGTTTCCGTCCGGCACCAGGAGATAACCTTCTTTTTCATCCATATAGGAATTACCCATGTAAGGGTACAGGGAAATGGTCCCCAGGCAGTAGCTGGTTCCGTCTTCCACGATGGAATCATCATCCACGCTCGCTACCACTCCGTCTTCTTCCAATGCAACATTCAGGGTCATTCCGAATTTGTACTTTGTCCAGTACAGCTTTGCGGAGAATCCGTTGTCTGTATAGGTAATCTGTCTGGATACATCGTCATTGACAAGGTCAGCCTGTTTGCTGTCGTCTCCTCCGTTAATCATGGTGATTACCACCGCAGACTGCATGGCGCCAAGCCAGGTATTGTTGTTATTGCCGTCATCGAAGCTGACAGCCGATTCCATGTAGGTACCTGTCTCTTTGCTCTCAACAATCAAAGACAGGTTATCTTCCTGCATATACAATCTGTAACCGGCATTTTCCGCAATCAATGTATGACCGTTGATTTCAGAAGCGGCATTTGCCTTTATGAAACTTCCCGGAAAGTTTCCGAAGAAGATTTCCAGAGCCAGGAGAGTAGCCATCAGTGTTGTAATTGTTTTCCGAAATATCCTATGAGCCAATTTTATACACCACCTCTCCGCATATGGACTGAATAAAGTCAAATACCTGCGACCACAGAACGTAAATGATGAAAATCAGTAAGCATACAATCAAAATCGTGAACAAAGTAAGGAAGATGATTTTGATGGTTTCCTTCACCGTATAATTGTTTATCTCCTGTATAGACACAAACAGCAGCACAGCCACCCAGACAGTAATCGCAAACGTTCCGAACTGTACAAAAAAGATTTCATTGTTTGATACAATGTGGGACAGTACAAACACCACCGGCATCAGAATCAGATAAGGCACGAAGCTGTATACAAAAGAGCTGTAAATGTGTCTTAACTTACCCTCACCATCATTGATGGTACACATCAGATAATTACATCCCACCACCAGAACAGCCGCAATCAATATCAATCCCACATCTGATAAAATATCAAATTTTCCTTCGCGGACAGTCTTGGTAAGGAATCCGCAAAAGTATTTATTGATTACATAAAAGGCAATTGTCAATGCAAACAGGATGTTGGTACTGTACAGGGAGACCCTGCCTTCCCTCTTTATTCCGTAGCAGCCGTCAATGGGATGCCTTATAAAGTAGAATCCATATCTCAGTTCACTGACCAGTTTTTTCTCCCGGAACCGGTTCAGGACAGCCCTGGGTTTATCCAGAATGTGTTTCTTTTTATCAACATGCTTGATTACCTGTATCATCAGGACGAATGCTAAAATAATCAGCACCATGGCGGTCAGGTTATGCTTCAGCCAGACATTTCGAATTTCCCAGAAGGCGTCGGAATAGCCGTCCATGTCCTTGGAAAGTTTCGCATACTTCAATGCTCCCTCATAATCGCCTTCCTTGTAAAGCGCTTTTCCCATTGCCATGTTGGCATAGGTAAACAAACTGTTCATTTCCAGAATCTCGGAGAGAGGTTCCTTGCTCTCTTCGTAACGGCCCTTGGAAAAGAGGTAAAGTGCCTGATGCAGATAATTTGTGAACTCTGTGGGCTCATACACCTGAATCTGTGCTTTTTCGGAATCCAGGACATAAATCTTGTCATCCGTTCCAATCTGGATTGCCTCTACCTTTGTGGAAAGACCTATTCGCTGTTTGCCATCGTCACTTCCGCCAAACATAAAGAGCAGGTCGCCCTCGTTGTTGTACTCGTAGATAAATCCGGTAGTGGTAGCCACAAAAACGTTGTCGTGATTTCCGCTTGCCACAGCTGCAGGGACTTCAGGATATCTTTCAATCTCCATCATGTTTACACCTGCAATATTAAGGCGTTTTACTGCCTCAAGCTTCTCGCCTCTGGTGATTGTGTAAATAACACCCTTTTCGTCAATGGCCATATTGTCCGGTGTGGCAGGAAGATTTGACATCATCTTTGCTCTCTGGGCATCCGTGAGAACCGCCCTCCAGATAATGGTCCAGATATTTGCTTTTGTAGCATTCGTGCCGAAATATCCCAGGAAGGTTCCATCCTCCACCGGGCTGATTTCCACAATACCGTTTGTGTTGGATTCACAGATGACATACATTGTTCCGGAGGAATTCACCACAATCTTCAAAGGCAGGAAATCCTGTGTCTCACCGTACATTGCTTCTGTAGGCTTTTTATAGGTATGAATCAGGGTACCTTCGCTGTCAAACACCAGGATTTGTCCGCCATCACGGTCAGCAACATAAACCGTTTTGTCCTCTGTCACATACATTCCCCGTGCACCTACAATGACTCCCTCTCCGATGGTGGTAATCAGATTGCACTGTGCATCGGATACCACGACTCTGCCGGCACCGCTGTCCAGGATGTACATGGTGCCATCCTTTAGCAGGGTAAAATCGGTAGGTGCGGTCAGTGCTTCTGTTCCAATCTTCGTAATCGTCTCATAAGGAAGATAAGCAGTCTGGGTTTCCGTGACGGAACCATACCCGTCCACCGTGTATGTCTTGTAAGGCGCATCCGCATGGCTTACCGAGGTTGACCCGGCTGCAAGTACTAATACCAGTGCCAGGGATGCTATTAATTTTGCTAACGTTTTCTTCTTCAGCTTTTTCACTTTTCGTCCCCTTTATTTGATACCGGAATGCGCCATGGTATTCATTACATTCTTCTGCAAAATACAGAAAAGAATCAGGTTGGGCAGGAACATAATCAGGGATGCGGCTGCCGCAATACCCTGTCCTGCCACTGTGTTGGTTGTGGTCGTACTTGTCAGTGTACTCATATAGAACGCAAGCGACTTCAGCGAATCATCGTTGATATAATAATTTGATGTCTCCAGGTTGGTCCATACCTGCTGGAAAACCAGGATTGCTGCCGTAGCGATAGCCGGCTTAATCAAAGGAAGGATAATTTTTAAATAAATTGTCCATTCCTTTGCGCCGTCCATATATGCTGCCTCAATCAGCGAGTCGGGAACCTGGTCCACGAACTGCTTAATCAGAAACAGCCCAACGGGAAGGGCAATGAGTGGGAGTATCTCTGCCCAGTATGTATCAATCATTCCAAGCTTGTTGACCACCAGATATCTGGGAATCATTACTGCGCAGGAAACGAACATAAGAGCAATCTGGTTAATCTGCATCATCAGATTTCTGCCTTTGAATTTCAGCTTTGACAGCGCATACGCCGCCATCGTCGAAAAGGCAAGGGAACCGAATACAACCGCAACGGTGATAAACAAGCTGTTAAACACATATTTGCTGAGCGGAATACTTCCCGTTCTCGATGCTTTGATCAACTTCCTGAAGTTATCCAGCGTAGGATTCAGGGTGATGAACTTCGGCGGGAAAGCAAACAGCTCCTCCATCGGCTTAAAAGCATGGAAAATAATAAATACAATCGGAAGTCCGCAAAGCAGAACCATGGGAAGTACCATGAGATATATCTTAATCTGACCTTTGTTAAATTTGTCAGGATTCATCTGATGTCCTTTATATGCTGCCATTTTCTTCCTCCTCCCTTTAATCCTTTTCTCCGAAAAGCTTGGTGGATACCGCAGAGAATATCTGCACAATCAGCAAAAGCACTACCGATACGGCAGCCGCGTATCCCATTTCATATCTGATAAATCCATAGTCTTCTATATGATTTACTATCAACTGTGCCGCATAGCCCGGTGTAGGATTACCTGCAAGCAGTGTAGAAATCATACCGTTCTGGAAGGCTCCCACAATCTGCATAACTGCCGCAAACAGCATCTGAGGCTTCATGCTGGGAATGGTCACATAAATCATCTCCTGAAAACGGTTCTTTACTCCGTCGATGGCCGCCGCCTCATAAAGAGATTCATCCACATTCAACAGGCCTGCCAGAATCGATAGAAAGCCGACACCCATACTGCTCCACAAACCGATAATGATTACAATTGGCAGCAGATAGTTGGAATTAACCAGCCAGATGATGGGTTCATTGATAATGCCGATATCCATCAGCCAGCTGTTCAGGTACCCGGTCTGATCGCCTGTAAACATAATCTTCCAAAGAACCGTCATTGCCACACCGGTTGTCATGGAGGGCGAATAGAGGATCAATGCAAATATGGTTCTGGGCCCCTTGGTCAGGTTAGCCAGTCCCCATGCCAGCAGAAAGGCCAGCACGTAACCGCCGACACCTACAATCAATGCATACTTTACCGTGTTGGGAAGGACATATTTCATAAACACATCATCGCTTGTAATCAAATTGATGTAGTTTAAGAATCCCACAAATCCCGGCCGCTGTATGGCATTAAAATTGGTAAACGAAAGAATCACTGCCATAATTACCGGCGTCAGGATAAACAGTACGAACAATAAGGCGTACGGTAAAACGAAAGCATATCCTGTTTTATTGTTGTGTGTTCTCTTTCCTACTTTAGAACTTTTCCGCATAATCTTTGTACCTTTACGAATTCTCATAGCTTCCTGTCAAGCTAAGGTTATTTTGACTTCAAAATTTCTCTGACTTTCTCCACGGAAGGAACCTGATATTCCATCAGGACATTTCCATCCCGGTCAATGTATCCGAACTCTTCCAGTTTCCGTTCGGTCTCCCGCTCTACCGTTTTGGCAACCTCGTCGATACGGGACCTGACCGTCTCACCGTTCACAACCACATCGTTGTACGCGTTACTAACCTCTCGCTCCATCATGTATCCGCCCAAAAGTCTCGGCGATTCCAAAATGTATTGAGCCTGCTCCACAATAATCGCTTTGTCGGAGGTAGGATAAGGAAGCATTTCAAATGCATCCAGATTTGCGGTTGGCCAAATATATTCATCGCCGTACAGAATCTGAAGTCTCTGTCCGAATTCCGCCTGCACCTCAGCTCTTGACCACCACTCCATAAAGGACCACGCCTGATTCTCTCTCTCCTTTGTGGAAGCAAACATGATTGTGCTTTCCGCGCCACCCGACATGTAACGCTTTACTTCGCCGGTCTCCTCGTCCAAAATTCCGGGAACCGGTGCTATACTCCATGAATTTGCGATTTCAGGTGCTGCATTTAAAATCAGGTTGTATGAGTTGAAATCCGCAATACCGATTGGCAAATCTCCGTTTCTAAAATGTTGATAGAAGTTCGGGACATCAACCGGCAGATTGTAAAGTGTAAACAATTCTGTCAGCTGTGTGAATCCCTCTACCGTCTCTTCGCTGTCAATGTTGATGTCCAATGCAGTGTCGCCGTAAAGACTGCCGCCGTTCTGGTAAATCAAAGGAGTCGTTCCGTGATAATTCCTCATGACCAGCATCGGAGCGGTTGGATAATAGACATTCAAGCCTCTCATCTGAAGATCCGGCAGCATTGCAATCAGCTCCTCCATGGTATCCGGAACTTCCAGCCCCAATTTACCGAGAATGTCACTTCGATAAAACAAAACATAGAAGTTCATGGTCTCGGGAAGTGAATAAAGCCCGTCTCCCACAACGGAAGGTACCAAAAGTCCGTCATTGTAGCGTCCGAATACTTCCCTGTAATTATCAAACTGCGTCAGATCCACCAAAGCCCCCCTGATTGCCAAATCGAAGGGAATGGAATAGTTTATGCCCGTTGCGATATCCGGTGTGTCTCCGGAAGCATTGGAAAGAATCAGCTTATTGGCATCTGTCATGATAGACAAATCAACTTCAATTCCGGTCTCCGGCGTAAACTCCTCATCAATCATTTTCTGCATGATTTCAACATATGTACGCGGTCTGTTGACCCACACCTGAACATGTGACTCATCCGTGTTGCTTGCGGAATAGGACTGTCCGAAGAAGGAATGGAAGAATCTTGTGACGGACATTCCCAGGGATTTTATAAAGTTCAGTCCCTTCGGGAGCTTTGCGTCCTCCTGGTAGATATAAATTCTGTCTATCGCAAGGTCATTATCATTGATTAAATCCACAAAGTTCGCAATCTGTGTATTAATCGAGTTGACACTCGTGGAAAGTTCATCCACCCTGTAAACCAGTTCGTTGGGCTCCTCGGCCAAGGTAGCCAGCTGATCTGCCGCAATCAGCAGATAAGAGAAAGCCGCCACATCCTCCGGGCTCTCAGCATCCACATATACACATGCTTCTTCCGCCAGGGAATAAAGCTCCGATACCCAGCTTGTAAGTCTGGTCTGTACATCCGGTATGTATCTCGTAATTTTTAAATCTCTGTACTTATCTTTATTGGTTCCTGCAACCTTGGTAACCTCCAGAGAAAGATCACTGATACCACTCATTATCCTGTCAACCGCTTCCAGTGCATAGCGGAGATTGTCGATACTGATGGTAACGGAAAGGATATGCTCTCCCTGTTCCAGATAAACACTCAGGTTTTTTCCGTTTTCATCCTGTAAGGTCGCCGTGGAAAACTCTGTGGAAGCTTCCACCTGATAAGAACGGAACGCAGTATTGGGAATTTCACCGTCTATTTTAAAATCTGCAAATACCGGAAAGCCGTTTTTTTCCGACTGACGATAGTTCATTCCAATATAGTAGTATCCGGCATTGTCCACCGTAAAACGATAGCTGACAGTCTGGCCTGCCTCGTTAAAAGAATCTTCATCCACAATATTGAGCACTGTCTGTTTTGCGGACAGCGGAGAAATCGCAGCGTCATACTCTCCTATCGCATGAATACTGGAATCGTTTCTCTCGTAGAAATTTTCTGCTTCAATCGTAATCAGCGCATTTCCGGATGCAATCTCCGAGGAAGTATAAGCGGGAATTTCTTTCGAGCCAGATAATGTGATATTACCCAACAACACGGTTCCTTCCTGAATCGCAAGGTCTAATTCATGGCTTCCTGCTTCCAGTTCCAAAAGCAATGCATCCGAATATCTGTAGCTGGCATCCATCAGGTCTTTGTGTTCCCAGCGGATATCCTTGCTTGGAAGTGATACAATTTCGTTTCCATATCTGTCCACATCCACCGCCTCGGAAACCCATGTTGTCTCAAAAGCAAGGCTTCTTGTCTCATAAAAGGGATACTCACCATCCACTTTCATGCCGATCTCAACAGGAAGAATGGAACTGTCATAGGAAAGGTAATCAAATCCCAAGGTGTAGCATGCCGTTTCGGGAACCTGAATCGTAACCTTGATTTCATCGCCCACCGTAACAGCTGCTGCCTGATTGCCATACTCATAGGTATCCTCTGTAAGATAAGCTTTATCCTCATCGGCTATACTGTCTTCCATCAGGAAAACAATATCCTCCCCACGATATCTTTCCGCTGTATATGTTTTGCTGACGGTAGAATAATTGGTAGACAATCTGTCAACTCCCATATCCGTAGCCGAAAGACTTTCGTCTGCCTTTTTTTCACCGTTTTGTCCGCCCTCAGCCTGTGCCGTCAGGGAGCAGACAGGACAGGAAGTGACCATCATGGCGGCCGTCAGAACTACCGATGCAATTTTCTTAATGTCCTTCTGAAGCATCAAAAATCTCCTCTTTTCAGTTTTCACAAAAACGCATATGCCTTTGTGTCCTGATTGGTTGTTGTGTTTCACTCATTAGTTAACCTTTTCTAAAAACGCTTAACTTTAATTTCACATTACACTATGGAGCGAAATAATTCAATTATTTATTTCATTCCCGGATGTAGAAAACAGCATGTGAAATTTGTGCATTTTGCACACTTAGCATTTTTATTTCACTGAACACTTGGACAACTTGCTATTCGATTTAATCAATCATTTAATTATTTCACTATTGACTTTATTAAACATATCATGTACAGTTTAATAAACGATTCAGTGAAGATTTGCAAAACGAAATACTTGAATAAATGGAGGACTGAATATGTATTATCTACACTCTCTGGCTGAAGCCGAGGAAATTTTTAAAGCACTGAGCACTCCCATGAGACTTAGGATTATGGAACTGATATACGAAGATAATCATTTAAGCATGAATGACCTTGCGGAAAAGCTTGGGCTTACCAACAGCGCAATATCCATGCACGTCAGCAAGTTGGAGGCGGCGGGTCTGGTTTCGATTCAGACCGCATCCGGAAAACGAGGTGTTATGAAGGTAGTCCGGCCCAAGTATCAGAGACTGATTATTGATATGAACAGTAAACCCGAAAACACAAAAAAGAGCTGCTATACGGATGACATTGCTATCGGACATTATATCCACGCGGATGTACATCCTACCTGTGGCCTGGCAACCTCCGGCAATCTGATTGGCGATTTGGACAATCCCAAGGTTTTCTCCTATCCTGAACGATTTAAAGCCGAAATGCTCTGGATTGGTTACGGAAGCATTACCTACAATCTTCCCAACCGAATCAAGTCCGGACAGAAGCTGACAGAAATTCAGATATCTTTTGAAATTTCATCAGAATGTCCTCAGATTAACGAGGATTATCCCAGCGATATCTATTTTGAAATAAACGGCATTCCCCTCGGAAGCTGGATCAGCCCGGGAGACTTTGGAAACAGACGCGGTATGTTATGTCCAAACTGGTGGCCTTCCGATCTGAATCAATATGGCCTGTTAAAGACGCTCATCATTAATGATGCAGGCACCTTCATGGACGGCACGCACAAGCTTTCCGGGGTAACCATCCAGGATTTGGGAATAGATTATAACAGTGATGTAAACTTTACCTTCAAAGTTCCCAGAGACACCGCCAACTGTGGCGGTCTCACACTATT
The DNA here is from genome assembly GCA_022769665.1 of Lachnospiraceae bacterium. Taxonomy (GTDB): domain Bacteria; phylum Bacillota; class Clostridia; order Lachnospirales; family Lachnospiraceae; genus Acetatifactor. The sequence continues at coordinate 6,382 of JALEIR010000041.1, read as the reverse complement.
CGGTGAGTCCTACGGTGATTACAGTCAGAATATTCAGGTGAAATTTTACTATGACGACCCCAATTCCCTGAGAGGTGATTTTCCGCCTGCCACTTTAAAAAGACCGCTTCCCTGATGCAAAAAACTCCGACAACTGAAAAGTTGTCGGAGTTTTTGAGATACCGGTCATGAGTCACCTCTATTTGGTAATTATTTTACTCAGATGAAATACACAATTTCACCAATCGCTGTTCCATCCTTACGTTCGAGGCATGGGGAGTCTAGTGTCAATTCTGTTTCCCTGTCGGTTCCCGGCTGAAGATAAGTAAAACTAACACTGCCCTCCATTACACTTTCTCCATCCATTGTTATCCTAATTCTGCAGTCACTGTCCAAGCTTAGGCAAATCAGTCATCTTCTTCTAGGTGCTGTGTCACCTGTCTTAAGAATTCAGGAATCATTATATCCTTTTCTTCTTCATCATAATCCGCACATCTCATGCACGATAACACTCTGCCCACAGCCTGATAATTCAACCGGACGCCCTTCGAATCATTCTTGTAGTTTGCTGCATGCGTCCTTCGAATACCGATTTTCTCAGCCTCTTCCACCGCATCAATATTAGCTCCCAAGAACAGAAACTGCCAGCCTTTCTCCTGATTCTCTTCAATCATTTTCTTTACCATATTGGCGGAATATTCCCGACTGGCATTTTCCTGCCCATCCGTGGTAATCACAAAAATAATCTTCTCAGCTTTCATCTCCTCCGGCAAGTGCTCTTGGATATTCTCCACCTTTTTCACAGTACTTCCTACCGCGTCCAATAATGCCGTGCACCCTCTTACATAGTAATCTGCGCCTGTCAGCGGCTTCACTACATCAATCGGGAACCTGTCATGAATAATATCAATCTGATCATCGAAGAGTACCGTTGTCACATTTGCCTCGCCTTCTTCTTTTTTCTGCTTTTGCAGCATCCCATTGAAGCCCCCTATTGTGTCACTTTCCAAGCCTCCCATAGAGCCGCTTCTGTCCAAAATAAAGACCAGTTCTGTTAATCCTTTTTTCATATGCATTACCTTCCTTTTTTGTTGATATACACATATTACAAAGTTTATAAACAAAACCGGTCGCTTCCGAAGGGACATTTCATCTCGAAAGTGTTCCCTCTCCATAATCATCCAAAACAATATTGGCAAAATGAATGTTATACTCACAATTTTCAATCAAATACATAATAATCAGGTCAAATCTTGAAGATGCCGATAACGCATATCCGGCAGCAGTCAAAAGCTTCTTTGCCTCATCCATTTCCAGCTGTAATGCCAGGCAGAAAGAAATAGCCGTCTTCTTGCTCGGTACATAGTCTTTGTCGCCACGAATCTTTGAAAAAAGTCTCCGGTCAATATTAGCCCTCTTATAAACATCCGAATCTTTCAATCCCTTTTCGTCAATCATACGAAGCAACATTTCCGAAAAAGACTCTTCTTTCTTCTCCAGTACTTTATCAATATCCGGATGCTTCTCTTTTTTCATTAAATAATCCGGAACCCTGACAGACCCGGCCGGCACACCGGCTGATGGGCTTGACTGTACATATGCTGTCGATTGCCTGTGCGCATCTGAACTTACTGATTTCTTTGGCTCTGCCTCATCCAAATAATCGTCATCATACTCATCTTCGCTGTCATCACACATTTTCATGTACCGGAGAAACTTATCTTGTACACTCCCCTTTTTCTTCTCTTCCGGTACTCTTTCGGGACTCGTTTCGGACAACTTGCGCTCAGTTATGACCAGCCGTGCATCTATGTAAGAATCCAGTTCTTCCCGTATTTTCTCCAGACGTCTACGCAAAATTTTGTCTAAGTTACTCATATATATTGCCCCTTTCCAACTTCGCAAGTTCGTGCCGGATATTCTCCACTCGCGTTATCGTCTTCTTAATCCGCTTTTGTGCTTTATTTATCTGCAGATGCGTTAGGGCATCCAAAAAGTCAGCATCAATCCACATATCAATCAAAGTCGCCAAGCGGCCATATTTCAATCGTACACATTTATTCATCTGCAAAATCCGCAGCTCCGTATTTAAACTCTCCAATGCATTCTGCGCCTGCTGAATCTCCGCATCCGCTTCAGAAAGAGCCGAATATTTCCACAATGATGTGAAGAATCCCTTGGTCATCATGTCGATAAAGCTTACATTTCCACTATCGTTCAATGCTCGCAGTGCCTGCGAAAGCCATTCCAGCGCATAATCCGCCGCATCAATTGCAGACTGAATCTCAAAACTCAAATCCGCTGGCTCTTCTTCCTCTTCTCGCAAATCCTCCGGAAGTTTCATATTCTGCTCTTTTGCCACCTGTATAATAATGTCATCACTGACATTCCCATACAGTTCCTCCAAATTCTCATCTCGGAACCGCACACCGGCATCCAATGCTCTTGTAACAAATCGGCTTGCTTCATATTCATCATCCCCATATAATTCCTGCACAACTTCCAAAACTTCATCACTGCTTCCGAAGTCTGTAAGCGCCTGCAAACGTGCTTTTGCATATTCCGGCTTCCAATTATTAAACAAATCGTAGAATCTGTTCCATGTAATTGGAATATCGGCATCAGGGTATAGTTCTTCCTCGTACTCATCAGCCATATCCGCCGGAACAGATATCTTATATCGCTTCGCCACGTCAATGATAAGTTCATCATCGACGCAGCCATACAAATCCTCTAAATCCTGCGCAGTTAGCGCATCCGCAGATTGATACAATGCTTTCTTAAAACTCTCCTCGGCACATAGGTCAATGATTTCCACAAGATTCTCTCCGGAAAACTTTACGCCATGTTGCAAAGCCCTATTCAAGAGCCTAGTGGCCCCTTTCTTATCCTCAAAGGCAATGATGTTAAGTGCGTCGACAATTTCACCCGGAGTGCCCATATCTTCCAGGGATGATATCTTGTTTACAGCAGTACTTACTGCCCAGTCGTTTATTTTTTCATAATAGTCAGACCAACGCATGTGAACACCCACCTTTCAATATTCTAAAGGACCCTGTAACAACACGATCCTCGTACTCGTTGCATAACTCCTTCCATTTTACAAACCCGCAATATCCAAATCTACTATCATCTGCCCAAGCTTTTGTTCTTTCAAAAGATAGCACATGTAGATTGGGAGATATATCACGGTTCCTTCTGTTTCAACATTTGAGGCAGAAAAAACATACGCTTTCTCGAGATGATAATCTGGCACATTCATAAAATTATCCAAAGCTTTGTGTGATTTATATGCTTTTCCGGACTTAACTTCAATCGGAACAACTTTTCCACTCATTTCTATCGCAAAATCCATCTCACCTATATTCTTCTTTTTACAGAAATATGGTTCAAAACCATTAGCTGTTAATTGCTGTGCAACAAAATTTTCAAAATGAGCCCCGTTGTTTACTTCTCCGTTTTTATTAATCAATTCAATTTTTGTTTCTGCCGGATATGCACTCGTAAGCAATCCAATATCACTCGAAAAAAGTCTGAATACATTACTGCTCCTGCTTGCCATAAGAGGGATAACCGGTGCATCTACGTTGTAAACCGGCAAAGCCACACCTGCATCCTTTAGCCACAAAAAGCTGTTTTCATACCTATCAAATTTAAGTTCTTTATCAAGCATGGTGAAAACAAATTTCTTATTCTGCTTATTTAATTCAGCGGGAATAATATCATATATAGATTTCAACCTAAGCTTTTTGTCCTCAAATTCATATTGAGAAAAATCCTCTTTGTAGAGTGTTATGATGTCCCGTTGTACTTTATCAACCTCTCGAATATCTTTGGTTTCAATATAGGTTTTTACGGCATCCGGCATTCCTCCAACAATGAGATATACAAAAAACAGAGACAAAAGCTTCTGATGTATAAATTCATCCACAGGTCTCCTCGTTTCAAATTTCTCTTTTAACATATCTAATGTAGTATTTGAGACACTATTCGCCACCATGAATTCTTCAAAGTCCATAGGATACATCCTAAGGATAGTTAAGTATCCCACTGGAGCTGAAGCTATTCCTTTGAGTTCTACCCCTAATAAGGATCCACTCATTACATACTTAAAGCTTCCCTCATCTACAAGGAACTTTATTTTGGTTACTATTTCCGGACATTTTTGAATCTCGTCAAAGAAGACAACCGTTTCATGTGGTTTACAATCTTCCGGCATAATCATTTTTAATTTAATCATAAACTCTTCCGCACTCATTTCTGCGTTTAAGTATGCGATCATATCCGGCTGATCAATAAAATTTACTTCAAACTTAACATATCCACTCTTTTCAATCTCATCTCTTATGAGCCAGGTTTTTCCTATCTGTCTTGCTCCGGTCACCAATAGTGCCTTATTCGAACTTTGAAGCCATTCTCCAACAGTAACGGAATCTTTTCTATACATGAATTTACACCTCCAACTATACAATACATCTTTTGCCCCGTTTTTACAACTATTTATATTGTATTTTGCCCCGTTTTATAAATTGATATCCAGTCAAATTGCCCCGTTTTCATGCACATCCTCATTCCAACTGTCTGGCTCCCAAATCGCTTGATAATCGCCTGTTTCCAAATTTCTCCATAGTTTTCAAAAAGACTCTTTTCGAGATCTTCTTTCCACGCCTCGTCCTCATAAACTTCATCCACATTGGTCGAGGGATTTTCAATAAAATCCAATTCTCAAAGCATTTATAACCGATTCTGGTACTAGACTAATACCTTCAAGAGGGTTTGTCATTGTACCAGTATTTAAAAAAAAGCCCCATAAACGAACAACATCCCCGTCAACGACGAGGATCAGCCGATTATGACCAATGCCTTATACATTATCCTTTATTTGGTTCGCTTTGTTATATTAGCCAATTTCTTCTTTTTTTCATTTTTGGCTAATAGCATTATTTATCCAACAACCAATCCGCAATATCAATAATCTTGATTCCTTCATACTGGTATTCATCATGCCTGGTTCTGCCTATCACATACTTAGGGTATGCATCTTTAATCTGTAAAAGTGGAGCTAGTCTTCAAGTTCTTTATCATAATCTATCTCAGGGGCTTTGCGTCTGAGATTTTCCAATTTTTCAAATGCCCTGTCTCTTGCTTTCTGCTCATCCGTTCCGTAAAGTCCGTTAACCCCCTTCATAATCTGTACAATGAAGTAGAGCTTGTCTTCCGGCATCTTTTCTAACAACTCCATAGCATCTTTTCTAAGTGCTGTCATTCTCCATCACTCCTATTTAAGATATTACAACTCTTTTACGCATTTTCTAATTCCTTAATTTACCCATTTTACTATACACAGCACGTCTAACCTATTCAAATTGTTTTTACTGCATTTATTTATCTCTCGATAATTCTAACCCCTCAATACTATTCAAAATAGTATCTTTAGTTCTATATGAGCCCGCGGAGTGCGCACTGTCCGCTGGGCATAAAAATAGACCGAAGTCCTCGTCAGGAGTTCCGGTCTATGTACGTTTTTCTTCATGCTAAAATATGATATGCACTGTTTTATCTGAAACAAGCTGAGCAAATAATTCGTTATCCACCAATTCTGTAACTAAAATGATTGAATGATCATCCTGCTCTTTGCTATAGGTAATCCTACGTACATCTTTTCTGTAATTGCTAATGTTATTGATGTTAATTTTACCATCCCTTACAAGCTGGCATAATATAGCATCATTACTCTTATAAGAAACCGGCACTGGCGTTCTTGTCGCAAACACATCTCTCAGTTCAGCCTCGGCTTTTCTCTGAAATTCGTATGTATCTTTATCTTGCGTATATATAGTTAATGCCTTTGTTTCAGGATAAAACCATGATACGATTTCAGCTAAAATTGTAATTGACACCTCACCAGCGTTTTTCTTTTTTAACCTGCCACTTGACAGCATTTCGCCAGTATCAGGTCATTCATCATACAGCTTCTTAATCCAATCATTGTATGCATCCACATCAAGTGGATCTGCTTTTTCAACATACCGACGCAAATAACTTTTTATTCTTCCCAGCTGATTTGTTGATGCACGAACTATTTGATAGAGATTACCTTCTTCATTATTCGCCAAATCCGTATATGAGACTTCTTCAATGCAGAATATTGGATATTCCTGGTCTATCAGTTTTTGTACATAGTCTGCTCTTCCAGGGGCATCATTAATTTCGGTTAATACCCACTCCGGAATTAATAACAAATCATAATCGTTCAATATAGCTTCTGGCTGCAGTCCTTTTATACTTAGCCCCTGCAGGAAGGAAACTGAAGATGTGTCCAAAAGAGCGATATGTTTTTTATCACCTATTTCTGTGATTTTAGTTATTTCTATCATTCGCCCCTCCTCGTCATAATAGCTAT